>NZ_JBEYXD010000040.1:0-75561 GCF_040644975.1 Streptomyces sp. NPDC046900 | reverse complement strand
TCCGCGTCGTCCTGCGTCGGACACGCCACCCGGACGATCTGGCAGCCCGACGCCGTCAGCTCCGCGATCTGCTGCAACGTGGCACCGATGTCCGACGTACGAGTCGTCGTCATCGACTGCACCGACACCGGGGCCCCGCCCCCGACCGCCACCGGCCCGACCTGGATCTGCCGCGACACGCGCCGCGGCACTGCCGGCCGGACCGGTACCTCGGGGATCCCCAAGGGAACGGCGGTCATCTCGTCACCGCTGCTTTCCGCTGACCATGGTCTCGCGGGCGGCCCGCAGGGACTCCTTCAGGGAGCCCATGGTGGCGAGCACGGCGGTCGGCTCGTAGCCGCAGTGCGCCATGCAGTTGGCGCAGCGCGGGTCCTTGCCGCGGCCGTACTGGTCCCAGTCGGTCTCCTCCAGCAGCTGCTTGTAGGTGGCCACGTAGCCGTCGCTCATCAGATAGCAGGGCTTCTGCCAGCCGAAGAGCGAGTAGCTCGGGATCGCCCACGCGGTGCAGGGGAAGTCGACCTTGCCCTCCAGGAAATCGAGGAAGAGCGGGCTCTGGTTGAGCCGCCACCGCCTGCGGTTGCCGCCCGAGAAGGCCTTCTTGAAGAGCTCGCGGGTCTGCTGGACGCCGAGGAAGTGCTCCTGGTCGGGGGCCTTCTCGTAGGCGTAGGCGGGCGAGAGCATCATCTCGTCGACCTGCAGGTCGTCGTTGAGGTAGTTCAGCACCTCCACGATGGTCTGCGGGGTGTCCGTGTTGAAGAAGGTCGAGTTGGTGGTGACCCGGAATCCGCGCCGCTTGGCCTCCTTGATGGCCTCCACCGCCTCGTCGAAGGTGCCCTCCTTGGCCACCGAGGCGTCGTGCCGCTCACGCAGCCCGTCGATGTGGACCGCCCAGGCGAAATAGGGGGACGGCTTGAACCTGTCCATCTTCTTGCGCATCAACAGCGCGTTGGTGCAGAGGAAGACGAACTTCTTCTTGGCCACCAACTGCCGCACGATCTCGTCGATCTGCGGATGCATCAAGGGCTCTCCGCCCGCGATGGACACCATCGGCGCACCGGATTCGAGCACCGCTCCCACCGCCTGGGCAACGGGCATGCGCTGCTTGAGCACGCCTGCCGGATGCTGGATCTTGCCGCAGCCCTCGCACTTCAGGTTGCAGGCGAAGAGAGGTTCCAACTCCACCAGCAGCGCGAACTTGTCCCGCTTCTTGAGTTTCTGTTCGAAAAGATATGTAGCGACCTTGATGGACTGACGCAGCGGCATGGCCATCTGGCTCACCTCCGAGGGAGCAGCAAAGAACGGTGCCATTCGAAGAAAGCGGGAAGGACGGCACGAAGAACGCGGAAAGCTGATATTCCACCGCGCAACGTGCCGATACGGACGAGTTCATGTTCTGGAGCGTCCACGACCACCCGGACGGCCGCAACCGGACGCACGCCCACCCGCACGGAGCTGTAGAGCGTGGCCGCGGACTCCATGTCGACCGCGATCGCACCGGTCGCGAGCAGTTCCGACCGCTCCTGACCGCGGACGACATGGTCCGAGCCGGTGAGCGGCCCGGTGTGGACGGTGCGCCCCGGGACGACGCGGGCGAGTTCCTTGATGAGCAGTTCGGTGCCCACGCACGGGGTGGTACCGCGCGGATCCCGGGCCTCCTCGGCGACGACCAGGTCGCCGGGGTGCATACCCGGGGCGAGCCCCGCACAGAAGCCCGTGGCGACGACGGCCGCCTTGGCGAGGGCCGGGTCGGCGAGCGCCCGGGTGACCGAGCGTTCGGCCGCCCGGGGTCCCATCCCCGTGCGGAGCAGGGTGAGGGGCCCGTCGGCGCCCGTGCGGTGGCGGCTGCGCAGGGCGAGGTGCTCGATGCCGAGCGCGCAGGCGATCAGCAGCGGGGCCGGATCGGGCTTCTGGCTCATCAGCTCCCCTTGACCTCGGCGAACGGTTCGCCGTTGACGTAGCGGCCGAGCGCGGTGAGCGGGAAGACCTGCCGGTAGAGGTGGTAGTTGATGGAGAAGTCCCAGGGGAAACCGGTACCGGTGAAGTACGGCTCGTCCCAGGAGCCGTCCTCGTTCTGGGTCCGGGCGAGGAACTCGATACCGAGCTCCGCGGCCTTGCTCTGGCTCTCCCCCGCCGCCAGCAGTGCGAGCAGCGCCCACGCCGTCTGCGAGGCTGTGGAGGCGCCGCGGCCGCTCCACTCCTGGACGTACTTGTAGGAGCGCAGGTCCTCGCCCCAGCCGCCGTCGTCGTTCTGCACGCTCTCCAGCCACGCGACGGCCCGGCGGATCGCCGGATGCGAGCCGGGGATGCCGGCGGCGACCAGAGCGGGTACCACCGAGCCCGTGCCGTAGATGTAGTTGACGCCCCAGCGCCCGAACCACGAGCCGTCCGACTCCTGTTCGGCCAGCAACCACTCGATGCCCCGGCGGGTGCGCGGGTCGTGGGACAGGCCCTCGACCGCGAGCATCTCCACGACGTGCGCGGTGACGTCGGCGGACGGCGGGTCGATGACCTCACCGAAGTCGCAGAACGGCAGCCGGTTGGGGAACGGGCTGGTGTTGTCGACGTCGAAGGCGCCCCAGGCACCGTTCCTCGACTGCATACCGAGATTCCAGCGCACCCCGCGCCCGATGGCCTTCTCGACCCGCTCCGGGTCGTGGTGGCTCACACGGCGCAGGGCGAGGACGACCTCCGCGGTGTCGTCGATGTCAGGGTAGTTGTCGTTGTGAAACTCGAACGCCCAGCCACCCGGAGGCAGTTGAGGCCTCTTCACCGACCAGTCGCCCGGCCGGACGATCTCTTCGCCGACCATCCAGTCGGCGGCCTTCACCAACTGCGGGTGGTCTGCGGGCACACCCGCGTCCGCGAGCGCGATGGTGGCGAGGCAGGTGTCCCACACCGGGGACTGACACGCCTCGATCATGCGGGCGCCGTCCTCGCGCCACACGGCGAAGCGGTCGAGGGACGCGATGCCCTCGCGCATCACCGGGTGCTGGAGGTCGTAGCCGAGCAGGTGCAGGGCGATGACCGAGTACACCGCGGGCGGCTGGATCCCGCCCCAGCAGCCGTCGTTCTCCTGCCGCTCGATGATCCAGCGGGCGGCGGCGTTCATGGCGCCCCTGCGCAGCCCGCGCGGGGCGACCTTGCGGAACTGGTGCAGCGCCTTGTCGAGTCGCTGGAAGACACCGTCCCAACTCGCCACCGGCGCGAGGTCCCTGGCCGGATTGGGATCGCTCGGGTCGGTGTGCAGTTCGTCGAGCGGGAAGGGCGCGGGCCGCACCGGGCGCTTGGCCGAGACGATGGTGAGCGGAACGATGGTCTGCCGTGCCCAGCACCCGAAGTCGTAGATGTTCAGCGGCATCCACTTCGGGAAGTAGATGAGCTCCGGCGGCAGTTCCGGGAGGTCCTCCCACTTCCACCAGCCGAAGAGGGCGAGCCAGATCCGGGTGAAGACACGGGAGGCCGCGATGCCTCCCTGCTCGCGGACCCACGCCGACGCCTTCGCCATGTGCGGCTCGTCGGGTGCGTCGCCGGCCAGGCGCAGGGCGACGTACGCCTCGATGGTGGCGGAGAGTTCACCGGGCCCGCCGTAGAAGGTGGCCCAGGTCCCGTCGTCGCGCTGCTCGCCACGGATGAAGAGAGCCGCGGCTCGGGTGGTCTTCTCGTCACGGATTCCCAGGAACTGGCGGAGCAGCAGGTCCTCGGCGTCCATCGTGACGTTCGTCTCGAGGTCGCCCTTCCACCAGCCCTGGGTGTCCTGCCGGGCGAGCAGGAAGTCCGTGGCGCGCCGCATGGCGCGCTCGGCGGCTTCTCTGGTGCCGACCGTCCCGGCCGCCTGCGGGAGCGGTTCGTTTGTCTCGCTGGCCGAGGCAGCGCGGGGCGGCACTGCCCCGGTGCTTCCGTCGGTCGTCGCTGTCATGGCTTCCCCTTCGTGCAGTCGTGCAAATCGTGCTGCTGTGGGTCCGCCGTCGGCCGGTGCACGTACCCGATGGGCGACCCCTGCTCGAGCGAGGTCGAACGTGGGGAGGCACCGGCCGGCGACTACGCGCGGTGTATTCGACCGATAGTGATCATCTCTTTCGTACGACGACGAAATCCGCGAGCGCCGTGAACTGCGCGCGCACCTCCTCGGGCATCCGGACCGAGTCCAGGGCCTCGACGGCGATCGCGTGCTGGCGACGCGCCTCCTGGGTGGTCCACTCCCGGCCGCCCGCCTCCTCGATGAGCGCGGCGCGGGCCGCGAACTCCTCCTCGGAGAAGTTCTCGAAGTCGCTGCTCTTGGCGTCCTCGGCGAGGATCTCGCCGAGCCGCTCGGAGGCGGGTCCCCCCGCCGCGAGCGCGGCCACCACGGGCAGGGACTTCTTGCGCTGGCGCAGATCGCTCCAGGTCTGCTTTCCGGTGGCCTCCGGGTCGCCCCAGATGCCGAGGAGGTCGTCGACGGCCTGGAAGGCGAGGCCGAGGTGGTAGCCGTACTTCTCCAGGGTGTCGGCGGTCGAGTCGTCCGCGCCGCCGAGGACCGCGCCGATGGACGAGGCGCAGGCCAGCAGGGCGCCGGTCTTGTTGCCCTCCATCTCCAGGCACTCCGGGACGCTGACGCGGTCGCGGTGCTCGTACGAGATGTCCTGGGCCTGACCGTCGATCAGGGCGCGTGTGGCGGTGGTCAGACGGCGGGTGGCGCGTCCGGCCTCCACGGTGCCGAGTTCCAGCAGGACCTCATTGGCCAGCGCGAACAGGGCGTCGCCGACCAGGATGGCCTGGGCGGGTCCATGCACCTTCCACACGGTGTCGCGGTGGCGGCGCTGTTCGTCGCCGTCCATCAGGTCGTCGTGCAGCAGCGAGAAGTTGTGCACCAGCTCGACCGCGACCGCGCCGGGCACGCCGACCTCGGGGTCACGGCCCGCGGCCTGGGCGGAGAGCAGGGCGAGGGCGGGACGCACGGCCTTGCCGCCGTCGCCGTCCGCGGGATTGCCCTCGGCGTCGATCCAGCCGAAGTGATAGGCGGCGACGGTGTCCATGGGCGGTGCCAGTCGGTCCACTGCCTCCCGCAGCACCGGGGTGGCCAGGGTCCGGCCGCGCTCCAGAAGCGCGGACACGTCCACCGCGGTCCTACGAGCGGCCGTCTCGGCCGGGGGCACAGTGGGCACAGTCTCTCCTCTTGTTGCGATACCGGGGGTGCGGGGGTCTGTCCCGTGCTGATCGGCGCTCATGCCGCCTCCTCGAAGAGGCCGGCGAGATGTGCGCCGGACCGGCCCAGGGCGCCCAGCGCGGCGCCTGCCGCACCGACTCCACTGCGGACCGCGCTTTCCATGGTCGCGGGCCACCCGGTGGCGGTCCACGCTCCGGCCAGATACAGGCCGGGGGCCTTGGTACGGGCGCCGGGCCGCAGCCGCCCGACGCCCGGGGCGGGGGCGAACGTCGCCGTGCGTTCCCGGGTCACGAAGAAGTCCTTCACCTCTGCGCCGCGGGTGGCGGGCAACAGCCTCTGGAGTTCCGGGAGATAGCGCTCCCGCAGCACCGCCACGGGCTCGTCGATCTCCTCCTGGGCGGCCGACTGCGACACCGCGAGGTACTGGCCCTCGCGCAGCCCGGAGGCCTCGGTGCGGTCGAAGACCCACTGCACCGGGGAGCCGAGCGCGGCGAAGAACGGTTGGCTCAACACCTTGCAGTCGTAGACGACATGGACGTTGAGGATCGGCGCGGTGCCGATCTCGAGCAGCCGCTCGGGGGCGTCGACCGCGCCCGGGGGCAGCAGATCGTGGGCCTCGCGCTGGGGTACGGCGAGGACGACGGCGTCGGCCTCGATGCGCTCGCCGGGAACCTGAACGCTCCAGTTCCCGTTTCCGTCAGTAGAGATGGAGGTGACGCGTGCACGGACCTCGGTACGCACGCCCGCGGAGTCGAGCGCCTTGCGGGCCTGCCGGTCGTGCAGTTCGCCCAGCGGGACGCGAGCCCATCCGATGTCGGCCGCGCCCGGGTCGGACAGCAGACCGGTCTTGAACACCATCGCGGCGAGCCCGAGCGATGCGTCGCCGGCCACCGCGTTGAGGGTGGCGACCCCGACCAGGTCCCACAGTGCCTCGACGGCACGCGCCGACTGACCGTGCGCGGCCAGCCAGCTGCCGAAGTCCTGCGCGTCCAGCGCGGGATCGCCGAGGTCCAGTGCTCGGAGCGCGAGTGCGGCACGCCCGACTCTGGCGCGCTCGGCGAGCGAGAGATGGGGGTAGGTGGCGAGGCTGCGCCCGAGGTGCAGGGGTACGGGCAGTGCGTCGCGCCGTAGTCTGCCGAGCCTGCGCCCCGGTGCCGCGTTCGCGTCGAGAACGGGCACGTCGAGACGATCCTGCAGCGGGGCGAGCGCGCTCGCGTCGATACGGTCGAGGAACCAGCGGTAGGCAGTGCAGCAGCGCAGATAGACGTGCTGGCCGTTGTCGACGGTCAAGTCACCGCGCTCGAAGGAGAAGGCGAGACCGCCCAGGCGCGGGCGCCCCTCCAGCAGGGTGACCCGTACACCGGCGTCGGCGAGCGCGAGTGCGGCCGTGATCCCGGCGATCCCACCGCCGACGACGACGGCGGATCCTGACGGCGTCGCGGGGTGCCCGGCGGTGTCCGCGGCCGGGCCCTCCTGCTGTGTGCCGTCGCTCATCGTGCTTCCTCCCCTGCCGGTCCGCCGTGGTGCTTGAACGATGCACGGCAGGCCGTCGCAGTCAGGGACGCCGCGCCGCACCGGAGGGTTGCCTGCCGCTTTTCGGCGGTCGAGTGACCTGGGAGTGGGTTGTCCGTCACGGACGCCTCCTGACGGTCCGTCGGGTCACGCTGCGCGCGTCCAGACCCGACAGACCGCGCACGGCGACGTACGCCTTCTCACGGCCGGGCAGCGAGACCCGGCCGCGCAGCACGGCCGCCGGCTCGCGCTCGATGCGGTCGAGGAGCCGGCGGTAGATACCGGCCATGGCGGCGACGCAGGCGCCGCTGCGCCGGTCGAGCATGGGCAACAGCCGGTAGCCCTCGGCGAAGAGGGCCCGGGCCCGGCGTACTTCGAAGTGCACGAGGCCCGCGAAGTCGGAGCCCTCGGGCGGGGTCGGCCCGTGGAACCCGGCCGAGCAGCCGAACTTGGCCAGGTCGTCGGCGGGCAGATAGACGCGCCCACCCTCGGCGTCCTCGCGAACGTCCCGCAGGATGTTGGTGAGTTGCAGCGCGAGCCCGAGCGTGTCGGCATACTCCGGCGCGCGTTCGGCCCCCCGCGCCCCCGGCTCGGTGCCGAACACACCCAGCGAGAGCCGCCCGATGGCCCCGGCCACACAGCGGCAGTAGACCTTCAGGTCGTCCCAGGTCTCGTAGGTCTCGCCGCGGACGTCCTTGAGGACGCCGTCGATGAGTTCGTCGAGGCCGCCGAGCGGGATCGGGAAGTGCCGGGCGGCGTGGGCCAGGGCGACCGCGACCGGGTCGGTGTCGTCCTCGGCCACCTCTTCGTTCCTGATCCGGTCCAGCAGCCTCCGGGTCTCCTCCAGCCGCTCGGCTTTGACGTCCGGCGCCAGTACGCCGTCGCCGATGTCGTCGACCCTCCGCGAGAACGCGTACAGCGCGGACATCGCACGGCGCTTCGGCGTCGGCAGAAGCCTGATGCCGTAGGCGAAGTTGCGGGCCTGCTGCCCGGTGACGGTCTCGCAGTAGCTGTACGCGGCGAGCACCGGTGGCGACATGTGCTGTTCCGACTCCACGGTCCGGATCACCCCTCTCCTCGCAGAGTCACGCCCACCTCACGCAGCAACCGGAGCTTGCCGGGTTTGGGCGGGCCGGGAAGTACGTCGTATTCGGCAGCGGTGATCGCGTGGACAGCCGCCCTCCCTCCCGCCACGAACCCTGCAAGCAGCAGCCTCAGCCTGCCGTGGACGCTACCCACCAGGGGGGCGCCTTCATTCAGGAGCTCGCGGGCGCGTTCTGCTTCGTATGCAACCAGAGCGCGCACCGATGCGCCTGCTGTTTTCGTGGCGAGATCCGTCTCCTGGACATAAAAGCGCTTCATGTCCTCGGCGGGCAGGTAGATACGGTCGCGGCCGAGGTCCTCTGCCACATCCTGGAGATGCTCCACGATCTGCAGTGCGGTGCAGATCGCGTCGGAGCGCCGGATGCGTTCGGGGGTGGAGGTGCCGGTGACGGCGAGGACGAGCCGGCCGACCGGGTTGGCGGACAGTTCGCAGTAGGCGAGGAGGTCGTCGTAGGTCTCATATCGGCTGACGAGCTGGTCCTGGCGGTTGGCGGCGATCAGGCCGAGGAACGGCTCGGGGGTGAGGCCGGCGCGCCGGACCGTGGGCTGGAGGCGGCGCAGGAGGGGGTGACGCGGCGTCGAGTCGAAGACCCGGTGCAGATCGGCCTCGAAGGCGTCCAGAAGGGTGAGGCGGTCCTCCGCCTCCTCGGGCGGCACGCCGAGAAGGCGGGCGTCGGCGCCACCGGGAGCGAGATCGCCGTCACCGATGTCGTCGACCAGACGGGCGAAGCCGTAGACGGCCATCAGATCGGCACGCCAGGCCCTGGGCAGGAAGAAGGGCGCCACGGGGAAGTTCTCGTCCGCAGCTTTGTCGAGGGTGCCGCGCTCCGGATCGCCGGTGCGCGCCGTCCCGGCTTGGGTCACCGCTCGCCGCCCGCCGCGGAGACGGCACATGCCTCGCGGAGCTGCAGACTTTCCGTAGCCATTGCCGTCACATCTCCCGTTCTACACTGCTGACCTAATACATCCTATTTCGGACACGCCGCCCCGCCTCCGCGCAGCGCGGCAGGTGTGTGGGGGTGCGGGGCATTATCGCCCCAGTTGCCGCGAATCAGCACCGGTACAGCTTACGTTGTACAACGGAGCGAGGTTCGTCGGGGTGTCCTGCACATCACAACAACACACCGATTGGCGTCAAGATTCCTGACCGCAAACAGAGTTGGCGTTTCCTTTGCAGACACAGGGCCCGCAGGAAACGTTCCGGCGGGGCCCTGTGGATCACCCGGTTACTTGCCCGTGAACTTCTCGTACTCCTTGAGGACCTCTTCGGTCGGGCCGTCCATCCGCAGCTCGCCGCGCTCCAGCCACAGGACGCGGTCGCAGGTGTCCCGGATCGACTTGTTGTTGTGACTGACCAGAAACACCGTGCCCGCCTCCTTGCGCAGCTCCCGGATCCGCTCCTCGGAGCGCATCTGGAACTTGCGGTCCCCGGTGGCGAGGGCCTCGTCGATCATGAGGACGTCGTGGTCCTTGGCGGCAGCGATGGAGAACCGCAGCCGTGCCGCCATACCGGAGGAGTAGGTGCGCATCGGCAGGGTGATGAAGTCGCCCTTCTCGTTGATGCCCGAGAAGTCGACGATCTCCTGGTAGCGGGCCTTGATCTCCTCGCGGGACATGCCCATCGCGAGGCCGCCCAGGATGACGTTCCGCTCGCCGGTCAGGTCGTTCATCAGGGCGGCGTTCACACCGAGCAACGAGGGCTGACCGTCGGTGTAGACCTTGCCCCGCTCGGGGGGCAGCAGGCCGGCGATGGCCCGCAGCAGGGTGGACTTGCCGGAGCCGTTCGAACCGATCAGACCGATCGCCTCGCCGCGGTAGGCGACGAACGAGACGCCCCTGACCGCGTGCACCTTGCGCACGCCGCGCGCCGCGTCGTCGGAGCCTCGCTTGAGGATGCGGCTGAGGGCGGCGGTGGCGCTGCCCTTGCCACTCTTCGCACCGCTGACGCGGTAGACGATGTGCAGGTCGTCCGCGATGACGGTGGGCACCCGGGCCCCGGTGTTCTGCTCAGCCACGGCCGTACCGCTCCTCCGCCTTCCAGAAGTACACAAAACCGCCGGCGAAGACGACGACCGCCCAGAAGAGCGCGAGGGCCCAGACGTGCGGGGGGAGGTTCTCGGCCCCGTAGTCCTCGATGAGCGCGAAACGCATCAGGTCCATGTAGACGGCGGCCGGGTTCACCTGCAACGCGCGTACGACCCATTCGGGTCGGCCGGCGAGCATGGTGTGCAGGGAGAACATGACCCCGGATGTGTACATCCAGGTACGCAGGACGAACGGCATCAGCTGGGCCAGGTCCGGCGTCTTCGCGCCCATACGCGCCACGATCATCGCGAGACCGGTGTTGAAGAGGAACTGCAGCGCCAGCACCGGAACGATCAGCAGCCAGGACAGGCGCGGGTAGCTACCGAACCCCACCACCACGACGAAGACCACGATCATCGAGAAGAGGAGCTGCTGAAGCTGCTGCAGAGCGAAGGAGACGGGCAGCGAGGCCCGCGGGAAGTGCAGGGCGCGCACCAGGCCCAGGTTGCCGGAGATCGCCCGGACACCCGCCATCATCGAGCTCTGGGTGAAGGTGAACACGAACACGCCGGTCACCAGGAACGGGATGTACGTACCGTGCGGCATGCCCCGGCTGGCCTTCAGGATGAGCCCGAAGATCAAGTAGTACACGCACGCGTTCAGCAGCGGAGTGGCGACCTGCCACAGCTGGCCCAGCTTCGCCTGGCTGTACTGCGAGGTGAGCTTCGCCTGCGAGAAGGCGAGGATGAAGTGACGCCGTCCCCACAACCGGCGGACGTACTCGACGAGCCCGGGCCGGGCACCGCTGACCGCGAGCCCGTACTTGGCGGCCAGCTCGGCCGCGCTCAGCCCTTCGTCGAGTGACGGTCCCTCGCTCACCGCGATACGGCCGTCATGCGTTGTCTCACCCACAGGTCGGCGCACCCTCCGTCCTCCGTGTGCGCGGCCTGCCCGCGCAGGTGGTGCGGGCCGGGGTGGGGGTCCCGTCCGCCGGGTTCCGTCTATCGAGCTTGTCAGATCACCGGGGGTCGGCCCAGTCGGCTGAGCCGCCACACCGTGCGCCACCGCATGGGGCGCCGGCGGCCGCACGGAGCCGTCCAGCCCTCCCGGAAACCCCCGAACCAGGCGCTCAGGGCGGCCCGCGAGGGACGGCGCACCAGCGTCAGGAGCATCCAGACGCCCAGGTAGACGGGGACGAGGACGGCGGGCAGGTTGCGGCGGGCCAGCCAGACCCGGTTGCGGGCGACCATCCGGTGGTAGACCGCGTGCCGGGAGGGGGCGGTCGTGGGGTGGTACAGCACCATGTCCGACCGGTAGTCGATCATCCAGCCGGCGTCCAGGGCCCGCCAGGCCAGGTCCGTCTCCTCATGGGCGTAGAAGAACTCGTCGGGCAGACCGCCGACCTCGGCGAAGACCTTCGTACGGACGGCGTTGGCGCCGCCGAGGAAGGTGGTGACCCGGGATGAGCGCATCGGGTCGGAGGCGCGCAGCCGCGGCACATGGCGGCGCTGTGTCTCACCGGTGTCGGGGTCGGCGATGCGGAAGCTGACGATGCCGAGCCGGGGGTCGGCGGCGAAGGCCTGGCGGCAGAGTTCCGCGGTGTCGTTGCGGGCCAGCAGGCCGTCGTCGTCCAGGAACAGGAGCACGTCGACATCGCTGCCGCTGGGGCCGAAGGCCTCGATGCCGACGTTGCGGCCGCCGGGTATGCCGAGGTTCTCGGGCAGCTCCACGGTCCGGACGCCTTCGGGGACGTCGGGGACGGGCGAACCGTTGCCGACGACGACCACTTGGACCGGGTCGCCGTCCTGCTTGGCCACCGAGTCGAGGAGGGCGCGGAGCTCGGCGGGGCGGTTGCCCATGGTGATGACCACCGCCCCGACCGTTATCGCGCCCCTCACTTCAGCCTGCTGGAGGCGAGGATGGACACCAGGTGCAGCAGGGTCTGGACGAGCGCGATACCGGCCAGCACGGCGACGCCGAGCCGCTCGAAGAAGAGGTCTCCCCTGATCGCGTCGATGACCGCCAGGACCAGGATCAGCAGGGACGCCTCGATCCCGAGGACCAGGCGGTGGAACTTCAGCGCGGAGGCCGCACGGCGGGCCAGCGCCAGACCGGACGAGCGCGGTTCGGAGGCGGTCTCCTTGACCGGCGGCAGGCCGCCCTGGTGGCGGGCGACGCCCACGAGGTCGGTCTCGGCCTTGATCAGGACGGCGCCGAGGGCGGCGAGGGTACCGAGGAAGGCCCACAGCCAGTCGATCCGCCCGGAGCCCCAGAGGTCGGCGGCGCGCAGCCCGAAGCCCACCAGCACCGCGGCGTCGCACAGATAGGCCCCCACCCGGTCCAGGTACACCCCGCCCAGCGAGAACTGCTTCTTCCAGCGGGCGATCTCGCCGTCGACGCAGTCGAGGAGCAGGTAGAGCTGGACCATGACCACGCCGAGCACGGCGCCCGCGACGCCCGGCACCAGCAGGGCCGGGCCCGCGAGGACACCGAAGACGGTCATCAGGTAGGTCAGCTGGTTGGGCGTGACCCGCGTGTTCACCAGGTAGCGGTCCACACGCAGCGAGATCTCCCGCATGTAGAGGCGTCCAGCCCAGTGCTCACCGCTGCGCCGGTCCTTCACCCCCGCGGGGTGAACGACGGGGCGGAGTTCAGCTACCGATGGCCTTGACATAGTCGGCGTAGGTGTCCTTGATCTGGTCGGTCTTCAGGTCGAGGTGTTCGAGGATCGTGTAGCGGCCGGGCCGGGTCTGCGGGGCGAACTCCACGACCTGGACGAACTCGTCCACCGTGAAGCCGATCTCCTCCGGCAGTACGGGCAGCCCGTGCCGGCGCAGCACCTGGGCCATGAACACGGACTCCTCGTGCGCGCCGCGCAGATACATCGCGAAGGCGGCGCCCAGCCCGCACTGCTCGCCGTGGGCGGCGGCGCGCCTTGGGAACAGCAGGTCGAAGGCGTGGTTGATCTCGTGGCACGCGCCGGAGGACGGTCGGGAGTCGCCCGAGACCGACATGGCGATACCGCTGAGGACCAGCGCCTCGGCGAGTACCTGGAGGAAGTCGTTGTCCCCGACGCCGCCCGGGTGGCGCAGCACCGCCTCCCCGGCCTGCCGGGCCATCGCCGCGGCCAGGCCGTCGATCTTCTCGCCGTTGACGCGGTTGGCCAGCTCCCAGTCCGCGATCGCCGAGATGTTGGACACGGCGTCGCCGATGCCCGCGCGCACGAAACGCGCCGGGGCCTCGCGGATGACATCGAGGTCGATGACGACCGCGATCGGGTTCGGCACACCGTACGAGCCGCGGCCCGCGTCGTTGTCGAGGGTCGCGACCGGCGAGCACAGGCCGTCGTGCGCCAGGTTCGTGGGCACCGCGACGAGCGGCAGGCCGACCCGCGCCGCGGCGAACTTGGCGCAGTCGATGATCTTGCCGCCGCCCAGGCCCACCAGCGCGTCGTAGCGACCGGCCTTCATCGCGCCGGCCAGCCGGACCGCGTCGTCAAGGGTGCCGCCGCCGACCTCGTACCAGCTGGCGCCCGGCAGTTTGGGGGCGAGCCGCTCACGCAGGCGGGAGCCGGAGCCGTCGCTGACCGCGACGGCCAGCTTGCCCGAGTGCGAGATGCGCTCGTCCGCGAGCACGCTCGCCAGATCGTCGAGGGCACCGGGACGGATGTCGACGACGACCGGCGAGGGGATGAGCCTCGTCAGTACAGGCACGCGATCTCCCGCCCTCGGGCCAGGTCGTCGTGGTTGTCGATCTCGACCCAGGAGACGTCGCCGATCGGTGCCACGTCGATCTTGAAGCCGCGGTTGACCAGTTCCTGGTAGCCGTGCTCGTAGAACTGCTGCGGGTCGGTCTCCCACACCGTCTTCAGGGCGTCGGAGAGCTCCGCGGCGGCGTCGCCCTCGATGAGGGTGACGCCGATGTACTCGCCGGTCGCCTCGGACGGCTCCATCAGCTTGGTGATCTTCTCGACGCCCTTGCCGGGGCGGACCACTACCTTCATCTCCTCGTCGGCGAGCTTCTTCACCGTGTCGACAGCGAGGATGATCTTCTTGCCGTCACCGCGGGCGGCGAGCAGCGTCTTCTCGACCGAGACCGGGTGGACGGTGTCGCCGTTGGCGAGGATCACACCGTCCTCGAGGGCGCGCCGGCCACACCACAGGGAGTAGGCGTTGTTCCACTCCTCGGCCTTGTCGTTGTCGATGAGGGTGAGCCTGAGGCCGTACTCGCGCTCGAGCGCCTCCTTGCGCTCGTACACAGCCTCCTTGCGGTAGCCCACGATGATCGCGACTTCGGTCAGTCCGACCTCGGCGAAGTTGCCGAGAGTGAGGTCGAGCACCGTCGGGCCGTCCTCTATGCCCGCGGGCCCCACCGGCACCAAGGCCTTGGGCAGGGTGTCCGTGTAGGGGCGCAGGCGCCGTCCGGCGCCGGCCGCCAGCACGAGGCCGATCATGCGGGTTCTCCTTCGTCGTGTACGGCGGGCGCGCCGCCCTTGTGGGCGGCCACCCAGAAGCGGACGCTCTCGCTGAGCACCACCAGGGCCACACAGACGGCGAGGACCGTGAGCGCGACCTTGAACTGCGCGGCAGTGAGCAGCGCGGCCAGGACCGTGACCAGCAGCGTCCGGCCTTCGTGCCCGCCGATCGCGCGCACCAGCCATTGCGGCGGCGCGCCCGCGTCGCCGCGGATGCGGTACACCGTGTCGTAGTGATGGTAGGCGACCGCAGCCACCAGTCCGAAAGCCGCTGGAAGCACTCCGTTTACCCCGGATTCAGCTGCCAGCACCAGGACGGTGCCGTATTCGGCCGCGCGGAACAAGGGCGGGACGAGCCAGTCGAGGGCACCCTTCAGCGGGCGCCGGACCGCGATGGCGGACATCACCACATAGCCGGCGGCGCACAGGACGGTCTGCCATCCGGCGCCCCACAGGACGGCCGAGCCCACCACGAGGACGCCGCCCGTGAGGGCGAGGACGGGTGCGGCCTGCCTGACGGTGCCGCGGCCCGTGCGCAGCAGCAGCTCGACGAGGGGCCCGCTGTCCGCCAGGTCGGCCAGCGCCCGCGCCGCCCGGTCGGTGCGCCGGGCCTTGTGCGTCACCGAGCGCAGCAGACGGCCGGCGGTGGTGTAGGTGGCGGCGAAGGCGCAGCCGATCAGCAGCACGGTGAAGGTGATCCGGGGGGTGGTGGCCGCCGTCAGGACGGCGATCAGAGCCCAGCGCTCACCGATCGGCAGGACGATCATCCGGCGCACCCACACCGTCCAGCCGACGTCGTCGAGGCGGTTCGACAGGGCCGCCGTGGGGCCGGCGCCGGCCGTCGCGGCAGGCTGGCCGGCGTTCGCCTCGTTGAAGGCGAAGTCCACGACGTGCCGGCAGGTCTGCAGGACCATCGCGCCGAGGGCCAGCGCCCAGACGTCGTCCCCGCCCCGGGCCGCGCCGAGGGCGAGTCCCGCGTAGTAGGCGTACTCCTTGGCGCGGTCGAAGGTGGCGTCGAGCCAGGCGCCGAGCGTCGAGTACTGGAGGGAGTAGCGGGCGAGCTGCCCGTCGGTGCAGTCGAGGACGAAAGAGGCGATCAGCAGGACACCCGCGGCGACGAAGCCGACGCGGGTCCCTGTGGCCGCGCAGCCGGCCGCGATCAGGGCGGTCAGCAGCGAGGCGGTGGTCACCTGGTTGGGAGTGAGACCGCGACGGGCGCACCAGCGGGCCAGGTAGCGCGAGTAGGGGCTGATGAAGTGCGTGGTGAAGAAGCCGTCCCGGGCCTTGACGGCACTGCGTAGGCGTACCGCCTCGTCGTCGACGGCGGCGACGGCCTGCCGTGCCTCGTTGCGGGCCTGCGGATCGGTGGGGACGGCGGCGACCAGCGTGCCGAGCTCGGGCCGGTGGACCGGGACGCCGTCGGCGTCGAGGGCCGCGGTGACGCGTTCGGCCAGGTTGTCGGTGACGGTGGCGGCGCCTCCCAACTCATGCCGGTCCTCCCTCTCGATCGGGGCCGGGACAGGGGCCGGGAGCTCGGGGGCCGCTCCGCCCGTCATGGCGGAGTTCTCCCGGGCCAGGGCGCGGGTGAGCGCCTGGCGGGCGGCGGGCTGGGCGGTGACGGCGCCCGGGACGGCGGCGGCCGGGAAGCGGGGGTCGATGAGACCGAGGCGCAGCGCGTGCAGATGGCCCACGAAACGGGTGTCGACGATCGCGACCCGCTGGTTCTCCGGTACGGCCGCGAGGAGCGTCTCGGCGTCTCCGGCGCCGGTGGCGACCCGCACGTCGAAGCCGAGGGACCGCAGATCGCCCTCGAGCGACGATCCGGGGACCGGCTGACCGGTGAGGATGGCGGTCGACAGACGAACTCACTCCCTGGGGCCCGACGCCTGAACGTCGGTCATGTGTGCGGTGCGGGAGCCCGGGGCAGGCGCCGGGCATGTCGGCAGAGGCTATCGGATGCCTGGCAGCCGGTGTTCACCGGCCGTTCATGGACTGATCAACCCGGTCTGTGTCGCCGTCACCACGATCATCATCACGGATCGGGCAAGCGCACACCAAACCACCGGTGCAGATCAACACAAGCACGACATCGCGGTCGCCCTGTGCGGGCACATGCGCGTCTCGCCATATTCATAGGGATCCTCCCGCCCCCGGCACAGGGACGGGGTTCACCGGACGGGCATAGGGTGAGGGGCCATGACATGGCTGATCACCGGCGGGGCCGGATACATCGGGGCACATGTGGCGCGGGCGATGGCCGCGGAGGGTGAGCAGGTCCTCGTCCTGGACGACCTCTCGACCGGGGTGCCGGCGCGACTGCCGGAGGGCATTCCGCTGGTGCACGGCTCCGCGCTGGACGGTGAGCTGCTGAAGCGGGTCCTCACCGAGCACGGGGTGACCGGCGTGGTCCACCTCGCCGCGCGCAAGCAGGTCGGCGAGTCCGTGGCCGAGCCGACGCACTACTACCAGGAGAACGTGGGCGGTCTGGCGACGCTCCTGGACGCGGTGGCGGGAGCCGGCGTCCGGCGCTTCCTGTTCTCCTCGTCCGCGGCCGTCTACGGCAACCCGGATGTGGACCTCATCACGGAGGACACTCCCTGTGCCCCGATGAGCCCTTACGGTGAGACCAAGCTCGCGGGCGAGTGGCTGGTGCGTGCGGCGGGCCGGGCGCACGGCATCGCGACTGTGTGCCTGCGGTACTTCAACGTGGCGGGCGCCGCGGAGCCGGAGCTGGCCGACACGGGCATCTTCAACGTCGTGCCGATGGTCTTCGACCGGCTGACCCGCGGCGAGGCCCCGCGGATCTTCGGCGACGACTATCCGACGCCGGACGGCACCTGCGTACGCGACTACATCCACGTCGCCGATCTCGCCGAGGCACACCTCGCGGCGGCCCGGCGGCTGGCCGGGGGCTCGACGGGCGACCTGACCGTGAATATCGGCCGCGGCGAGGGCGTCTCGGTACGGGAGCTCGTCACGCTCATCGGCGAGGTGACCGGGGACACCACGCCCGCGATCGTCGAGCCGCGCCGTCCCGGTGACGCCGCGCGCGCGGTCGGGTCCTGCACGCTGGCCGAGCGGGAGCTGGGCTGGAGCGCGCGGCGCGGGGTGCGCGAGATGGTGGAGTCGGCCTGGCAGGGCTGGCAGCTGCAACACCCCCGGCAGCGTCACGGCTGACCGCGCGCCTCCGGCGTCCCCAGGACGCCGGAGGGATCGCGCTCGACAGTTCCGGAAGGACACCTCGTCGTGAGGTAGGGGTGGGCTCCGGCGTACGGGCGCGCATCCGGACGCCGTATGTGCGGTGGGCGCCCCCCGGCAGGGCGGTTCCGCCTCCCCGGCGCCGGGAACGATCAGGTGTCCCGCCGCTCACGGCGTCTGTTCCGGGAGGGCCGGAGGGCCCGTCCGGACGGCCGGGGTGGGACATGCGGGGAGTCACGAAGTGCCGGGAGTGCCGGATTCGTACGGCAGACTTGGGGCTGGACAACCGATGCGAAGGACAGGTATGCCGATCACACCCGCCAGCGCGGCGCACCATGCGTCGAACGGCGCCGCCGAGGCGATTCTGCTGGAGCTCGTCGACGAGAACGGCACCACGATCGGCACGGCGGAGAAGCTCGCCGCCCATCAACCGCCGGGCCGCCTCCACCGCGCGTTCTCGGTGTTCCTCTTCGACGAGCACGGTCGGCTGCTGCTCCAGCAGCGGGCGCTGGGCAAGTACCACTCCCCCGGTGTCTGGTCGAACACCTGCTGCGGCCACCCCTATCCGGGCGAGGCCCCCTTCGCGGCGGCGGCTCGCCGGACCTACGAGGAGCTGGGTGTCTCCCCGTCACTGCTCGCGGAGGCCGGCACGGTCCGCTACAACCACCCGGACCCGGCCTCGGGTCTGGTGGAGCAGGAGTACAACCACCTCTTCGTCGGGCTGGTGCAGTCGTCTCCGCGCCCGGACCCGGAGGAGGTCGGCGCGACTGCCTTCGTGAGCGCGGAGGAGCTGGCGGAGCGGCACGCCAAGGACACGTTCTCCTCGTGGTTCATGACCGTCCTGGACGCGGCGCGGCCGGCGGTCCGAGAGCTGACCGGGCCCGCCGCCGGCTGGTGATCCGAAGGTCCGTCCGGCCCGCCCGGCCGGACGGACTCAGCCGCCCCTGGTGGGGCTGACGCCCTTCGCGGGAATCACACGAACCCCGGGTGCTTGAGCGGAAGCGCGGCCCAGATCACCTTGCCCCCGCTCGCCGTGTGCTCGACGTCGCAGACCCCGGCCGCCTCCCTGGTGATCTCACGGACCAGAAGCAGCCCCCGGCCGCCGGTCCGCCCGTGATCGGTCTCCAGGGCACTCGGCCGGTACGGATGCTCGTCCTCCACCGACACCCGCACCCACTCGGGGCCGACGGCGACCTCCACTGCGAGCATCGGCGACAGCAGGGCCGCGTGCCGCACCGCGTTGGTGACCAGTTCGGACACGATCAGCAGCAGTGCGTGCACAGTGTCGTCCGATGCGGGCACGCCCTGGCGGGCGAGCAGATCGCGGACGGCGTGCCGCGCCTGCGGCACCGAGACGTCCACGGAGGCGGCGGTGAACCGCCACACCCCCTCGTACGGCAGCGGCCCCGATGCTCTGCGGCCGTCCGGAGCCTCCCCGCCGCCTTCAGGGCGAGAGCCGAACCCCCGCCCTTGGTTCTCCATCGTCCGGTCGCCACCCTTGCGCTCGATTGTCACCACACGTCGAGTGTTGGGAATGCACTGGTCCGTCCCGAATGACTGAGCACAAGTCGGCTGGTATCGACGACATCTGACCGTTGACGCATGACGCGGTCGACGCAATGACCGGATCCTGTCCATGTCGCGCCGACTTCGGAACTCTTCGGGTTGTACGGGTTGCGCGCCGACTCGTCCGTCCGGTGCGCCCGACCCTTCTTGATCACGGGTTCCACGGGTGCGGATAGCATCCGGCGCATGGAGCCGCAACTGCTGCACCGCGTCACCGACGGGGTCGCGACCGTCGTCATCCACCACCCGGCCAAGCGCAATGCGATGACGGCCGGCATGTGGGAGGCGCTGCCGCCGCTGCTCGAGACGCTGGCCGCCGATGCGGCCGTCCGGGTGCTGGTGCTCACCGGTGAGGGCGGCACGTTCTGCGCGGGCGCCGACATCTCCACGTTGCGGGGATCGCCGCAGCGCGCGCAGACCCTCGCCGTGCTCGCCGAGGAGGCGCTGGCCGCGTTCCCGAAGCCGACCCTGGCGGCGATCCGCGGCCACTGCGTGGGCGGTGGGTCACAGCTCGCCGCCGCCTGCGACCTGCGGTTCGCGGAGGAGGGCGCCCTGTTCGGGGTGACGCCGGCCAAGCTCGGCATCGTGTACCCGGCCTCCTCCACCCGCCGGCTGGTGTCGCTGGTGGGTCCTGGCGCGGCCAAGTACCTCTTGTTCTCCGGTGAGTTGATCGACGTGGCACGGGCACTGCGGACGGGCCTGCTCGACGAGGTGCTGCCCGAGGGCGAACTCGCCAAGCGGGTCTCCGAGTTCACCCGTGTGCTCGCCTCCCGTTCGCAGCTGACGCAGGCAGCGGCCAAGGAGTTCGCGAACGGGCGCACGGACCGGGACGCACACTGGGCCGAGCAGGCACGCGGCAGCGACGACACCGCGGAGGGCGTCGCGGCGTTCCTGGAGCGCAGGCAGCCGCGGTTCACCTGGACTACGTCAGGATGAAGCGGCTCTTCGTACGGAACTCCGCGACGAGGTGCGCGGGCGCCTTGTCCGGGGATCCCGCGTCGTAGGGCGGCTGCGGGTCGTACTCGGTCAGCAGTTGTACGGCCTGGGCGTGCTCGTCGCCCGCGACGCGGCCGAGCAGGGTGAGCCCCATGTCGATGCCGGAGGAGACGCCGGCGGCGGTGACGTACTTGCCGTCGAAGACGACGCGTTCGCCCGTGGGCTGCGCACCGAACTGCGCGAGGAAGTCCAGGGCCAGCCAGTGCGAGGTGGCGCGGCGGCCCCGGAGCAGCCCTGCGGCGGCGAGCAGCAGGGAGCCGGTGCACACGGATGTCGTCCAGGTACTGGTGGCGTCTGCGGAGCGCAACCAGTCGAGGAGTGCCTCGTTCTCCATCTGCGGGGTCTGGCCTGGTCCGCCGGGGACGACGACGATGTCCGGGGCGGGTACCTCGGCCAGGGTCCGGTCGGCGGTGAGCGCGAGGGCGCCGGTGTCGCTGCGCACAGGCCCGGACCGCTCGGCGACGAAGACGGTCTCCGCGTCCGGGAGCCGGCCGAGGGTCTCGTACGGGCCCACGGCGTCGAGGGCCGTGAACCGGTCGAAGAGAACGATCGCGATCTGCATGGGCTTCCTTTCGGTCAGGGGCGGTTGCCGTGTGATCCGAGGTGATCAGTGGGTGGCTGCCGGACGGAAGCGGCGCCGGTACTCCGCCGGGGCCGCGCCGAGTGCCTTCACGAAGGCGCGGCGCATCGCCTCGGGGGTGCCGTAGCCGCTGGCGCGGGAGATCTGTTCGATGCCGTCGGCGGTGTCCTCCAGGAGGCGCCGGGCGTGTTCGAGGCGGACGCGGTCCACGTAGCGGCCCGGCGTCATCCCGGTCTCGGCCTGGAATGCGCGGGCGAAGTGCCGGGGCGAGAGCCGCGCGCGGGTGGCGAGTGTGTCCACGCAGAGGTCGTCGCCCGGGTGCTCGGTGATCCACTGCTGGACTTCGCGCAGGGGTTCGCGCCGCGCCGTCTGGGCGGCGAGCTGGGCGCTGAACTGGGCCTGGTTGCCGGGGCGGCGCAGGAAGACGACGAGGTGGCGGGCGATGGCCAGGGCGGCCTCGCGGCCCAGGTCCTCCTCAACGAGGGCCAGAGCGAGGTCGATGCCCGAGGTGACGCCGGCCGAGGTGGCGACATGACCGTCGCGTACGTAGATGGGGTCGGGGTCGACCTCGATCTCCGGGTGGTTGCGGGCCAGCGTGTCGCAGTAGGCCCAATGGGTGGTCGCACGGCGGCCGTCGAGGAGGCCCGCTCGGGCGAGGAGGATCGCGCCGGTGCAGATGGAGACCAGACGGCCGGCGTGCGGACCGTGCTCCCGCAGCCAGTCCACCAGTCGCGGGTCGGGACTCCGGGTGCCCTGGCCGCCCGGGACGATGAGCGTCTGCGGAGGGGGCGCCTCGGCCAGCGCATGGTCCGGGACGAGTGTGAGGCCGCTCGAGGTGCGGACGGGGGCACCGTCGAGTGAGGCGGTGACGATGCGATACGTGCCGGGAGAGCCGGTCTCGGCACCTGCGAAGACCTCGACCGGACCGGTGACGTCGAGACTCTGCACAGCGTCGAAGAGGACGACCAGGAGGGTGCGCATGACCTCGATTCTTGGCGGAGCCCAGGATGGCCGCAAGGACGAGCAGCCCACCTTTCCTGCCATCGTGATCCCGGCCGTTCCCTGCGTACCGACCAGTCGGTAACGTGCCGGGCATGACCACTCCCCTTCCGGAGCGCGCCGGGCGGCGCTGCCACAACGTGATCAATCCGCTGCACTCGACGCACTACTTCTCACCGGATCTGGACCGGGAACTGACCGCTTTGGGCCTCGCCGACCGGAGGGCTGCCTACTTGGCGGTCAGGGCCGCCGCGATGGGGCCGGTGGGAGCAGGCGTCGTGACGGCGACGTTCTACAACTTCCGGCCCGGGATGGTGGCGCTGCACCTGCCTGCCGTGTGGGAGACGTCCCGGCCAAAGGCGGTGCTCGCCGCCCGCATGCGCGCCGTCGACGCGACACTGCGGCGGCTGCTCGGCGAGGAGTGCGTGGCTTCGAAGGACATGGCGGAGGCCGCGGAACTCGCACTGCGCGCGACAGAGGCCTGCACCGCACACGCCCGCCCGCTGTACGCCGCGCACGCCGACCTGCCCGTGCCCGAGGAGCCGCACCTGGCGTTCTGGCACGCGGCCACGCTCCTGCGGGAGCACCGCGGGGACGGCCATGTGGCGGTGCTGCTGGGCGCGGAACTCGGTCCGGTCGAGGCACTGGTGACGCACGCGGCGACCGGCAAGGGCATGGCCCCGAAGTGGGCCCTGGCCACGCGCGGCTGGAGCAGGGAGGACTGGGACGCGGCGTCCGCGCGGCTGCGCGAGCGCGGGCTGATCGACGCGGACGGCGAGCTGACCGAACACGGCACCGCACTGCGCAAGGAGTTGGAGGTGCAGACCGACCGCCTCGACCGGGCTCCCTACGAACACCTCGGTGCCGCGGGCGTCGAGCGGCTGACGGAGCTGGCGGGCGGGCTGCTCGCCGCGGTCCTGGTGGCCGGGGCCTTTCCCCAGGGCATGACCGGCAAGGGATGAGGTACCCGGACGTCGTATCGGCGGACACGCCGGGACGGCGAAAGGGAGTTCTGTGGTCCGTGCGATCGCAGACGTGCTGCGCCGGACGGTCGATGCCGTCGCCGCCGTGGTGACCCTGCCGTTCCGGGCTCCGGCCCGGCTGTCCTGCGGGGTCCCGGCCACGGCGCGGGGCGGCGCCCGCCGGGTGCGGGGAGCCGGTCGCGCGGGGCGGTCCAGTGGCGGAGACCGCCCCGCGCGACCCGAAACCGCCCGTGTTCCCGCCCTGAGCTCCCGCTGTCGGTGCGACCTGCCACAATTGCCGCGCAACCTCAGTGGAGAAGGCGGTACGGGATCGTGACGACACCCCTCGTAGGGTCCATCGAAGGCAGGATCGCCGAGGAGCTCGGCGTACGGGAGCGGCAGGTGAAGGCCGCGGTCGAGCTGCTCGACGGCGGTTCGACGGTGCCCTTCATCGCCCGCTACCGCAAGGAAGCGACCGAGATGCTCGACGACGCGCAGCTGCGCACGCTCGAGGAGCGGCTGCGCTATCTGCGGGAGCTGGAGGAGCGGCGCACGGCGATCCTGGAGTCGGTGCGCGAGCAGGGCAAGCTCACCGACGAGCTGGAGGCGCAGATCCGGGGCGCCGAGACCAAGGCGCGACTGGAGGACATCTACCTCCCCTACAAGCCGAAGCGGCGCACCAAGGCGCAGATCGCCCGCGAGGCGGGGCTGGAGCCGCTGGCCGAGGGCCTGCTCGGCGACCCGACGGTGGAGCCGCTCGCCGCGGCCGCCGCCTTCGTCGACGCCGACAAGGGGGTGGACGATCCCCAGGCCGCGCTCGACGGCGCACGGGCGATCCTCACCGAGCGCTTCTCGGAGGACGCCGACCTGATCGGCGAGCTGCGTGAGCGGATGTGGGTGCGCGGGCGCCTGGCCGCCAAGGTGCGGGAGGGCAAGGAGGAGGCGGGCGCCAAGTTCGCCGACTACTTCGACTTCGCCGAGCCCTTCACCGAGCTGCCCTCGCACCGCATCCTCGCCATGCTGCGCGGCGAGAAGGAGGAGGTCCTCGACCTCGTCCTCGAGCCCGAGGAGCCGACGGACGGCCCCTCCTCCTACGAGGGGATGGTGGCCCACCGCTTCGAGGTCGCCGACCGCGGCCGCCCCGCCGACAAGTGGCTGCTCGACACGGTCCGCTGGGCCTGGCGCACCCGCATCCTCGTGCACCTCGGCATCGACCTGCGGCTCCGGCTGCGCACGGCCGCCGAGGACGAGGCCGTCACCGTCTTCGCGGCCAACCTGCGCGACCTGCTGCTCGCCGCCCCGGCCGGCACGCGGGCCACGCTGGGCCTGGACCCCGGGTTCCGTACGGGTGTGAAGGTGGCCGTGGTGGACGCGACCGGCAAGGTCGTCGCCACCGACGTCATCCACCCCCACGTACCGGCCAACAGGTGGGACGAGGCGATCGCCAAGCTGGCGCGCCTCGCCAAGGAGCACGCGGTCGAGCTCGTCGCGATCGGCAACGGCACGGCCTCCCGTGAGACCGACAAGCTCGCCGGTGAACTGATCACCAAGCACCCGGAGCTGAAGCTCACCAAGGTGATGGTGTCGGAGGCCGGCGCGTCGGTGTACTCCGCTTCCGCTTTCGCCTCGCAGGAGCTGCCGGACATGGACGTGTCGCTGCGCGGCGCGGTCTCCATCGCCCGCCGCCTGCAGGACCCGCTCGCCGAGCTGGTGAAGATCGACCCCAAGTCCATCGGCGTCGGCCAGTACCAGCACGACCTGTCCGAGGTGAAGCTGTCCCGCTCGCTGGACGCGGTGGTCGAGGACTGTGTGAACGGCGTGGGCGTGGACGTCAACACGGCGTCGGCCCCTTTGCTGGCCCGGGTCTCCGGCATCTCCTCCGGGCTCGCGGAGAACATCGTGGCCCACCGTGACACCAACGGCCCGTTCACCTCGCGCTCGCAGCTGAAGGGCGTGGCGCGGCTCGGCCCCAAGGCGTACGAGCAGTGCGCGGGCTTCCTGCGGATCCGCGACGGCGAGGACCCGCTCGACGCCTCCAGCGTGCACCCGGAGGCGTACCCGGTCGTCCGGCGCATGGTGAAGACCGCGGGTCAGGAAGTGGCCTCGCTGATCGGCAACACGTCGGTGCTGCGCTCGCTCAAGGCGTCCGAATTCGTGGACGAGACGTTCGGTCTGCCGACCGTGACCGACATCCTCAAGGAGCTGGAGAAGCCGGGGCGCGACCCGCGGCCCGCGTTCAAGACGGCCACCTTCAAGGAGGGTGTGGAGAAGATCTCCGACCTGTCCTCCGGCATGATCCTGGAGGGCGTCGTCACGAACGTCGCCGCCTTCGGCGCCTTCGTGGACATCGGCGTCCACCAGGACGGCCTTGTGCACGTCTCCGCGATGTCGAAGACCTTCGTCAAAGACCCGCGGGACGTGGTGAAGCCGGGCGACATCGTCAAGGTGAAGGTGCTGGACGTCGACATCCCGCGCAAGCGGATCTCGCTGACGCTGCGTCTGGAAGACGAGGCGGCTCCTGCCCAGCAGGGCGGCGGCGGGCGCCAGCAGCGTGGCGGGCGTGCCCCGCAGCAGCGGCAGCCCCGCCAGGGCGGCGGATCCCGGCAGGCGCCCCCGCCGGCCAACAGCGCGATGGCCGACGCGCTGCGCCGCGCGGGCCTGCTCGACCCGAAGAACGGCCGCCGCTGAACCCACCGGGCCCGGACCCCTTCCATGAACGGGGTCCGGGCCCCTGGGGCGCCGTCACGCGTCGCGCGGAACGCGTGCACCGCCTGCCGAAGATGCCAGGAACGATGGACTCTTCGTGGGCTCCGCGGACGACCGCATCAGGCTTCGAGGCGGATCTTCACCTGGACCCGCGGGGCATCACAGGACGTCGGCGAGTCGGTCCACCTGCGCCGGGTCGAGGCCGTAGCAGTACAGCATGACCTCATCGGCACCGAGGCCGGAGAAGCCGGCGATCGTGTCGCGGATCTCGGCAGGCGTGGTGAGCATGCCGGCGACCATCCGGTCGGCCATGCCGGTGAAGGTGTAGTACGCGTGCATGGCCGCCCGTGCCTCGTCGATCATCTCCTGCGGACCGAGCGCGACATCGACCTGGGCGACGATGCGGGGCTCGCCCGCACGGCCGTGCTCCCGCCAGTACCGCCGGACGGTGTCGAACAGGCCGTCCGCCCAGGAGAGCGGCGCGGCGGCGAGGAAGCCGTCTCCCCATCGCGCGACGCGTTCGAGGGCGACGGGCTTGAAGCCGCCGAAGAGCACCTCGGGGCCACCGGGACGGGCGGGCAGCGGCCCGATCGGCCCGGCGCCGTCACCGTACGACTCGCCGGACCACAGCCGGCGCAGCACCGCCATCTGCTGGTCGAGGCGCCTGCCCCGGGTACGGATGTCGACGCCTGTGACCTGGTGGTCGTCGTCCCTGCCGCCGATGCCGAGACCGAGCACCAGCCGGCCACCGGTCATCCGGTCCAGGGTGGCCGCCTGCTTGGCGAGCAGGGCGGTGTCGCGCAGCGGGGCGAGCAGCACCTCGGTCTGGACGCGGATGCGGGAGGTGGCACCCGCGAGGACGGCGAGCGCCACCAGGGGTTCGGGGTTGTGGTAGACGAGCCGGTCCAGCAGGCCGAGGGTGCTGAAGCGCCCGGCCTCCGCCTGCCGGGCCCAGGTGAGAAGAGTGGCCGGGTCGCCGATGGGCAGGCCGATTCCGACGTTCATGAAGGAGACCTCCGAGAGGAAGGGTCGACAAAGTAGGCTGCCGCCCCTCCGGCACCTCATCGAGGTGGGACGCTCCCGCTCTGCGGCGTACTTCCGGGGGAACGTCTCGTCGAAGTGAACTCACTCTAGAGCGCTCGGTGTTCGGCGAACAAGCCGATGGGCGACCGCGGCCGCCGACCGACCGGGGTCCCTAGCGCTCCGTCACCTTGCCGTCCGCCACCTCCAGGCGGCGATTCACCCGCACCGCGTCCAGCATCCGGCGGTCGTGGGTGACCAGGAGCAGTGTGCCTTGGTAGGAGTCCAGGGCCGACTCGAGCTGCTCGATGGCCGGGAGGTCGAGGTGGTTGGTCGGCTCGTCGAGGACGAGGAGGTTGACGCCCTGGCCCTGGAGCAGGGCGAGGGCGGCCCTCGTGCGCTCGCCCGGCGAGAGGGTCGCCGCCGGGCGCAGGACGTGGTCGGCCTTCAGCCCGAACTTGGCGAGCAGGGTGCGTACGTCCGCCGGTTCCGTGTCCGGGACCGCGGCGCAGAACGCGTCCAGCAGGGGCTGGGGGCCGTGGAACAGCCCGCGTGCCTGGTCGACCTCGCCGACCAGGACGCCGGAGCCGAGAGTGGCATGGCCGGCGTCCAGGGGGACGCGGCCCAGCAAGGCGCCGAGCAGTGTCGACTTGCCCGCGCCGTTCGCGCCCGTCACCGCGACCCGGTCCGCCCAGTCCAGTTGCAGGGACACCGGACCGAAGGTGAAGTCCCCTCGCCGTACCTCCGCGTCCCTCAGTGTGGCCACGACCGCGCCCGAACGCGGGGCCGCGGCGATCTCCATGCGCAGCTCCCACTCCTTGCGGGGCTCCTCGACCACGTCCAGGCGTTCGATCATGCGCTGGGTCTGCCGGGCCTTGGCCGCCTGCTTCTCGCTGGACTCGCTGCGGAACTTGCGGCCGATCTTGTCGTTGTCGTTGCCCGCCTTGCGCCGGGCGTTCTTCACGCCCTTGTCCATCCAGGAACGCTGCATCTGGGCCCGGTCCTGGAGGGCGGCCTTCTTGTCGGCGTACTCCTCGTAGCCCTCACGGGCGTGCCGACGGGCCGTCTCGCGCTCCTCCAGGTAGGCCTCGTATCCGCCGCCGTACAGGTTGATCTGCCGTTGCGCGAGGTCGAGTTCGAGGACCTTGGTGACCGTGCGGGTGAGGAACTCGCGGTCGTGGCTGACGACCACCGTCCCGGCGCGCAGTCCGCCGACGAAGCGTTCCAGGCGCTCCAGGCCGTCCAGGTCGAGGTCGTTCGTCGGCTCGTCGAGCAGGAACACGTCGTAGCGGGACAGCAGCAGTGAGGCGAGCCCGGCGCGGGCCGCCTGACCGCCGGACAGGGACGTCATCGGCTGGTCGAGACCGACACCGAGGCCGAGCGAGTCGGCGACCTCCTCGGCTCGTTCGTCGAGGTCCGCGCCGCCGAGCCCGAGCCAGCGCTCCAGGCTCACCGCGTAGGCGTCGTCGGCACCGGGCGTGCCGTCGACGAGCCCCTGCGTCGCCTCGTCCATCAGCCGCTGTGCCTCGGCCACCCCCGTACGGCGCGCCAGGAACGCGCGGACCGTCTCGTCCGGCCGCCGCTCCGGCTCCTGCGGCAGATGGCCGACCGTGGCGGTCGGCGGGGACAGGCGCAGCTCGCCGCGCTCCGGGGCGATCAGTCCGGCGAGCATCCGCAGCAGGGTGGACTTGCCGGCCCCGTTGGCTCCGACGAGTCCGATCACGTCACCGGGGGCGACGACGAGGTCGAGCCCGGAGAAGAGCGAGCGGTCGCCGTGCCCGGCGGCGAGGTCCTTGGCGACGAGAGTGGCAGTCATCAGAGAGCCGATCCTAACCAGCGCGGGACGCCCGGCCCAATCACACCGGGCGTCGACCGGCCCGGTGGGACGGCACACCGGTGCCGGTACCGGCGCAGGGCGCCACCGCCGCCGTGGGGCCGGGCGGTCAGGGCCCCGCGGGGCCGAGCCGTGAAGCAGGCGGCCGGGCCCGTGGGCCCGGCCGCCTCTCGTGCCGCCAGTGGTCGGCGTCCGGCAGCCGTCGCTCGATCAGCGGCCGTCTCCCGGAACACGGTGGAGGGTGTCCGGGTGCCGCACGCCGTCCAGGCCGGTGGGCGCGGGAACGGCGGACGAGGAGCCGGAGACCGCGCGGGCGAACGCGGCCGCCCCGCCGACGAGCGGCACGCGGGCCGACGTACGGGCGAGGTCGACGGTCAGCGTGGGGGTGGTGGACGGAGGGTCGATGAGGTCCTTGTCGGTGCCCGCGACGATCAGTGCGAGCCGGTGGCCCTTGGGGACGACATGGTCGGTCGCGGCCAGGTCGAGCGTGATCCGGTACGCCCGGCCCGGGGTGAGCGGTACGCCCTTGCGGTCCGAGGCGTAGTTGCCGAGGTCCGCCCAGCCACGGCTGAACACGGTGAAGCCGACGTCCGCCTTCTTGGCCTCGGTGGCCTTGAAGCAGGCGCTGTCACCGGCCGTGCTCGCGCCTCAGCAGGTGCGGCCGGTGAGCGTGGTGATGCCCTCGCCGGAGTCGGCGTAGTCCCGGATCGTGTCGGGGCCGAGGTCGACCAGCACGGCGGAGAGATGAGCCGTGGAGGTGGTCGGGGTGACGGTGACGGTCACGGTGGAGGAGCCGGACACGCGCAGGTCCCTCGACAGGGGCCGGGTGACGAACCCGGCCTTGCCCGGGGTGGACTCGTCGATGTGCGCGGCCCAGTCGGTCTCGCTCAGCCGCGGGTCGTCGGTGAAGGTCTCGGTGCCCGTGCCGCTGCGCAGGCCGAGCGCGCCGACACCCGCCTGGGAGCCCTGCCCCGGACGCAGGGTCGTCGTCGCCGTGCCCCGCGGCGGCCAGAGGGCGGAGGTGGCCCACTGGTCGGGGTGGCGCTCGATGTCGGCCATGGGCTCGCGGTCGATGCCGTTGTCGTAGCCGAGGAGTTCGTGGTCGAACCAGCGGTGCAGGGTGTCCACCCATGCCCCGCGCCGGTAGTCGAAGGGGTCGACGTGGCCCGTCTGGGACAGCCAGATCTTGCGGTGGACCCCGTTCTTCGCGAGGGCGTTCCACCACTGGCCGAAGTGCTTCGTGCGGACGTTGAGGTCCTGCATGCCGTGCACGAGGAAGACGCTGGCCCGCACCTTGCTCGCGTCCTTGACGTAGTCGCGCTCGGTCCACAGAGGCGTCCAGTCACCGGTGCGGGGCGCCCCGTCGACGAGCTTGTGCTGCACGGCGGCGCACTTGGCGCGGGCGGCGGGGCTGTCGACATAGTCGGAGAGCCAGTCGGGCCCCGAGTCGTACAGGGGCGCGCCCTTGGCGAAGTAGTAGTCGTACCAGGAGGAGATGGCGCTGATCGGCACGATGGTCTTCAGGCCCTTCACGCCGGTGGCGGCGACGCCGTTGGCGATGGTGCCGTCCCAGCTCTTGCCGATCATGCCGGTGTTGCCGTTGGTCCAGGTCGCCTTGGCCCGGGTGGAGCCGGTGCGGGTGGTGTAGCCCTTGGCGCGGCCGTTCAGCCAGTCGATCACGGCCTTGGCGGACTGGATGTCGGAGCGTCCGCCGACGTCCACGCAGCCGTCGGAGCGATTGGTTCCGGCCAGGTCGACGCCGACGAACGCATAGCCGCGCGGAACGAAGTAGTTGTCGTAGAAAAGCGGCATCTGGACGACGTGGCCTGCGGCGTCGTACGTCTTCAACTGGTTCTCGTTGCCGCGCCCGCAGCAGGAGTAGTACGGGCTGGCGTCCATGATCACGGGGATCTTGCGGCCCCGCGCGGCGGGTTCGCGCGGCCGGACGATGTCGACGGCGACCCGGTCGTTCCTCCCGTCGCCGTCGCCGTCCAGCCCGGTGTCGACCCAGACGGACTCACGGACGGCGTTCTCGTACGAGTAGACGGGCCGGCTCTCGCGCGGCGCACCGTGGGCGGCCGACGGGGTGAGGAAGGCGGCCAGCAGGGCGGCCACGGCCGCGGTCGCGAGCTGTCGCCAGATCGTGTGGCGCGTGCGTTTCGGCATGCGCGGGACGGTACAGGTGACAACTCGCGTTCAGAAGAGGGCAACTGACGGCGTGGCGGACGGACGGGACCGTATGGCCGGGAAGGCACTGCGGGACGGTTGCGGTCATGACGGCCGGATGGCGATCGTGTGACAGGGGGCGCCATGGACATGCCTGGTCTCACGGGGACTGAATAGGGTCCGAACTTACCTCGTGCCCCTATGACTTGGAGCTCTCGTGCACCGCAGACTCATCGCCCCGGGCGCGCTCGCGGCGGCTTCCCTGTTGCTGGCGATCCCGGCATCGGCGGTCGGCTTCCAGCCCGGCGCACCGGGTATCGGCGACCCCTACTACCCGTACTACGGCAACGGCGGATACGACGTCTCCCACTACGACCTCCGGCTCACCTACCAGCCGCAGACGGACGACCTGGCGGGCACGGCGACCATTCTCGCCACCACCACGCAGAACCTCTCCCGGTTCGACCTCGACTTCCTGCTGGACGTGAGCGAGGTGCGGGTCAACGGCGCGAAGGCGGCGTTCGCCACCTCCGGCCAGCACGAACTCCAGATCACCCCGGCCACCCCGCTGCCCAAGGGCACGCCGGTCACCGTCGTGGTCCGCTACAGCGGCGTGCCGTCCACCAAGAGCGCGTACGGCTTCACCACCTGGCACCGCACCCCGGACGGCGCGGTGGCGGCGGACGAGCCCGAGTCGGCGTGGTGGTGGTACCCCAGCAACGACCATCCGCTCGACAAGGCGACCTACGACGTGTCGGTGGCCGTGCCGGACGGCACGCAGGCGATCTCCAACGGCACGCTCCAGTCGACGAGTTCGAAGCTCGGCTGGACCCGCTACAACTGGCGGTCCAACAGGCCGCAGGCGACGTATCTCAGCACGCTGGCGATCGGCAGGTTCGACATCACGACCGGGCAGACGTCGGACGGCGTGCCGGTCGTCAACGCCTACAGCAAGGACCTCGGGGACAACGACGGGGCCGCGCGGGCGAGCGTGGAACGGACCGGGGAGATCGTCGACTGGCTGACCGGCTACTTCGGGCCCTACCCCTTCAACTCGGTCGGCGGGTACGTCCCGAACACGACGACCGGGTACGCCCTGGAGACGCAGACCCGCGTGTACTACAGCCCCAAGCAGTTCGCGAACGGCTCGAACACGTCGGTCGTCGTCCACGAGCTGGCGCACCAGTGGTACGGCGACGACGTGTCGTTGAAGGGCTGGAAGGACATCTGGATCAACGAGGGCTTCGCGCGGTACGCGCAGTGGCTGTGGTCGGAGCACGAGGGCGAGGGCACGACGCAGGAGCTGGCGGACTACGTGTACGCCTCCCATCCGGCCGACGACGCGTTCTGGACGGTCAAGCCGGGTGACCCGGGCCCGGACAACCAGTTCGACACGGCGGTCTACGACCGGGGCGCGCTCGCCATCCAGGCGCTGCGCAACGAGGTCGGCGACGACGCGTTCTTCGCCATCCTGAAGGGCTGGCCGAGGCAGCACCCGTACGGCAACGCCTCGGTCGCCGACTTCCAGGCGTACGCGGAGAAGGTGTCCGGAAAGCCGCTGGCCGCACTCTTCGACACCTGGCTGTTCCAGCCGTCGAAGCCGTCCGCATCGGCGGCACGGACGGCGGCCGTGACACGAGCGGCCACCGCTCCCGTCGCACCGAAGTCGTGGAAGAAGATCGAGACGACGAACGACGTGCACGGCGGCTGACCAGCCGCGTTCCGCCGGAGTCCGGGCCGGACACCCATGGTCCTACCGGTCCGGCCCGGGGTCCGGTTCCGCGCCCACGCCGCGGAGCCGGACCCCGGGGCGGCCAGAGGATGCCTGCCGTCAGCCGTCGAGGTCGTAGACCGTCACGCGTATCCCCCGCTTCACCAGCCGCTCGACGACGAGCGGCTCCACACGGGCCCAGCTGCCACCCGCCAGCCCGCACCCGATACGCGGCATATGGACGGACGCACCGAGTTCCACCGCCTTGCCGGCCAGCGCCCCGAGCGCCGTGTCGATCGCCTCGTACCGCACGGGCACGCCTTTGCCGCCCCTTCGAATCCCCCGCTGCCCGATCATGTTGGCGACCCATACGTCCGGCTCGACCCGGACGAACTGGACCGCGCCCAGGCCGAAGTCGTTCGCCGCACGGTCTCGGTGCCAGGCTCGGTACGCCTCCTCCGGCTCGGGCCAGCGGTGCGACAGGGCGAGGACGAAACCCCTTCCCCAGCCCCCGATGTCGTTGCAGACGTGGGCGATCAGCCTGACGCCCCCGCCGGACGGCGCGGTGGCGTCACCCCGGACATAGGTGATATCCGACATGACGCCACCGTAGGGGCCGCCACTGACAGCGGCCCGTCAGCCGTTACTTCGTGAAGTCGGACAGTTCCCGGTCCGCGGCGTCCGAGATCCTGCGGCGGAGTGCGAACCAGCCGCCGACGAGCAGAACGGCGATCACGGGGATGAGCATCAGCGTCTTGCGGCCGACCTCGGGGTCGTTCCACATCAGGCCGAGCACGGCCAGCAGGAAGGCGATCGTGACGATCTCCGTGACCGGGCTGCCGGGCAGCCGGAAGGACGGCCGGGCGACGAGACCCGCCTTGGCACGGCGGACGAAGACCAGGTGGCAGACCATGATGATCACCCAGGTGCTGACGATCCCGAGGGACGCCACGTTCAGCACGATCTCGAATGCCTGGCTCGGCAAGCGGTAGTTCAGCACGACGCCGAGCACGCACACGGCACAGGTCAGCAGGATGCCGCCGTAGGGGACCTGGCTGCGGTTCATCCGGGCCGTGAACTTGGGCGCGGAGCCGGCCATGGCCATGGAGCGCAGGATGCGGCCCGTGGAGTACAGGCCGGAGTTCAGCGAGGACATCGCGGCGGTCAGGACGACCAGGTTCATCACGTCGCCCGCCCCCTGGACGCCGATCTTCGACAGCACCGTGACGAAGGGGCTCTCGTCGGCGGAGTACACCGAGCCCGGCAGCAGCAGCGCCAGCAGGACCACCGAGCCGACGTAGAACAGGCCCACACGCCACATGATCGAGTTCACCGCGCGCGGGACGACCTTCTGCGGCTCGGCGGTCTCGCCCGCCGCGACGCCGACCAGCTCGAGGGCCGCGTACGCGAAGATCACGCCCTGCATCACCAGGACGACGGGCATCAGGCCGTGCGGCAGGATCCCGCCGTGGCCGGTGATCACGCTCAGACCCGGCGTCTCGCCCCCGACCTTGTGCTGCGTGGCCAGCAGGAAGATGCCGACGAACATGAAGCTCACCAGCGTGGCGACCTTGATGATCGCGAACCAGAACTCCATCTCGCCGAAGATCTTCACCGAGATCAGGTTCACGGCCAGGACGACCGCGAGGGCGATCAGGGCGAGCACCCACTGCGGGACGGAGGTGAAGAAACTCCAGTAGTGGGTGTAGAGCGCGATGGCGGTGATGTCGGCGATACCGGTCGTCGACCAGTTGAGGAAGTACATCCAGCCGGCGACGTAGGCGCCCTTCTCACCGAGGAACTCACGGGCGTACGACACGAAGGAACCGGACGACGGCCGGTACAGGACCAGCTCGCCGAGGGCGCGGACGACGAAGAAGGCGAAGACGCCGCAGACCAGGTAGGCGACGGCCAGTGCGGGACCGGCGTTGTGCAGTCTGCCGCCGGCGCCCAGGAACAGACCGGTGCCTATGGCGCCACCGATCGCGATCATGTTGACGTGGCGGGCCTTGAGGTCCTTGCTGTAGCCGGCGTCGCCTGCATCCGCGGGCGTCCGGGCGGCATCGGTGCGGGATGCGGCCACGGCCGTGTTCACGGCGTCCTTGCTCACGAGTGGATCTACTCTCTGGTGCGCCCGGCGCAGGGATGGTGCGCGGGTGTCCGGATCGGGGCATGGTCCGGCCACCCCTGACGTGGCACAGACCAAGGCGTCACCTTCCCGCAGAGATCGCCCCGCACGCGGTGGCGGACCTCACAGAGCGGCACATCTCACGTGATCGTTACCTGAACATCACCCGCCGGCCATATTGCATTCGACTGTTCGCCATGTGGTCGTGATCGGGCCCTACTGGTGTCACAGTTCTGGTGAGACAGCGATACTGCTGTACATGACGACCGAGACCGAGGAGCAGACGCTCACCGTCGACGAGCTCGCCGCGCGCGCGGGCGTCACGGTCCGCACCGTCCGCTTCTACAGCGCCAAAGGGCTCCTCCCACCGCCCGTGATCGGCCCGCGGCGCGTGGGTCACTACGGTCCCGGGCATCTGGCCCGGCTGGCGCTCATCGAGGAGCTGCAGCACCAGGGCATGACCCTGGCGGCGATCGAGCGCCATCTGCAGCAGTTGCCGGCGGACGTGAGCGCCCGGGACCTCGCCCTCCACCGCGCCGTCGTGGCGTCCTGGGGGCCGGACACGGTGGAGACCCTGCCCCGCGAGGAGCTGGAACGGCGAGCGGGGCGGCCGCTCGGCGCGGAGGACCTCGAACTGCTCACGGCGATGAACGCGGCCGTACCGGACGAGGACGGTACGTATCGCGTGGACCCGGGCCTGCTCCGGCTCGGGGTCGAACTCCTCGATGTTCCCTTCGGCCTGGAGACGATCCTCGCGGCCCGGGCCGCGCTCATCGAGCATTCGCGCGCGGCGGCACGCGAGCTGTCGCACCTGTTCCGCGACGCGGTCGCCGAGCGCGACTCCACCGCCGTGAAGTCCCTGTCCGCGCACATGCACCCGCTGGTGGTCCAGGCCCTGCTCACCAGCTTCCAGCGCTCCCTGAAGGAGGAGCTGCGGGAGTGGCTCACGGACGGAGGACCCGCGGGAGACTCCTGATCCCCGCGGGTCCCCGAGCCGCACCGGCCCGCGTCAGCGCGCGTCGGTGAAGCGCTCCCCCTTCTCCGCCTTCTCCACCAGCAGCGCGGGCGGCGTGAACCGCTCGCCGTACCGCTCCGCGAGTTCCCGCGCGCGGGCCACGAAGCCCGGCAGGCCGCTCTCGTAGCCGTTGATGTACTGCAGGACGCCACCGGTCCAGCCGGGGAAGCCGATGCCGAAGATCGAACCGATGTTGGCGTCGGCGACGGAGGTGAGCACGCCCTCCTCAAGGAGTCGGACGGTGTCCAGCGCCTCGGAGAACAGCATGCGCTCCTGCATGTCCTCGAAGGGGATCGTGTGGCCCGGCTTGGTGAAGTGCTCCCGCAGCCCGGGCCACAGCCGGCCGCGCTTGCCGTCCTCGCCGTACTCGTAGAAGCCGGCGCCGCCGCTGCGCCCGGTGCGGCCGAACTCGTCGACCATGCGGTCGATGACGGCCTCGGCCGGGTGCGGGGTGTAGGTGCCGCCCGCCTCCTGGACCGAGCGCTTCGACTCGTTGCGGATCTTCCGCGGCAGGGTGAGCGTCAGCTCGTCCATCAGGGAGAGGACCTTGGCCGGGTAGCCGGCCTGGGCCGCCGCTTGCTCGATGGACGCGGGCTCGATGCCCTCGCCGACCATCGCGACGCCCTCGTTGATGAAGTGGCCGATCACCCGGGAGGTGAAGAAGCCGCGCGAGTCATTGACGACGATCGGCGTCTTGTTGATCTGCCGGACCAGGTCGAAGGCGCGTGCCAGCGCCTCGTCGCCGGTCCGCTTCCCCTTGATGATCTCGACGAGCGGCATCTTGTCGACGGGCGAGAAGAAGTGCAGTCCGATGAAGTCGGCCTGCCGCTCCACACCGTCGGCGAGTGCGGTGATCGGCAGGGTCGAGGTGTTGGAGCACAGCAGCGCGTCGGGCTCGACGATGTTCTCGATCTCCTGGAACACCTTGTGCTTGAGCGCCGGGTCCTCGAAGACCGCCTCGATGACCGCGTCGCAGCCCGCGAGGTCGGCGGCCTCGGCGGTGGGCGTGATGCGGGCGAGCAGCGCGTCCGCCTTCTCCTGGGTCGTACGGCCCTTGGCGACCGCCTTCGCGCACAGCTTCTCGGAGTAGCCCTTGCCCTTGACGGCCGCCTCCAGGGCGACGTCCTTGAGGACGACCTCGATACCCGCGCGGGCGCAGGAGTAGGCGATGCCCGCGCCCATCATCCCGGCGCCGAGGACGGCGACCTTGCGGACCTGTCGGGGCTCGATGCCCTGCGGGCGGTTGGCGCCGGAGTTGACGGCCTGAAGATCGAAGAAGAACGCCTGGATCATGTTCTTCGCGGTCTGCCCCGTGACCAGCTCCGTGAAGTACCGCGCCTCGATGGTCAGGGCGGTCTCGAAGTCGACCTGGGAGCCCTCGACGGCGGCCGCGAGGATGTTGCGCGGGGCCGGGTAGGGGGCGCCGTTCAGCTGCTTCTTCAGGTTGGCTGGGAAGGCGGGCAGGTTGGCGGCGAACTTCGGGTTGGACGGCGTACCGCCCGGGATCTTGTACCCCGGCTTGTCCCAGGGCTGCTGGGACTCGGGGTTGGCGTCGATGAAGGCGCGGGCCTTGTCCAGCATCTCCTCGCGCGTGGCGGCCACCTCGTGGACCAGGCCGTTCTCCAGGGCACGCGCCGGCGAGTACTGGGTGCCCTGGAGCAGCACCTTCAGCAGGGCGTCGGTGATGCCCATCAGGCGGACGGTGCGGGTGACTCCGCCGCCCGCGGGGAGCAGACCGAGGGTGACCTCGGGCAGGCCGATCTTGGAGCCGGGGGCGTCCAGGGCGATGCGGTGGTGGGAGGCGAGGGCGATCTCGTAGCCGCCGCCCAGGGCCGCGCCGTTGATCGCCGCGACGACCGGCTTGCCGAGGGTCTCGATGCGGCGCAGGGACTTCTTGATCGCGACACCCATGTCGAACGCCTGCTGGGCGTCCTCCGGGCCGGCCTTCATCATGTCCTTCAGGTCGCCGCCCGCGAAGAAGGTCTTCTTGGCGGAGGCGTAGATGATGCCGCGGATGGAGTCCTTCTCGGCCTCGGCGCGCTCGGCGACCGCGGCGATGGACTCCTTGAACGCCTGGTTCATGGTGTTCGCGGACTGGTTGGGGTCGTCGAGGACGAGGGTGACGATGCCGGTGTCGTCCTGTTCCCAGCGGATGGTGGTGGACTCAGTGCTCATCAGGGGTGCTCCGTAAGATCCGTTCGATCCGTTGGGGGTGGTCAGACGCGCTCGACGACGGTGGCGATGCCCATGCCGCCGCCCACGCACAGCGTGGCCAGCCCGTACCGCTTGTCCTGCCGCTCCAGCTCGTCCACCAGCGTGCCGAGGATCATCGCGCCGGTCGCGCCCAGCGGGTGGCCCAGGGCGATGGCGCCCCCGTTGACGTTGACCTTGTCCAGCGAGATCCCCATGTCCTTGACGAAGCGCAGCACGACCGCGGCGAACGCCTCGTTGATCTCGATCAGGTCGATGTCGTCGATCGTCAGTCCGGCCTTGGCGAGCGCCTTGCGGGTGGCGGGCGCGGGACCGGTCAGCATGATGGTCGGCTCGGAGCCGGAGACCGCCGCGGAGACGATCCGGGCGCGCGGGCGCAGCCCGTACCGCTCGCCGACCTCCTTGGAGCCGATGGCGACGAGCGCCGCGCCGTCGACGATGCCGGAGGAGTTGCCCGCGTGGTGGACGTGGTCGATCTGCTCGACCCAGTGGTACTTCTGCAGCGCCACCGCGTCGAAGCCGCCCAGCTCGCCGATGTCCGCGAACGACGGCTTGAGCTTGGCGAGGGAGTCGGCGGTGGTGCCGGGCCGCATGTGCTCGTCGTGGTCGAGGACGACGAGCCCGCTGCGGTCCTTCACGGGCACCACGGACTTCTCGAAGCGGCTGTCCTTCCAGGCGGCCGCGGCCCGCTCCTGGGACAGCGCCGCGTACTCGTCGACGTCCCGGCGGGAGAAGCCCTCGATGGTGGCGATGAGGTCGGCGCCGATGCCCTGCGGCACGAAGTTGGTGGCCATGTTGGTCATGGGGTCGGCGAACCAGGCGCCGCCGTCCGAGGCCATCGGCACCCGCGACATCGACTCGACGCCGCCGGCGAGCACCAGGTCCTCCCAGCCGGAGCGGATCTTCGCCGCCGCCAGGTTCACGGCTTCGAGGCCGGAGGCACAGAAGCGGTTCTCCTGGACGCCGGCGACGGTGTCCGGCAGTCCGGCGGCGATCGCCGCGATCCGGGCGATGTCGGAGCCCTGGTCGCCGACGGGGCCCACGACACCGAGCACGACGTCGTCGATCGCGGCCGGGTCGAGGTCCGGGAAACGCCGCCGGACCTCGTGGATGAGTCCGGTCACCAGGTCGATGGGCTTGGTCCCGTGCAGGGCGCCATTGGCCTTGCCGCGTCCGCGCGGGGTGCGGATCGCGTCGTACACATACGCTTCGGTGCTCACTGGTCAAGCCTTTCGGGGAGGGTCAGCCGAGCAGGGAACGACCGATGATCTCCTTCATGATCTCGGTGGTCCCGCCGTAGATGGTCTGGATGCGGCCGTCGGTGAAGGCCCTGGCCACGCGGTGCTCCGTCATGTATCCGTAGCCGCCGTGCAGTTGCAGACAGCGGTCCGCGACCCGCTTCTGCAGTTCGGTCGCCCACCACTTGGCCATGGAGGCGTGCACGGCATCGAGTTCCCCCTCCGCGTGGTCGGCGATGCAGCGGTCCAGGAAGGTGCGGGTGACGGCGCACTCGGTCGCCATCTCCGCTATCTCGAAGCGGATGTGCTGCAGCCTGCCGAGCGGACGTCCGAAGGCCTCGCGTTCCTTGACGTACTCGGTGGTGATCTCCAGCACGTGCTCGGCCGCGGCGATCCCGGCGACGGCGATGTTCAGCCGCTCCTGGACCAGGTTCGTCATCAGGTGCCCGAAGGCGCCGTTGAGGTCGCCGAGCAGGTTGTCCTTGGGCACCCGCACATCGTGGAAGAACAACTCGGCCGTGTCCTGCGCCTTCTGCCCGATCTTGTCGAGGTTACGGCCGCGCTCGAAGCCCTCCATGCCACGCTCGACCACGAGCAGCGAGAGGCCGTGCGCCCCGCCCTCGGGGGTCGTGCGGGCCACGACGATCACCAGGTCGGCGAGGATGCCGTTGGAGATGAAGGTCTTGGAGCCGTTGAGGAGCCAGTGGTCGCCCTTGTCCTCGGCACGTGTCCTGATGCCCTGCAGGTCGGAGCCGGCGCCGGGTTCGGTCATGGCGATGGCGGTGATGAGCGAGCCGTCGCAGAAGCCGGGCAGCCAGCGCCGCCTCTGCTCCTCGGTGGCCAGGCCCGTCAGATACGGGCCGATGATGTCGTTGTGCAGTCCGACCGCGAGCCCGGACGCCCCGGCCCGGGTGAACTCCTCCACGAGCACGGCGCTGTAGCGGAAGTCGTCCGTCCCGCCGCCCCCGTACTCCTCGGGCACCGCGAGTCCCAGCAGTCCCTGCTTGCCGGCCGCCCGCCAGGCGGCACGGGAGACGATGCCGTCCTTTTCCCACTGGTCGTAGTGGGACAGCACCTCCCTGGCCAGGAAGGCACGCACGGTCTCGCGGAACGCCTCGTGCTCGGCCCCGTAGATCTGCCGCTTCATCCGGCGTACGCCCTCCTCACAGCCAGCCCTTGACGGTCTCCATCAGCCGGGCCGGATCCGGGCCGACCGGCGTGACGTTCAGCATGTCGACCCCCGCTGCGCGGAAAGCCCCGACACGCGGCGACCCGGACGGCGTCCACGCCGGCCGACTCCAGCACCGCGGCGTCGTCGGCCGCCCGCCGGGGGTCGGACGCGTAGTCGAGCGGGATCGAGAGCTCCATCAGTCGCCGTCCTGGAGTAGCCGGGGTACGTCCCAGTCGCGTGCCACGTCCGCGGTGTCGGCGCCGGGTTGCGCGGGTCCGCTGCGCACGGAGGTATGGGTCACCGAGAAGCGGGGCGCGGGCGCCGGCTGGGTGAGCCCGCCGTGGTCCGTGAAGGTGCCGCGGGCGGCGAGATGGGGGTGCGCGGGGGCCTCGCGCAGCGAGAGGACCGGGGCCACGCACGCGTCGGAGCCCTCGAAGACCGCGGTCCACTCGTCGCGTGTACGGGTCTTGAAGCGGGCCGCGACCACCTCCCGCAGCTCGCCCCAGTGGGCGACGTCCTTGCGGGCGGAGGCCTGGTCCTCGACGCCGAGCAGCTGCACGAACTCCTCGTAGAACTGCTGCTCGAGTGCGCCGACGGCCATGTACTGCCCGTCGGCGGTCTCGTAGGTGCCGTAGAAGGGGCAGCCGCCGTCCAGGAGGTTGGCGCGGCGGCGGTCCTGCCAGGATCCGGCGGCGAGCATGCCGTGGATCATCGAGGCCAGATGCGCGGCGCCGTCGACGATGGCCGCGTCCACCACCTGTCCGACGCCCGTCGCGCGCGCGTGGTGGAGGGCGGCGAGGATGCCCACGACCAGGTAGAGGGAGCCGCCCGCGTAGTCACCGACGAGGTTGGCCGGGATCGCGGGCGGCGCGTCCGGGTCACCGATCATGCCGAGGGTGCCGGTGAGCGCGATGTACGCGATGTCGTGTCCGGCGCGCGGGGCCAGCGGGCCCTCCTGGCCCCAGCCGGTCATACGGCCGTAGACGAGCGCGGGGTTGCGCGCGTGGCAGGTCTCGGGGCCGACGCCGAGGCGTTCGGCGACGCCGGGGCGGTAGCCCTCGATGAGGACGTCCGCGCGGTCGACGAGGTCCAGGACGCGGGCCGGGCCGTCCTCGGCCTTCAGGTCGACGATCACCGAGCGCTTGTTGCGGTTGGTGACGTCGTACTCGGGGTTGATGGCGAGCCCCGATCCGTGCGGGCGGTCCACACGGACCACGTCGGCGCCGAGGTCGGCGAGGAGCATGCCGGCGAACGGGCCCGGGCCGATGCCCGCGAGCTCGACCACGCGCACGCCGGCCAGGGGGCCGTGCCCCGGCGTCCTTGCCACTGCCATCAAGCCCCCAGCTCCGTGACACAACCGATGTGACACCGACGATGTTAAGAACGTGTTGCAGTCTCGGCAATACTCACACGAGCAAGCGCTTAGTCAAATTCGCCACACCACCCACCGGCGGCCCGCGCACCCCGACCTCGTCGACCGGCCGGTCGCGTCTCACGCTAGCCTCGGCCACCGACAACGGCGCGGGCTGAGAGGTGTCATGGGCAGGCTGAAAACGGATCGCACGTACGACATCGTGCTGTTCGGAGCCACCGGTTTCGTGGGTGTGCTCACCGCGGAGTACCTTGCCGAGCACGCGCCCGAGGGGCTGCGCTGGGCGGTGGCCGGGCGCAGCACCGAGAAGCTGGAGCGGCTGTGCGAACGGCTCCCTGGCGGCACCGCTCCCGGAGTACTCCAGGCGGATGTATCGGATCCGGAGTCACTGCGCGAACTGGCCGGTCACACGCGCGTGCTCGCCACCACGGTGGGGCCCTATCTGGAGTACGGCGAGGAGCTGGTGGCGGCCTGCGCCGACGCGGGCACCGACTACCTGGACCTGTCCGGCGAGGCCGAGTTCGTCGACCTCATGTATGTGCGGCACGACGCACGCGCGCGGGAGACCGGGGCCCGGCTCGTGCACTCCTGCGGGTTCGACTCCGTTCCGCACGACCTCGGGGCCTTCTTCACCGTGCGGCAGCTCCCCGAGGGCGTGCCGCTTGCCGTCGACGGATTCGTCCGCTCGCAGGCGATGTTCTCGGGCGGCACGTTCGCCTCCGCGCTGGGCCAGATGGCGCGCGGCCCCCAGATGCTTGCCGCGGCCAGGGAGCGCGGGCGCCACGAGCCCCGCCTGCTGGGGCGCCGGGCACAGGCGCCGCTGGGAGCCCCGCGGTTCGCCAAGGAGGTCGGGGCGTGGGCGCTGCCGCTGCCCACGATCGACGCACAGGTGGTGCGCAGGTCGGCCCGGGCGCTGCAGCGGTACGGGCCCGACTTCCGCTACCGGCACTACGCCGCCGTCGAGACCCTGCCGTACGCCCTGGGCGGTGTCGCGGCCGTGAGCAGCCTGTTCGCCGCCGCCCAAGTGCCGCCCGCCCGCCGATGGCTGTCGGGGCGGATCCGCCCCGGGGACGGGCCGAGCCCGCAGCGGCGGGCGAAGAGCTGGTTCTCGGTGCGGTTCGTGGGCGAGGGCGGCGGACGGCGCGTGTACACCGAGGTCGCGGGCGGCGATCCGGGGTACGACGAGACGGCGAAGATGTTCGCAGAGTCGGCCCTGAGCCTCGCCCTCGACGACCTGCCGTGCACGTCGGGGCAGGTCACGACCGTCGAGGCCATGGGTGACGCGCTCATCGACCGCCTCCGCGCGAGCGGCATCACCTTCCGCACGGCGGCCCTGCGGTAGGGCTCGCTCCCAGGGGCTGTTCGCACGTCCTGGTCTGCGCTGTCACCACGGTCACGCAGTTCCTCCGATACCGGGGTGCGTCCACCACCCGTGGGGCATGATCGGGGCCATGGAGCATCCGCATCCGGCGAGCACCGAGGCCGCTGTCATGGCGATCCGTGAGATCGCGCGGGAGTACAACCTGGCGATCACCGTGACCGACGACATCGGCGCGGACCAGACGTCCCGCCGTACCTCGGCGGGGGTGTTCACGGTCCTCGACCCGGACGGCTCGCTGCCGCACGAGGCCTTCGTCGAGCTGGGGGCTCTCCTGCCATGACCGTCCGGATCTTCCCGGAGGGCGACGCGAAGATCACCGTCGACGGCGTGGACTTCGAGGACGTGCCCCGGGACTCCGTCCCGGCGTTCCTGCGGTCCGTCCACGGCGGTCTTGCCTACGTGAAGGGGAGACTCTTCCCGCCCGGCAGTTGGCTGATCGTCCCCTTGCCCGGTGATGAGACCTACAAAGAGCTGATCTTGCGCAGCACGCTGAGCCCCTGGCTCGCGCGCAGCGTCAGCGGCTAGGGATTTCCCGCTACGACATGCCGTTGCGGACCCGGGGCGCCTGCCGTCGATCAGCTGCCCCCTGGTCCGCGCCGCGGTCGGCCGTGCCGCTCGCCCGCCCTTCGGCGCACGCCCTAGAAGGGCCACTCCAGAAGGGTGTAGATCATCCCCCCGATCCAGGCGAGTCCGGCGAGGGCCGCGAGCAGCAGTGAGACCGTCACGGCGCGCTCGACGGCCTCGACGGGATGACTCGCGGACTTGGGGGCACGGTGCGTTGTCATGGCCCCAGCCTGCCGAGCGATGTGATCCGGCCACATCCGTGCGCGTACTCAGTCGCCGTACTCAGTCGGCGTGCGCGCCGGATCGGGCGACCGCCTCCTTCAGGGCCGCGCGGCACAGGGCGTCGGCCCGACGGGTCGACTCCGGGACGCGGAACCTCGGGGCGAGCGCGAGGGTGTGGGCGCAGGCGTTCTGGAGGCTCACCCGGTGGCCCACGGAGACGAACACCGGCTTGACGCCCCGCTGCGTGCGCAGGGCCCGGCCGACCTCCTCGCCGTCCGCGAGCAGCGGGCTCGTGCTGCCGCGCGCGGCGGCCGGCTCCGCGTAGGTGAAGGTGAAGGGGTTCTTGGCCACGCCGATCGTGGGCAGTCCCGTGAGGACCCCGAGGTGGCTCGCCAGGCCGAAGCGGCGTGGATGGGCGAGACCGTAGCCGTCGCAGACGACGAGCCCGGGATCGCCGCCCAGGGCCCGCAGTGCCGCCAGGACCGTCGGGATCTCGCGGAAGGCCAGCAGACCCGGGACATAGGGGAACGACACCTCGCCGACGGCTGTGGCCTCGGCCACCACGGCGAGCGTCGCCGCGTCCAGGGCCACGGCCGCCGCCGCGACCACTCCGCGTTCGTCGTCGTAGGCGACGTCGACCCCCGTCACACGGCCGGTACCGGGCGCCGGCCCCGGTTCGTCGAGCACCACCCGGCCCCGCAACTCGTCCTGCACGGCACGGGCTTCGGCTTCGGTCGCGGGCCAGCCCGCGGGGATGCGCACGGTCGTCATGGTGCTGTCGAGCGTACGACCCCGCGGTCCGCCGTCACTTGCGGCCCAGAGCCCGCTGCAGCTCGCTCTTGTTCATGTCGGAACGGCCGCGGATGCCTCGCTGTTTCGCCTCCTCGTACAGCTGGTCGTACGTGGGCCCCTGCGAGCCCTGGCCCGAGCGCAGACCGCCGCGTCTGCCGGACGACATGTCCTCGGTCGACGTGCGGCTCGCGGTCCTGGACTCGCCGGAGCGGGCGCGCTCCTTGTTCACGGTCCGGGCCGCGATCTCCTTGGCGCGCTGCTCGCTCTCCCCGCGGTCGCGCGCGCTTTCCTTGATGTGCTCGTACTGGCGTTCCCGCTTGGCGCTGGAGCCGCGTGGCATGACCTCACTTCCCTTCCGGATCCGGGTCCCGCCGAGTACCCGTTCTCACCGGAATCACGGTCAGGGCTCGAGCCGGGCCACGCGTCCCTTCTCGCCGGAGGCCCAGCACCCCCGGTCCGGGGCGCAGTCCACGGTGTCGTACGACCCCGTGTCCACGGTTTTCCAGGTGCGGCCGCCGTCCGTCGTGACGTCCGTGCCGGTCGGGCCCACGGCGAGCGCGGCCGTTCGGCTGTGCGGGAGCCAGGTGACGCCGGAGCGGTAGGCGGGCGGCGGCTCGGTGGCGGGCTTCCATGTGCGGCCGCCGTCGCCGCTCACGGATGCCGCCTGTGGTGACGGCTGGTCGGCGCGGTAGTCGCCGCCGACCGCGATGCCGTGAGCGCGGTCACGGAAGGCGAGGGCGAAGACGCCGCGCGCCGGATCGCCCGCCGGGACCGGTGTCTCGGCGGCCGTCCAGGTCAGTCCGCGGTCGGCGGAGTGCAGCACACGCGCGCGTGCGCCGCCGCCCGTGGCGAGCCACACGTCGTGCTGGCCGGAGGCGACCAGACACTGGCCACTGGCCGCGAATCCGGCCTCCCCGTCCTGGGCTTCGGGCATCCCGGCAGCGGGCAGGACCGTCCAGGAACGGCCACCGTCACCGGTGGACAGGATGCGGAACTTCCCGTCGACCGGGTCGCTCATGGCGAGGCCATGACGGCGGTCGAAGAAGGTGAGGCAGTCGTAGAAGGCCCTCGTGTCAGTGTTGCGGAAGGCCTCGGTCCAGGTCGCCCCGCCGTCTTCGGTGCGCAGGATCCGGGATGCCTCGGCCTCGCCGATGGCCAGGACCACCGCGCGCCGCGCGTCGAACGCCTCGACGTCCCGGAACTCCAGGTCCGCGGCGCCCGGCGGGGAGACGTTCCGCCAGTGAGTGCCGCCGTCGGTGGTGCGCAGCACGGTGCCCTTGGATCCGGCCAGCCAGGCGGTGTCCCGGCCGACCGCGGACAGGCCGCGCAGGCGCACGTCCGTGCCGGTGTCCTTGAGTTGCCAGTGCGGCGCCGGCCGCTGCCCTCCGTGCGCCTGCGCGGGTGCCACCCCCAGTGCGGCGAGCGCCGCCGCGGCGAGTCCCACGGCCACCGTCCAACCCCAACGCCTCATGTTCCCCATGCCCGTCATGGCGCGCGAAGCTAGTCCACTCCCCCGGCGCCGTCCAGATGGCCCGCGACGGGAACCGTGCCGACGCACCGGGTGTCCTCCCGAATACCCCCGCGGAGCGCGGGACACCGCATCGAACCCCTGTGGATCACCTCACGGGCATGGACCCGGTGACAGAGGTCACTCGCATTTCATGTGCACGGATTGGCTCATTCCATCGTCTCTTCAAATGCCGTGCACCATCCGCCCGAAGTCCGTCCAGCCGTCACAAGGGAGCAAGGTGTTGTCCACCGTCATCGAGCAGCCCGTGGAGGCCCGTCTCGTCGCCGCCGCACCGCGGATGCCGAGCATTCCGGCCACGCTCCATTACGACCGGCGCGACCCGTTCGCCGTCCGGATGACGTTCCCCGCCCCGGCCACCCTGGAGGGCGTCGAGGTCTGCTGGACCTTCGCCCGCGAGCTCCTCAGCGCCGGCCTGGAGGGCCCGGAGGGCCACGGCGACGTCCGGGTGCGGCCGTACGGCTACGACCGCACCGTCCTGGAGTTCCACGCCCCGGAGGGCACCGCCGTGGTGCACATCCACTCGAGCGACGTACGGGACTTTCTGCAGCGGAGCACCGAGCTGGTGCCCGTCGGCCTGGAACACCTCCAGGTGGACCTGGACCACGACCTCGCGGAGCTGATGCGGGACGCCTGCTGAACCCGGCGCAGTCCGGCCAGGCGCGCATCCGGCCGGCGCCGGCGGTTCGGCGACCGCGTGCACCCGGCCGACGTGGCCGCGCCGCGACGTCCGTCGTATCCCCCGCACTCGCCCCTCAGGTGTCGCCGCGAACGGCCGCAGGCACACCCGGCGAATTCAACGACCCCTGCCCAGCAGTGCGTTGAGCTCCTCGTAGCCGCTCCCACCGGCCAGTTCCCCGTACGTCCCCGCGTCCAGCAGCTCCCGCGCGGCGCGGTGGACCAGTCCGTGCACGGCCTGCGCGAGTGCCGACCCGGCGCTGACCCGGGCGACGCCGAGCGCGGCCAGTTCACCGACGGCGGGTGCGCCGGGTCCGACCAGCACGTTCAGCGGACCGTCGATGCCCTCGGCGAGCGCTTTCACGATCCCCGGGTCGACGGCCCCGGGCACGAAGACGCCGTCCGCCCCGGCGGCAAGGTAGGCGGCGGCCCGCTCCAGTGTCTCCGACAGTTCCCCGGCGCCCCGCAGATAGGTGTCCACGCGGGCGTTGACGAACAGCGGCACGCCGGCCGCGTCGGCGGCCTGCCTCGCTGTGGCGATACGTTCCGCCTGCTCGGCGGCCGGCCGCAGCGGGGCGTCGCCGCCGTACAGACCGTCCTCGATGTTCACACCGACGGCGCCCGCGGCGAGCACCGCCCTGATGGTGTCGCCGACGCCCGCGGCGTCGTCCGCGTAGCCGGTCTCGATGTCGGCGCTGACGGGCACGGCCACCGTGCTTGCGATCCGCGCGATCGCCGCGAGGGCGTCGTCACGGGACAGCCGGTCGCCGTCGGCGGCGCCGAGTGCCCAGGCGAGCCCGGCGCTCGTGGTGGCGACGGCGGTCGCGCCCGCCTGTTCGACGAGCCGCGCACTGGCCGTGTCCCAGGCGTTCGCCAGGACGATCGGACGGCCGGGCACGTGGCGGGCGCGGAAGGCGAGAGCCTGCTCTCGCAGAAGGTCATGACGGTTCATGGAGCCCAGCCAACCACTGGGCGCGGCGCCGTGGCTGGCAGAGATCCGACGTGTACGCGCGGCGCAGCGCCTCAGGTGCCCACGCCCGTGGCAGCGGCTGCCGTCACCGCCACGATCATCGCCGAGCGCACCTCCCGGACGATCTGCCGCAGCGCGGGCGCCGCGGCCCCGCTGCGCTCGGTCAGCGCCTCGATGCGCTCCCTGCGGCGCTTCTGGTCCTCGGGGGTCACCACCGTGCGCAGTCCGGCCGCGGCGGCCAGGGCCGCGAGGGCCGCGTCCCGGTCGGACACCTCCGCGACGGGCACCGGGCCCGCGATCACCTGCCGCACCTCCTGCTGCAACGCCTCCGCCACCTGCACCCCTTCCAGGGCGTACTCCACGGACGGGAAGAGGCCGAGCACCCTCTTCTTGCCGGCGCGCAGCAGGCCGTCGGCGGCGAGCTGGGCGCGCACCGCGTCGAGGGTGACCCTGGCGTACTGGGTCACCCAGGTCTTCCACGGGCGGGGCATGGACTCCTCGACGAGTTCGAGGAGGCCGTCGAGGGCGAGGTCGCCGGTGCGGGCGTCGAGGTCGGCGGGCGTCGCGATGCCCTCCACGTCGACCAGCAGTTCCCGCTGGGCCAACTCGGTGAGGGCACCCGCCCGCACCAGGTGCGCGAGCCGGGCCGCGCCGGTGAGCCTGAGCTTGGTGGTGTCCCAGGCCAGCAGGTACAGCCGGGCGGGCAGCGAGGTGGAGCCGTCGGGCACGGGGCCTCCTTGCGCACGGTGCGGCGGACGCGGCCGGTCCGGTCACGGGCCGCACGGCGGTCGCGGACCCGGGGGTGGTCCGTTATTCCGTTGACACCTCAGGTACCCGTTCCTACGGTGTTCAGCGGTCCTGTTGCCGCCGATTGGAGAAGGACGTTGCTCGTCTGAGGTCCTGAGACACCGCTCACTGGACGCTTTTCCGCGTCCGTGTGTCGCGTGCGACCTCGGCATTCGAGCCGTCCGTCCTGCGGAGCAGGGCCCTGCCTGTTCGTGGCCCCTCGCCCTCGCGGTGTCTCTCACGCGTTGCCCCCATCCCTTCCGAGCGACCGCGAGGCCCTTATGTCACACATCCCTTTCCTCTCCTGTACGTCCCTGTCCTTCTCCTGGCCCGACGGAACCGCCGTCTTCGAGGAGCTCCACACCGCGTTCGGGGCCGGCCGGACCGGGCTCGTCGGGGTCAACGGGTCGGGGAAGTCCACCCTGCTCAAGCTGATCGCCGGTGAGCTGGCGCCCTCCTCGGGGACCGTGCACGTCACCGGCGAGGTCGGCCACCTCCCGCAGAACGTCACGCTGGACACCTCCCTGCGTGTGGACGAGGCGCTCGGCATCGCCTCGACCCGCGCCGCGCTGCACGCCATCGAGGCGGGCGACGCCGCCGAGGAGCACTTCGCCGCCGTCGGCGACGACTGGGACGTGGAGGAGCGCGCCGAGGCGATGCTCGGCGAACTCGGACTCGGCCACATCGGTCTCGACCGCACCATCGGCGAGGTCTCCGGCGGCGAGTCCGTTCTGCTGCGGCTGGCAGCCCTGCTGCTGCGCCGCCCGGACGTGCTGCTGCTGGACGAGCCCACCAACAACCTGGACCTCTACGCGCGCCGCAGGCTGTACGCCGCCGTCGAGGCCTGGTCGGGGGTCATGGTCGTGGTCAGCCACGACCGGGAACTGCTCGAACTGGTTGACCAGATCGCCGATCTGCGTTCCGGGGAGGTGACCTGGTTCGGCGGCAACCTCTCCGCGTACGAGGAGGCGCTGGCCGTCGAGCAGGAGGCGGCGGAGCGCATGGTGCGCGTCGCCGAGGCGGACTTCCGCAAGCAGAAGCGCGAACTGGCCGACGCCCGGACCAAGCTGGCCCGGCGCAGGAAGTACGGCCAGAAGATGTGGGACCAGAAACGCGAACCGAAGATCGTGATGGGGGCGCGCAAGCGGGCCGCTCAGGAGTCCGCGGGCAAGCACCGCATCCTGCACGAGGAGCGGCTCGCCGAGGCCCGGGAGCGGCTGGACGAGGCGGCCCTGGCGGTACGGGACGACGACGAGATCCGCATCGACCTGCCGCACACGGCGGTGCCCTACGGACGATCCGTGCTGACGCTCCGGGAGCTCGAGCTGACGTACGGGGCGCGTGTGGAGGGTGCCTTCGAGCTGCACGGCCCCGAGCGGATCGCGCTGATCGGGCGCAACGGCGCGGGCAAGTCGACCCTGCTGCGCACCATCGCGGGCGAACTGGAACCGGTCGGCGGGGAGGCGACGGCGCATGTGCCGCTGCGTTTCCTGCCGCAACGGCTGGACGTCCTCGACGACGGTCTGACGGTCGTGGAGAACGTGGCCCGGTTCGCGCCGGACGCCACCGGCAACCGGATCCGGGCGCGCCTGGCCCGCTTCCTGTTCCGGGGGGCACGGGCCGACCAGCCGGCCGGGACCCTGTCGGGCGGCGAGCGGTTCCGCGCCGCGCTGGCCGCGCTGATGCTCGCCGAACCGGCGCCGCAGCTGCTGATGCTCGACGAGCCCACGAACAACCTCGACATGGCGAGCGTCCGGCAGCTGACCACGGCCCTGGAGTCGTACGAGGGGGCGCTGATCGTGGCGAGCCACGACGTGCCGTTCCTGGAGTCGATCGGGATCACACGCTGGCTGCTGCTGGACGGGGTTCTCACGGAGACCGAGCCGGAGGCCCTCACAGATCCCGCCTGACGCCCGCGGACGCGAAGGGCGGTCGCACCGCAGTCGGCCCCCGGGGCTTTGTCCCCGGGGGCCGGGCCTGCATGATGGCGGGCGAAACCATCAGCCGAGACGGAGTTGCACGTGCCCAGCAAGAAGGCCCTCATCCGCCGACCGAGCCAGCGCCTCTCCGAGGGGCTGGTGACGCATATCGAGCGGGAGAAGGTGGACGTCGACCTCGCGCTCGAGCAATGGGAGGCGTACGCGGAGGCATTGCGTACACACGGCTGGGAGACGATCGAGGTGGACCCGGCCGACGACTGCCCGGACTCGGTGTTCGTCGAGGACGCGGTGGTGATGTACAAGAACGTCGCGCTGATCGCCCGGCCGGGCGCGGAATCCCGGCGCGAGGAGACCGCGGGCGTCGAGGAGGCCGTGGCCCGGCTGGGCTGTTCGGTGAACTGGATCTGGGAGCCGGGCACCCTCGACGGCGGCGACGTCCTCAAGGTCGGCGACACGATCTATGTGGGCCGCAGCGGGCGCACCAACGCGGCCGCGATCCAGCAGCTGCGCGCCGTCTTCGAACCGTTGGGCGCCCGCGTGGTCGCGGTGCCCGTCACACGGGTGCTGCATCTGAAGTCGGCGGTCACCGCGCTGCCCGACGGCACCGTCATCGGCCATGTGCCGCTGGTGGACAAGCCGGCGCTGTTCCCCGGTTTCCTGCCGGTCCCGGAGCAGTCCGGCGCGCACGTCGTGCTGCTCGGCGGCGGCAAGCTGCTCATGGCGGCAAGCGCCCCCAAGACGGCCGAACTGCTCACCGACCTCGGCCATGAACCGGTGCTCGTGGACATCGGCGAGTTCGAGAAGCTCGAGGGCTGTGTGACATGCCTCTCCGTGCGTATGCGGGAGTTGTACGTCTGACGGGATGACACCTCACCCCCGCCGTGTGGACCCCTCCGGTCCACAGGGACTTGGGCATGCCCGGGACCAGCCATGGCGCCTGCCCGTCGTTCCGCGCCGGGCAGCGGCTGAGCAGTGCCTTTACAGCGCACTTAACCTACGGGTTCGTAACCTACGGCTACGTAGCCTACGATCCCGTAAGTTCCGGCAGTCCTCGCCGGTTTGCTCAGCGTCCCCCTGGAGTTCCTGTGACGATCACCTCTCCCCACCTCGGCAGCCCCTCCGTCTGGACCGACGCCCGGCTGCTGTACGCGCTGGAGGAAGTGGTCGAAAACGAACTGAACCGGCATCTCAAGGCCGCCAAGGACTGGATGCCGCACGAGTACGTGCCCTGGACCGAGGGACGCAACTTCCCCGGCTTCTTCGAGGACGGGGTGACCTGGGACAAGGAGCAGTCGAAGGTCACCGAGATCGGCCGTATCGCGCTGGTGGTGAACCTCCTTACGGAGGACAACCTCCCGAGCTACCACCACGAGATCGCCACGCTCTTCGGCCGCGACGGCGCCTGGGGCACCTGGGTGCACCGCTGGACCGCCGAGGAGGGCCGGCACGGCATCGTGATGCGCGACTACCTGCTCGCCTCGCGCGCGGTCGACCCGGACAAACTGGAACAGTTCCGTATGGCCCACATGAGCGAGGGCTTCGAGTCGGACAACGGGCACTCGATGCTGCACTCCGTCGCGTACGTCGCCTTCCAGGAGCTGGCCACCCGCATCTCGCACCGCAACACCGGCCACCAGTCGGGAGACCCGGTCTGCGACCGGATGCTGGCCCGTATCGCGACCGACGAGAACCTGCACATGGTCTTCTACCGGAATCTGCTGAAGGCCGCGTTCGAGATGGCACCCGACCCGACCATGCAGGCGGTCCGGGACGTCGTGGTGAACTTCCGTATGCCCGGCCACGGGATTCCGGGTTTCGAGCGCGCCGCCGCGCAGATGGCGATCGGCGAGGTCTACAACCTGCGCATCCACCACGACGACGTGCTCCAGCCGGTGCTGCGCTTCCTGAAGGTCATGGAGATCGACGGCCTCGGCCCCGAGGGCCGCAGGACCCAGGAGGAGCTGGGCCTGTTCATGGGCGGGCTGAACGCCGAGGCCACGAAGTTCGACGAGAGGCTCGCCGCCCGCAAGGCCCGGCAGGCGGCACGCAAGGAGGCGTAGCCCGCGGCCCGGCCGCGAACGGCACGGCGGGGAACGCCGCTTGAGCGACGTCTCGGTGGGGCGGGGATCGGGGCGCAGGTACGCATGGTCGGTCCACCGGAGCGCGGTCGGCCATCCGGCGGTTGACGGCCGGATGGCTGACGCCGCAACAGGGCAGAACGTTTCCGCAGTAATCGCCACGTCGCGCCACCCTTTCGGCGGGGTAGAAATATCTACCACCATGAATATGCCGGGTTGGCGTTCCCCGCGGGCGCCCGCACGGCACAGTCCCTGTCGTACGCCTGGTCGCCGGGTGGCGCCCTTGGAGCGGGTCATGATGAATGCGATGTGGATGCAGGGCGTGGAGTGGCTGGCTGCCGCCGCGTCGGACCCTGAGGCGTGCAAGCGGGAGTGGGAGCTCGGGGACGGCACTGTGCTGCTGGAGGCCGGACGCCGCTGGGACGTGGTGAGCGTCCCCCGGCAACTCGGCCTGCTGACCCTGGACATCCTGTGGTACGACCCGGTGCGGACGCCCGGACCTACGCTGGTGGACTCGGCCGCGCACCGGCTGGGTTTCTTCGTGCCGCCGGATCCGGCGGGCCACTGGGTGGGGACCGGGATCCGCCATGTGAGCAAGGGGTCCTGGGTCGCCGTGCCTCCCCCGTACCGGCCGGCGGGCTCGGTGGAGTGGATCGTCCCGCCCGACGGAAGCGGGATGCTGCACCCGCCGCTCGCACTGGAGGTCGCGCTGCGCCGAGCCCAGGAGACGCTGGCCGTACTGGCACCCGTCAGCGCGGACTAGGCGGCGCCGGGCCGCCGGCCCGGCCTCCGGTCGGCCACCGCAACAATCCAGCCGCGCGCACGCAGCGTCGCGCTCCTACGCGGCCTCGTAGGAGCCTGCCCAGACCTGCCCTAGGCCGCCTCGTAGTGGTGCGCGTCCGCGCCTCGCCATTTCACCCACGCCGGGTCGTCGAGCACGTCCTCGTCATCGGGCAGGCCCGCCCGCCCGAGGAACTCGATCAGATCTTCGTCGGAGAACGCGATCCCCAGACTCTCCCCGCGCGTGGTCACCCGGCGACCGCCGGTGCCCGACGGCGGGTGAACGGTGACAGGAGCCCGTCCGGACATGTCTCCAGCATCGTCCTGTGCGCCCCATGGCGCATCCGGACGGGCCGTTCCGTCTCTTCCGTGCTCGTCCGAGCGCCGTAGCTGCATCCGCTCCTTCTCGGACAGCCCGCCCCAGACGCCGAACCGCTCGTCGTGGGCGAGCGCGTATTCGAGGCATGTGGAGCGGATCTCGCACAACCCGCAGATCCGCTTCGCCTCGCGCACCGAGCTGCCCGGCTCGGGAAAGAAGAAATCGGCCCCCGTCTGCGCACACAGCGCCTGGTCCTGCCAGGCGATGTCGGTCGCAGTGATTGCTTCGATGTGCATGACCTGAGCGTGTCGCGCGGCGACAAACGTTCGATCAACGCGGGATCAACGGCCCCTCCGGGTGCCCCGCCGTACAGCGCTCGATGATGTCGCCGCGGCGGGGGCGGCGCACGGCGGCGCGCGGAGAAACATGCGGGAAAGGCACCACCATAGCGGTCGCCACCCGCGCCCGGGCGCGTCCCGTCACTCCCGCAGCGAGTGTCGGTGGGCGGTGCAAGACTCGGCAGTGCAGACAACGGGAACCCTTGAAGGGGGAGTCATGCTCACCACCCGTTTCGTCAACGGCGCCCCGAACTGGCTGGATGTCGGCACCCCCGACATCGACGGAGCCATCTCCTTCTACGGCGGTCTCTTCGGCTGGCAGTTCCAGTCGGCGGGGCCGGACGCCGGGGGCTACGGCTTCTTCCAGCTCGCCGGCAGGACCGCCGCCGGCGGTATGCAGACCACGCCCGAGCAGGGCCCGCCGTCCTGGTCCGTCTACTTCCAGAGCCCCGACGCGGAGGCCACCGCGAAGGCGGCCGAGCAGGCGGGCGGCAGTGTGCTCGTCCGGCCCATGGACGTCATGGGCCAGGGCCATATGGCCATCCTCGCCGACACGGCCGGCGCGCCCTTCGGCATCTGGCAGCCGGGCCTGACCAAGGGCATCGACGTGGCCGGCGATCCGGGCTCGCTGTGCTGGGCCGAGCTGTACACCCCGGACGTCGCCCGCGCCGCCGCGTTCTACAACCAGGTGCTCGGCTGGGAGGTCGAGGGCGTGCCCTTCCCCGGCGGCACGTACACATGCATCAGCCCCGAGGGCGGCGGCCCGGACGCCATGTTCGGCGGGCTGGTCTCGACCGCCGACGATCCCGCGGAGGCGAAGTCGGGCCCGCACTGGCTGGCGTACTTCGAGGTGACGGACACGGACGCCTCGGTGAGCAGCGCTCAGGAGCTCGGCGGCACCGTCCGGATGCCCGCCACAGACGTGGCGGGTGTGGGCCGCATCGCGCGACTCGCCGATCCGTACGGGGCACGCTTCGCGCTCATCAAGAGTGCACCGCAGCAGTCCTAGCGGGGCCGGCGCCGTAAGGGCGGCGCGAGGCGCGCGGAGCCGGGCATCCGATCCTCGCCCTTGGTGCCGCCCGCGGCGCCGGACCGGCCAGCTGACGGTCCGGCGCTTTCGCACCGTCAGCCCTCCCGCGGCTACGCGGAGACCCGCCGCACCAAGGTCGTCGGCAGCACCACGCTGGACAACACACCGCTCATACCGGACCCGCCGTCCGCGTCGGGCGTGGCGCCCCGCCGGTCGAGGGAGCGCACCAGCAGCCGGGCCATCAGACGGCCCATCTCCTCGATGTCCTGACGGATCGTCGTCAGCGGCGGGTCGGTCTGCTCGGCGACCGGCAGCATGTCGTCGAAGCCGATGACGGCGACATCCTCCGGCACCCGGCGTCCCTGCGCACGCAGCACCCGCAGGGCGCCGGAGGCGGAAAGGTCGTTGGCGGCGAAGAGCGCGTCCAGATCGGGGCACCGCTCCAGCAGCTCCCGCATCGCGCGTTCGCCGCCGGCCGGGGTGAAGTCTCCTTCGGCGACGATCCCCGGATCGGCATCGACCATGACGTCCCGGAACCCGTCGAGCCGGTCGACGGCGGAGGTCTGGTCCAGGGCGCCGGTGATGTGCGCGATGCGGCGGCGGCCGAGCCCCACGAGGTGGCGTACGGCCTCACGGGCCCCGCCGCGGTTGTCGCTGTCCACATAGACCGTGCTCCGGGTGCCCTCGCGCCAGCCGGGCCGCCCGCCGAACACCGTCGGCACCCCGGCCCGCTGGACCAGTTCCGGCAGCGGATCGTCGAGGTGCAGGGAGAAGACGAGGGCGCCGTCGACATGCCCGCCTGCGAGGTAGCGGCCGACCCGGGCGTGGTCGGCGCGGCCCTCCGTCAGGAGCAGCACGAGCTGGGAGTCATGGGCCGTCAACTCCTTGCTGATGCCGCGCAGTTGCAGGGCGAAGAAGGGGTCGGCGAAGACCCGGGTCTCCGGCTCGGCGATCACCACGGCGACGGCGTCGTGCCGCCTGGTCACCAGGCTGCGCGCGGCCTGGTTGGGCACATACCCGAGTTCCTCGACGGCACGGCGCACCCGCTCGATGAGAGGCTCGCGTACTCCGTCGCCACCGTTGACGACCCTGGACGCGGTGGCCCGCGAGACCCCGGCCCGGGCAGCGACGGCCTCCAGCGTGGGACGCGGAGCGCTCTCGGTCACTTCGGGACTCCTCCTCGGCGGGTGCCGATCAGGATAGCCCGGGCAGTCCAGGGGGCTGAGAGCGCTCACCGGCCGAGAGGGAGCCGCCCACGCGGCGGTGCTCGAGGCGCCGGCGACTAGTGCTGGTGCGGTTCGTACCTGGGGACACTCCCGTCCGGTTCCCGCACGATGAACAACCCGGCCATGCCGTGGTCGGCGTGCCGCTGTACATGGCAGTGGTACATCCATGCGCCCGGTCCGCTGCCCTCGCCCGCGATCACCTGGAAGCCGAAGGAGTCCCCAGGTCCCACGATCCGGTTGTCGATGATCTGACTCGGATCGTCGGGTCCGGTGAGGAGGCCCGTACGGTTGTGCGCCCAGCGGTGACCGTGCAGATGGAACGTGTGGTAGAGGTCGCCATGCGTGATCATCACGAACTCCACGCGCTCCCCGACGGTCGCCAACAGGTCGGGGCCGGCATGCTCCATCTGATTGATCATCATTTCGTTGAAGACGATGGTGTGGATCCTGTCGGGGAGGAGATCACCCTCGCGACGTACGATCACCGGTCCGTACAGGCCCTTGCGAATGCCCAGCGTGCCGTGGTCCGTGCCGACCACGTGGTCGTGGTAGTGCCAGTAACCGGCGCTGCCCTCCCGCCAGGTGCCGTCCTCGCGACGGCCGGGGCGGTGGGTGCGCCAGGTGTAGGTGCGCTTGCCACCCGGCTTCACACTGCTCCTGGTGGTCTTCGTGCCGTCCTCGAAGATGTCGTAGTCCAGACCGTGCACATGCAGGCTCGCCTCGACGTCCATCGTGTTCTCGAACTCGATGTGCAGCGTGTCGCCCTCGTTGATCTCGATCAGCGGCCCCGGGACGGTCGCACGGCCCCTCGTCAGGCCGTAGCCCATCCCGCCGCCCTTGAGCTTCTCGGCGAACATCTTGATGTACCGGACGTCACCGCCGTCGCGCGCGGTCTTCGCCCGCTTGACGGTACCGACGGCCTCGGGGCCCAGCGAGAACGTCGTCGCCACGGTCGCACTGCCCAGCAGCATCCGCCGATTGAAGCTGCGTCTGTCCATACCGGGGTTCCCCTCCTGCACGGAATTCACGGAGACGAGCCGCCAGGACGAACAGGAAGGACAGTAGCGGCACCCGGTGATTTTATGCATATGAAGGATAAATCATCGGTATCTCAGTCATATCGGCGCGTTAAGGGCTCCGCTGTCCGGTGATCCGCCGTCAGCAGGGAGCGGCATGGCGTGCGGTGTCCCGGCGACGCCGCGTCAGGGGCCGATGGCGTCCGCCGGGTCGGGGATGGGTGGCGTCCAGTGGGTCAGAGGGCGGGGGGTGTCTCGGGACTGCCCTGTGTGCCTTCTTTGCGGGCCCGGCTGGGCTGCACCCGCTTGGGCTCGCCCGGCATCTTCGGGTACTCGGGCGGATAGGGCAGGTCCCCGAGGCCGTGGTCGTGCTCGTCGCGGCGGGCCAGTTCGAGGAGCGCCTCGAGGGAGAAGGCGTGGTCGTCCATGTCCGCGTGGACGTCACCCAGTTCGGCGAACCGGCCGGGCATGGTGGCCAGGTCGAAGTCGTTCGGCGCCACGTCGTCGACCTCGTCCCAGCGCAGCGGCGCGGACACCGGGGCGTTCGGCCTGGGGCGGACGGAGTAGGCGGAGGCGATGGTGCGGTCGCGCGCCGTCTGGTTGTAGTCGACGAAGATCTTCTCGCCGCGCTCCTCCTTCCACCACGCGATGGTCACGTGCTCGGGCATCCGCCGCTCCAGTTCGCGTCCGACGGCGATCGCGGCCCGGCGCACCTGGGTGAAGGTCCAGTGCGGCTGAAGGGGCACGAAGACGTGCAGCCCCCGGCCGCCGGAGGTCTTGGGCCAGCCCCGCAGTCCGCCGAACTCGTCGAGCACGGCGCGCAGTTCGTGTGCGGCGCGTACCGCGTCGCCGAAGTCGGTGCCGGGCTGCGGGTCGAGGTCGATGCGGAGTTCGTCCGGGTGGTCGACGTCGCCCTGGCGCACCGGCCACGGATGGAACGTCAGTGTCCCGAACTGCGCGGCCCAGACGACGGCGGCGACCTCGGTGGGGCACATCTCGTCGGCGCTGCGGCCACTCGGGAAGGTGATGTGGGCGGTGGGGATCCAGGCGGGCATGTGTTTGGGCGCCCGCTTCTGGAAGAAGGACTCGCCCGTCACGCCGTCCGGATAGCGCTCCAGGGTGGTGGGCCGATTGCGCAGGGCGCGCAGGATGCCGGGCCCCACGGCCATGTAGTACTGCGCGAGGTCTAGCTTGGTGAAGCCGCGCTCCGGAAAGAAGACCTTGTCCGGACTGGACAGCCGAACCGCCCTGCCCCCCACGTCGAGCTCCACCGCATCACCCATGGGAGCCACGGTAGGCGCAGCGACCCCGCCCTGCACACTGGGCGAACCGCACCATGTGGCAGCAGAATCGGAGGCATGGATCTGCCGGTGATGCCACCTGTGAAACCGATGCTCGCCAAGTCCGTGGCGACGATCCCCCCGAACATGCAGTACGAGGCGAAGTGGGACGGGTTCCGGGCGATCGTGTTCCGCGACGGCCCCGAGGTCGAGCTCGGCAGCCGTACCGGAAAGCCCTTGACCAGGTACTTCCCCGAACTGGTAGAGGCGCTGCGGGAGCGCCTGCCCGAGCGCTGTGTGATGGACGGCGAGATCGTGATCGCACGCGAGGGGCACCTCGACTTCGACGCGCTGACCGAGCGGATCCATCCGGCCGACTCCCGGGTGCGGATGCTCGCGGAGAAGACCCCGGCCTCCTTCGTGGCGTTCGATCTGCTGGCGCTGGACGACTCCTCGTTGCTCGGCGTGCCGCTGAGCGACCGGCGCCCCCTGCTGGAGCGGGCGCTGTCCGGGGTGACGCCGCCCGTGCACCTCGCGCCGGCGACGACGGACCGCGCGGTGGCGGAGCAGTGGTTCCAGCAGTACGAGGGCGCGGGCCTGGACGGAGTGATCGCAAAGCCGCTCACCCTGCCCTACCGGCCGGACGAACGTGTGATGTTCAAGGTCAAGCACGAGCGCACGGCCGACGTGGTGGTCGCGGGCTACCGCTTCCACAAGAGCGGCCCTGTCGTCGGTTCGCTGCTGCTCGGCCTCCACGACGACCAGGGCACCCTCCAGCATGTGGGGGTGTCCGCCGCGTTTCCCATGAAGCGGCGCGCGGAGCTGGTGCAGGAGCTGGAGTCGTTGCGGATGGACGATGTCTCGGGGCATCCGTGGGCGGCCTGGTCGGACGAGGTGGCGCACGAGACGGCCCGGCTGCCGGGCGCCCCCAGCCGCTGGTCGGGCAAGAAGGACCTGTCCTGGGTGCCGCTGCGGCCCGAGCGGGTGGCGGAGGTGGCGTACGACCACATGGAGAACGGCGTGCGCTTCCGGCACACCGCGCGATTCCGCCGCTGGCGCCCCGACCGCACTCCCGAGAGCTGTACGTACACGCAGTTGGAGGAACCGGTGCGCTACGACCTCGCGGAAATCCTCGGCACCCCTCGCTGACGCTCTCCGCCCGGCCGTTCCTCGTCCGGGCGGTCATCCACGCCACAGTTCTTCGTTGTCCTCTCGCCGTTCCGTCCCCGAGGCGTACGCTGCACGCGCCCCTTCGCACGATCGGTGCAGAACGGGTATGAGCACTATTGAACTTATAAACGCATAATCGATGCACAGGCTTTCGTGGGCGGTGGGCATGCGGCGGACAGCGCGGACACGGCACGGCGTGGCGGCGGTACTGCTGACGGTCGCCATGACGGGCTCCCTCCTGACGGCGTGCGATTCGGGCGGCGGCAAGGGCGGAAGCGCCGAGAGCGAGCCCCCGCAGGGGCAGCACCAGCAGGGCGGCGGCCGGACCCCCGCGGGACCTGAGGGCCCGGTGCTCGCCGTGAAGATCGACAATGTGTCCGCGGCCCGGCCGCAGACGGGCCTGGACCAGGCGGATCTCGTCTACGCGGAGCAGGTCGAGGGCGGTCTCAGCCGGCTGATGGCGGTGTTCGCGACCAAGCTGCCGGCGGTGGTCGGCCCGGTGCGCAGCGCACGCGAGTCGGACCTGGAACTGCTGGGGCAGTTCCACGACCCGACGCTCGCGTTCTCCGGTGCGCAGCACAAGCTCCTTCCCCTCATCGACAAGGCCCCGCTGAACCCCGAGCCGCCCGACAAGAACTCGAGTGCCTACTTCCGGGACAACGGCAAGGCGGCACCGCACAACCTCTATCTGCGGCCGCAGAAGCTGATGGGGACCGCACCGGGCGCCGCCGCTCTGACGACCGGGTTCCACTTCGGTGCCGCACCGTCCGGCGGAACTCCGGTGACCGGCCGCACGGTCCGCTTCCCCTCCGCCCGCTTCACGTTCACCTGGTCCGAGCAGCTGCACCGCTGGCTGGTGGCGATGGACGGGACGCCGACGGTCACGACGGACGGCAAGCGGGTGGCTCCGGCGACGGTGGTGGTGCAGTACGTGCGGGTGCGTGAATCCCAGTTCCACGACGTGCTCGGCAACTACTCGCCGTACTCGGAGACCGTGGGCTCGGGGAAGGCCCAAGTGCTGCGCGACGGGCGGGTGTTCGACGCCGACTGGAAGCGGCCGTCCGCGCCGGAGGGCACCCGGTTCACGACGGCGGACGGCAAGCCGGTGAACTTCGCGCAGGGCCAGGTCTGGGTGGTGCTCGCGGCGGAGTGAGCCGATGTCCGGACGACCGGACCGGGCCGGCCGGGACCGCACCGTCGAGTCATGGCGACCGGGCCCCGCACGGCCGGACCACGGCGACCCGCCAGTGACCCTCGTCCACCACCGCCGAACCGAGCGGTCCTACGCCCGGCGCCCCACGCGGCGTTCGAGCGCCGTGCCCGCGTCGGCGCGGGCGGCGGCGAGCCCCTCGCGGGCCTCCTCGGCAGAGTCGAATCCCAGGGCGGCCGCGATCGCCTCCCAGGCGACGCCGCCCCCGAGCAACGCCTCCACGGCCGCACCGACGGCGACCACCGTCTCCCGGCGGGCCCGGTCGAGTTCGGCGAGCGTACGCAGCAGGTCCGGTGCCGTCGCGGCGTCCGCGAGCCCGCCCTGCGCCGCGTGCCGTGCCTGGTCGGCCGTGACCCACCAGTCCGCTGCGGTGTGCGGGGAACGGGTGACGACGGTGCGGTCCACGGTGGTGCCGCCTTCCTTCCGGGGTACGCATACAGCGCCTGCCGAGGCCCCCCAGTCTAGGTCGGCGATCCGCCCAGTGACGCTTCCGGTCCGCTGAACGGACCAACGGAAGGGTCCGCGCCCGTCGCTCCAGTCCCGGTCACCCTTCGAAGGGCAGCCCCACCCGCACCAGCTCACGCGCCGCCGCGGTCAGTCCGTCCGCGAAGCGCCGTATGCGCTCGTCGGTGAACCGGGTGCTCGGCCCGCCGAAGGAGAGAGCCGCGGTCACCGCTCCGGCGCGCCCCCTCACCGGCACAGCCACCGCCGACAGCCCCTCCTCGCGTTCTCCGTGACTGGTGGCGTAGCCGAGCGTCCGCGCCTCCTCGATCCAGGCGCGCAACGTGTCCAGATGGGCTGCCCCGTACGGCGAGGACTCCGCGACGCGGCGCAGCAGGGCCTCCGGGGCGTCCAGCAGCAGCGCCCTGGAGACGCCGCCCGCCCACAGCGGAAGCTCGTCCCCGACCCGTACGACCTGCCGCAGGGACTGGGGCCCCTCCTCCTGCGCGATGCAGACCCGGCGGATGTCGCGGCGGACGTACAGATGCACCGTCTCCCGGTGCTCCGCGGCCAGTTCACGCAGTATCACCGCCGCCGCAGGCGGCAGTCGCCAGGCTTGTTCGGCGAGCCGGGCCCAGCGCAGCAGGGCGGGGCCCGCGATATGGCGGCCGTGTTCGTCGACCCAGAGCAGACCGTTGAGCCGGAGGGTGCCCAGCAGGCGCAGCACGGTCGTCTTGGGCAGACCGGACGCGGCGACGATCTCGCGGATGGACAGCGCGGGACGGCTCTCTTCGAGGAGACCCAGGATGTCGATCGCCCGCTGGACGGTGCGCATGCCCGCGGGTTCGGCCTCGGCTGCCATCGCTGATCCTCTCCGCCCTGGACCGCGGCACGGCCCGGCTGACGCCCTCGCATCTGCACAGTACTGCGAGCGGGTCCGCTGGGCGGACCTCCTCAGGCCTGGGTGGCCGGGAGGGGAGGCGCCGGGTTGCGCAGGCTCTCGGCGGCCTCCGAGACCCGCCGGATGAGGTCGAAGAACTGGGACTGCTCCTCGGCGGACAGCGGAGCCAGGAAGACCTGGTTCATCCGGGCCGTGCGCACCGTCAGCCTGCGGTGCGTGCGCAGTCCCTCGTCCGTGAGGCGCAGCAGGAAGCGACGGCCGTCCTGCGGGTCGCGGACCTTGTCGAGGAGGCCCCGGCGGCCGAGCCGGCTGATCACCTCGGCGATGGTGGACCGGTCGAGGCCCACCCGCTCCCCCACGGTGCGCTGGTCGAGCCCGGGCTCGGCGACGAGCGCGTTGAGGACCGCGAACTGCGGCGAGGTGATCTCCTCCGAGACCATCGTGTTCCACAGCAGGTAGTGCGCCTGCTGCAACCGCCGGGCCAGGTGCCCCGGGTGCGTCGAGAGGTCCACGGCGGCCATGCGCGCTCCCTGGTCATTTTTGTAGGTGCACTGAACGATACCGCCAAGGACACGACTCTCCATGAACGACGCTCCCGCCAGGCGTCGGGACACACGGGGCCTTGACGCCCTATCTCGACAGTGGCAGCGTGAGAGCAACCTCGCAGAAATACTCAGTGCCCTGATTAATTGTTGATCGGGACGCCACGAAGAGATGGGGCTTCACGGATGGACAAGGTGGTCGCCTCTGCCCTGGAGGCGGTGGCCGATGTGCCGGACGGCGCATCGCTGGCGGTCGGCGGGTTCGGATTGAGCGGTGTGCCGAACGTGCTGATCGAGGCGCTCTTCGAGCGGGGGGTCGCCGGGCTGAGCGTGGTGTCGAACAACTGCGGGGCGATGGAGTCGGGGCTCGCGGTGCTGCTGGCGGCGGGCCGGATCGCCCGGGTGACCGGTTCCTACATCGGGGCCAACAAGGAGTTCGCCCGCCAGTACCTGGCCGGGGAGCTGGAGGTCGAGATGATCCCGCAGGGCACGCTGGCCGAGAGGCTGCGGGCCGGCGGTGCCGGAATCCCCGCTTTCTACACCCCCGCCGGGGTCGGCACCCAGGTCGCCGACGGCGGGCTGCCCTGGCGCTACGACGGCTCGGGCGGGGTGGCACTGGCGTCTCCGGCCAAGGAGGTCCGCGCGTTCGACGGAGTGGACCACGTGCTGGAGCGCTGCATCCGCACCGACTTCTCCCTGGTCCGTGCCGCGCGGGGCGACCGGCACGGCAACCTCGTGTTCAACAAGTCCGCCCGCAACTTCAACCCCCTGGCGGCCATGGCCGGCAAGGTCACCGTCGCCGAGGTCGAGGAACTGGTGGAGCCCGGCGCGATCGACCCGGACGCGGTGCATCTGCCGGGCATCTTCGTACAGCGGGTGGTGGCCCTCACCCCGGAGCAGGCCGCCGACAAGAGGATCGAGCGGCGCACGGTGTCCGCGCCTCCGGCGCCCGGGACGGTGCGCGGCTGATGGCCTGGACGCGCGAACAGATGGCCGCCCGGGCCGCACGCGAGCTGAAGGACGGCCAGTACGTCAATCTCGGCATCGGGCTGCCGACGCTGATCCCCAACCACCTTCCCGACGACGTCGAGGTCGTCCTCGAATCCGAGAACGGCATCCTGGGCACCGGCCCCTATCCCACCGACGACCTGGTCGACCCCGACCTGATCAACGCCGGGAAGGAGACCGTGACGGTCCTGCCCGGTGCCTCCTTCTTCGATTCGGCGCTGTCCTTCTCGATGATCCGCGGCGGTCACATCGACGTCGCCGTCCTGGGCGCCATGCAGGTCTCCGCGAAGGGCGACCTGGCCAACTGGGCCGTGCCCGGCAGGATGATCACGGGGATCGGCGGGGCGATGGACCTGGTGCACGGCGCCCGGACCGTCATCGTCGTCATGAGCCACACCGCCAAGGACGGTTCACCGAAGATCCTCGAGGAGTGCACGCTGCCGCTGACCGGCAGGGCCTGCGTGGACCGGATCATCACCGACCTCGGCGTCCTCGACGTGACCGGCGCCGGGCTGGTCCTCGTGGAGACCGCACCCCAGGTGGCGGTCGAGGAGATCATCGCCAGGACCGACGCCGCCCTGACCGTCGCCAAGGGCCTTGAGTGAACACGTCCGTGCATCGGCGTGGGCCCGTACCGCCCGTACCCCGCCCCCGCCCCCGCCCCCGCCCTCGAACGCTAGGAACCCCCATGGCTCTCACCCAGCACGACATAGACCTGGAGATCGCGGCCGAACACGCCGCCTACGAGAAGCGGGTCGCCGACGGCGCACCCCTCGAGCACCACCCGCGCCGGGACTACGCCCCCTACCGTTCCTCCACGCTGCGCCACCCCAAGCAGCCGCCGATCGCCGTCGACGTCACCAAGGACCCGGAACTGGTCGAGCTGTCCTCACCGGCCTTCGGCGAGCGCGACATCACCGAGATCGACAACGACCTCACCAGGCACCACCGGGGTGAGCCGATCGGTGAGCGGATCACCGTCTCCGGGCGCCTGCTCGACCGGGACGGGCGTCCGGTGCGCGGTCAGCTCGTCGAGATCTGGCAGGCCAACTCGGCCGGCCGCTACGCCCACCAGCGAGAGCAGCACGAGGCACCGCTGGACCCCAACTTCACCGGTGTGGGCCGCACGCTCTCCGACGCCGACGGCTTCTACCGCTTCACCACCGTCCAGCCGGGCCCGTACCCGTGGCGCAACCACGTGGGCGCCTGGCGCCCGGCCCACATCCACTTCTCGGTCTTCGGGACGGCGTTCACCCAGCGGCTGGTGACACAGATGTACTTCCCGAACGACCCCCTCTTCCCGTACGACCCGATCCTCCAGTCCGTGACGGACGACGCCGCCCGGCAGCGCCTGGTCGCCACCTACGACCACAGCCTGTCCGTGCCGGAGTTCTCGCTGGGCTACCACTGGGACATCGTGCTCGACGGCCCGAACGCCACCTGGATCGAAGAAGGACGCTGACCCACCATGACGAAGATCGACACAAGCAGCCCCGAGAGCGTGCTGCCGACACCGTCGCACACCGTCGGCCCCTTCTACGGCTACGCCCTGCCCTTCCCTGGGGGCTCCGACATCGCCCCGCTCGGGCACCGGGACCAGATCACCCTTCACGGGCACGTGTACGACGGCGAGGGCGAGCCGCTGCCCGACGCCTTCCTCGAGCTGTGGGGCCCCGACCCGGACGGCAACGTGCCGCAGGTGGACGGCTCGATCCGGCGCGATCCCGCCACCGGCGGCTATCTGGGCCGCAACGGCGTGGAGTTCACCGGCTGGGGGCGCGTCCAGACGGACGCCAACGGCCACTGGTACGCCCGTACGCTGCGGCCCGGAGCGCGCGGGCTGAGCGCGCCGTACATCAGCGTCTGCGTCTTCGCCCGGGGCCTGCTCATGCACCTGTTCACCCGGATCTACCTGCCGGTCGACGAGGCGGCGCTCGCCGCCGATCCGCTGCTGGGACGGCTGGAGGAGGACCGCCGGGACACGCTGATCGCCGTGGCCGAGGACAACGGCACCCACCGGTTCGACATCCGCCTTCAGGGCGAGGGCGAGACGGTCTTCCTGGAGTTCCAGTGACGCCGGGGCCCTTCGGCCGGGAGGTGCCCCCGGCAGAGCCCGACGCCGGTCTGCTCGCCCCCGGGTGGACCGACTCCCCCGCCGCGTCCGCGACGAGCGACCTCGCCTGTCTGCGGGCGATGCTCGACGCCGAAGCCGCGCTGACCCGGGCCCAGGCCGCCCTGGACCTGGCCCCGCGGGCTGCCGCGACGGCGGTGACCGAGGCGGCCCGTGCGGACCGCTTCGACGTTCGCTCCCTCGCCCGGCGCGCCCGCGGAGGCGGGAACCCGGTCATCCCCCTGGTCGCCGATCTGACCGAGGCGGTCGGCGCGGAGTACGGACCGTACGTCCACCGGGGCGCGACCAGCCAGGACATCATGGACACAGCGACGATACTGGTCGCCGTGCGCACCCTCGACCTGGTGCTGTCCGACCTGGAACGTACGCAGCGGGCGCTGGCCAGGCTCGCCGCGGACCACCGGGACACCGTCATGCCCGGCCGGACGCTCACCCAGCACGCCGTGCCCACCACGTTCGGGCTGAAGGCGGCGGGCTGGCGGGCGCTGGTGCTCGACGCACGGGACCGCGTACGGACCGTACGGGAGCAACTGCCCGCGCAACTGGGCGGCGCGGCAGGCACCTTGGCGGCGTTCACCGCGTACGGCGCCCGTGACCCCCGGGCACTCACCGCCGCCTACGCGCGGGAACTGGGTCTCGCCGAACCAGAGTTGCCCTGGCACACCCTGCGCACCCCGATCGCCGACCTGGCCGGCGGACTCGCCTTCACGGCCGGAGCGCTGGGCAAGATGGCCGCGGACGTGCTGACGCTCTCCCGTACCGAGGTCGCCGAGGTCGCCGAAGGCGCGGGCGGCGGCTCCTCCGCGATGCCGCACAAGGCGAACCCCGTACGGGCGACGCTGATCGCGGCGGCCGCCCGGCGGGCCCCGCAACTCGCCGCCACGCTGTACGGATCCCTGGCCGCGGAGGACGAACGCCCCGCCGGGGCCTGGCACGCCGAGTGGGAGCCGCTGCGCGATCTGCTGCGGCTGGCCGGCGGCGCCGCGCGTGACGCCGTGGAACTGGCCGAGGGGCTTCGCGTGCACACGGACGCCATGCGCGCACACCTCGGCCTCACCCACGGGCTGATCGTCTCCGAGCGGCTGGCGGCTGAGCTGGCCCCGGTGGTGGGCCGCGCCCGTGCCAAGGAGCTGCTCACCGAGGCCGCCCGGCGGGCCCGCACCGAGGGCCGCCGTCTCGCCGAAATCCTCGCCGACGAACCGGAGTTGAAGGACCTCGACGTGGAGGTCCTCACCGATCCGGCCCGTTACACCGGGGCCGCCCCGGCCCTCACCGACCGTGCCCTGGAGCGCTCGTGACCGCCAAGCTTCCCTACCACCACGCCGAGGGCGCCCCCACCGCTCCCCCGCTGCTCCTCGGACCGTCCCTGGGCACCTCCTGCGCCCTGTGGGACAAGGTCGCACCCGAGTTGTCGGCCGACCACCGAGTGGTCCGCTGGGATCTGCCGGGCCACGGCGGTTCCGCCCCGGACCTCATCGGCCCGGGCGCCACCGTCGCCGATCTGGCCGGGCTGGTGCTGGGACTCGCCGACGCGCTCGGCGTGGACCGCTTCGCGTACGCCGGGGTGTCGCTCGGCGGAGCGGTGGGGCTGCATCTCGCCGTGCACCACCCCGAGCGGATCTCCTCGCTCGCCGTCGTCTGCTCCTCCGCGCACTTCAACGGCGCGGGTCCGTGGCAGGAACGGGCCGCGCTGGTCCGCCGGGAGGGGATGGCGCCGGTGGCGGCGACCGCCGACGCACGCTGGTTCACGGCCGGGTTCACGGTGCCCCGGCTCGTCCAGGACCACCGGAAGGCGGACCCCGCCGCGTACGCCGCCTGCTGCGACGCGCTCGCCGCGTTCGACATCCGTGACCGGCTGCCGTCGATCACCGTGCCGACGCTGCTGATCGCGGGCCGCGAGGACCCGGCGACTCCCCCGGCGCATCTGCGGGAGATCGCGGACGCGGTGCCCGGCTCTGCCCTGGTGGAGATCCCGGGCGCCTCGCACCTGGCGCCGGCGCAGTGCCCGGAAGCCGTCCTCACGGCCCTGCGGGCGCACTTCTCCGGCACTCCCCGGCGGGGCATGGCGGTGCGCCGCGAAGTCCTCGGCGACGCGCACGTGGACCGGGCGCAGACGCGCCAGACCCCCTTCACCGCCCGGTTCCAGGACTTCATCTCGCGCTACGCCTGGGGCGAGATCTGGACCGACCCCACGCTGTCCCGCCGCGAGCGCAGCATGATCACGCTGACGGCGCTCGTCGCGTACGGCCATCACGACGAGCTGGCCCTGCACGTCCGGGCGGCCAGACGCAACGGGCTCACTCCCGAGGAGATCGGCGCGGTGCTGCTGCATACGGCGGTGTACTGCGGCGTCCCGGCGGCGAACTCCGCCTTCGCGGTGGCGCAGCGGGTGCTCGCCGAGGAGGAAACCGCCCAAGGGTGACCCTGCTGGTCGTAGCTTCAGCAGCACCCCCATGCCGCCCGGACGCGTGCCTAGGGTGGGGGCATGCCGACTGTTCTGATCACCGGCGCCACCTCCGGTCTCGGCCGCTACATCGCCTTCGAGCTGGCCCGCTCGGGACACCTGGTCCTCGCCCACGGGCGCGATGCGGGCCGCACCGACCAACTCGTCGCGGAGCTGCGCACCGAGGGCGAGGCCGAGGGGTTCGTCGCCGATCTGGCCTCGCTCGCCCAGGTGCGGCGGCTCGGCGAGGAGGTCGCCGCCGCACATCCCCGCCTCGAGGCCCTGATCAACAACGCGGGTGTGGGCGGCGGTCCGCGCGGGTCCGGCCGTGAGGTCAGCGCCGACGGGCACGAGCTCCGGCTCGCGGTCAACTATCTGGCGCCGGTCGCCCTCACCCGCGCCCTGCTGCCACAGCTGAAGGCGGGCGCTCCCGCACGGATCGTCAACGTCGGCTCGGCGGGCCAGGAGCCCCCGGACTTCGACGACCCGGAGCTGACACGCGGCTACAGCGGCATGTCCGCGTACTGCCGCAGCAAGTTCGCCCTCGCAGCGCACACCTTCGCGCTGGCCGAGGAGCTCGGGGACAGTGGTGTCTCCGTGAACGTGCTGCACCCCGCCACCTACATGGACACCGCCATGGTCCGCGAGGGCGGCATCGCCCCGTGGAACACGGTGGCCGACGGTGCGCCCGGGGTGCTGGCCCTGGCGACCCGGGACCTGGGCACCGGCGGCTACTTCGACGGCACCCGTCCGGCACGGGCGCACGAGCAGGCGTACGACCGGGAGGTGCAGCGGCGGCTGGCGGCGGTCACCGGCCAACTGCTCGCGCTGTAACGGGACTTCAGCGCAGCCCCCGGCCGTTGTCGAGCACCTCCTGCGCCCGGGCCGCCAGTCCGTCGGCGCCGCACGACCGCGCCAGCGTCAGACCCCGGCTCAGTTCCGCCACGGAGCGCGCCGCGATGCCGTACTCCACACGCGCCGCCGCGTGCCCATAGGCACAGGGCGAGGACTCCAGGTAGGTCACCGCCTGGGCGTGCAGCGTGACGGAGCGCTGGCCCGTCTCCAGAGCGGCGGCGACGCGCAGGGCCTCGCCGATCGCCGTGTCGGTGCCCAGCAGTTCGGCCTGACGGCGGACGGTCGCGGCAAGCTCGGCGGCACGGCGCGGGTCCTCGGTGGCGAGCGCGCGGGCGAGGTCGCCGGCCCAGGGCGCCAGCACGGTGTTGTGGCCGCGTCCGGCGCACGCCTTCTCGGCGGCCTCCAGTTCGTTGACGCCCTCCTTGGTCCGGCCGACGGCGATCAGGAGCCGGCCGCGCACGGACCGGGTGTCGGGCAGCACGATCGTGGACGGATAGGGCGGTGCGAAGCCGTACCGATCCGCGATCGACCAGGCCTCCTCGACATGCCCGCGGGCGAGCAGGGTGTCGACGAGCCCGCAGGTCGCGGACCAGTACAGGGGCAGCCCGCGGCCGACACGCTCGGCCAGGCGCAGGGATTCGCGCAGGGAGGTCTCCGCGTCCCTGAGGCGGCCCCGTCTGCGGTGGGCGAGTCCGACGTAGGCGTGCGCGAGGGAGAGGTGGCCGCCGCTCCAGCCCGCGGACTCATAGGCGCGCAGGGCCTCGCTGAACAGGCTCTCGGCCCGGTCGAGTCGGTCCGTGTAGGCGTAGGCGCTGCCCAGCATCAGCAGCAGTTCGATGCCCCACTCGGTATCGGTCCAGCCGAGTCCCGGGGCGAGGCGGCCGTTGACGAGGGCGCGGTCGCACAGGTCCACGACCTCCTCGGCGTTCTCACCGTGGGTCATCGCGTCGAAGCCGCGCAGGATGAGGAGCGCGCGCTCGGAATTGTCCCGCCCTGTGCAGGTGCGGGCCAGGTCGGCCAGCTCCCGGGAGCGGGCCGGGGAGTCCTCCTCGGCCGCGTGGATCCCTTCCCACATGTAGTGGACGGCCTGGAGACGCATGCGTGAGGGGCCGGGTTCGAGCCGGGCGGCCTCGGCGTCGACGGTGCGGACCGCCTCGTTCAGCTGGTCGTTGTGCAGCAGGGCCTGGGAAAGCCGGTAGACGGCGCTCACCCGGTCCTCGCCCTCGAGGCCGGACATCGCGAGCGCCGCCTGGAGGTAGTCGATGGTCGTGGCGGGCGAGGTCAGCAGCGTGGCGCAGCCCAGTTCGTAGAGGACGTGCGGGTGCACCTGGGGCAGCGGCGGTTCCACCAGGGCGCGCTCCAGGCAGCGGCGGGCGGCGTCGGGCGCGCCGACCGCGAGGTGTTCACGGGCGGCCTCGCGCATCTGCTCGACGAGTTCCTCGTCGTCGTCCGGGTGGACCTCGAGGAGATGGCGGGAGGCGGCCGCCGCGCCGAGCCCGGAGTCGGTGACGACCTGTGCGGCGATGCCGTGCATCGCGGTGCGCAGTCCGTCGGGGATCGAGCGGTAGACGGCGCTGGCGATCAGCGGATGGACGAACTCCAGCTCGCCGCCGTCCGCCTGACGGACCGCCGGGTCGGGTTCGCTGAGGATGCGGGCCGCGCTGAGGAGTTCGGCGCAGCGCCCCGCCTCCGTCGGGCTCATGGTGGCGAGCCGGGCCACCAGTTCCACGGTGATGCCGGTGCCCAGGATGGCCGCCGCCCAGGCGAACCGGGTGGCCTCGATACCGAGGCCTTCGAGGCGGGCCACGAGTCCGTGGCCCCGGGCCGAGCGGTTCAGGGCGCGCAGTTCTGCGGCGGAGGACTCGACCGGTTCGAGCTGGCTGTCCTGCACCTTGGCGAGGAGTTCGACGGTCTCGTACGGGTTGCCGCCGGTCACGGCCCACACCTCGCGGCAGAACGGGGCGTCGGCGTGCGCACCGAGGGTGGCCCGGGTGAGTCCGGCGGCCGCATCGGGGGTGAGCGCGGTCAGGGTGCGGACCGGGCGGCGCGCGGCCGCGGCGACCAGGTCCAGATGGCGTGAGCCGTCACCGGCGACCTCGCCGGGGCGCAGCGCGACCACGACGAGCACGCGCAGTTCGTCGAGGCGTTCGCAGAAGGCGGCCAGCCAGTGCAGGGTCTCCTGGTCGGCCCAGTGCGCGTCGTCGACGATCAGGACCAGCGGCCACTCCCGTTTGGCGAGCCGGGAGACGGCCGCGACCAGGCCGTCGCACACGCCCTGCGGGTCGGCCTGGCGGTCACCGGGTTCGGCTATCCCGAGGGCCGGGCCCGCGACGTCGTACCAGTCACCGAGGTACTCGCGCGCCTCCTCCGGCATCAGTGACAAAAGCGCGGGCTGGAGCAACTGCCGTACGACATTGAAGGGGACGGACGTGACGGTCTCGCCGCCGCGTGCCGACCAGACCGTGCAGCCGCGCCTCTCCGCGATACGGCGCGTCTCCGCGAGGATCGCCGTCTTGCCGATGCCCGCCTCCCCGTCGAACACCAGCAGGCTCCCCGACTGCGTGGGCGCGGCGTCGTCACGAAGCGCGTCGACCGCCTCGGTGACGACGGCGAGTTCCGCGTCGCGTTCCCACAGGGAAGCCGTGGCGGCCCCGCCGGGCCGTGCCTCCGTCATCCCGGTACCTCCCCAGGTCGCCCAAACGACGTACAGGCATTGAGCCTAGTCGCCCCCGGGCCCAGGCGGAGGCAGGTCGGAGCACCTGTTGCCGTCATGGGTGACGCAGGGTGTTCCGGGGCGACGCGACGGCCCGCCGACCAGCCGTGGTGAAAGTAAATGTCAGTAAAGTCCCCTGAAAATGAAGCAAACTTTCCGGGGCCAAGGGGGCTCGTGGGGTGTCGCGGCCGGGGCTCTCATCCCTCTTTCACGCATGGCTTCTACGGTGGAGCCATGACGCAGGTGACTCCTCCCGGGTGGTACCCCGACCCGGGGCAGACAAGTGACGGGCCCGCCACCGAGCGCTGGTGGGACGGCGGGGCATGGACGGATCGGATCCGCCCCGCGGAGCCGGCCGCAGCGTGGGGTCCACCGGCGCAGCCGCAGGCCGGCGCAGCCGGGCGAACCGAGCCGTACGCCCTCGTCCCCCATCCGGGAGCCCCGCCGGCCCCGGCGAGGCGCGGCGTGCGCACCGGGCTGGCCGTCGCGGTGGCGGTACTGGTCCTCGCGGGAATCGGCGGTGGCGTCTACACGCTCACCGCGAACGACGGCAACGGCGGCAACTCCGCGCGTGCTCAGGGCCCGGGCGGCTCCGGCGGCCAGGAGGGTCAGGGCGACCCGGGTGGGCAAGGGGGCCAGGACGGTGGTCCCTTCGGCGGCCAGGGCCGCGGTCCCTTCGGGGGCCAGGGCGGATCCGGCGGTTCGGACGGTGCGACTCCCGCACCCGGTGAGTCCGGTCAGCCGCGGACCGAGGACGGGTACGCCACCGACCCGTTCAACGGCATCAGCATCCCGGTGCCGGACGGCTGGAGCGGCGGAACCATCGAGGGCGGGGCCTCGATCCAGTCGAAGGTCGAGTACAAGTGCCCGGGTGACACGTCGCAGAGCTGCAACACCGGTGGGGCGTACTCGGCGTCCGCCCGGGCCCAGGGTCTGACCGCCGGCACGGCGGAGGCGGCGGCGAAGCAGGACATAGCCAAGAACGCCCAGGAATCGTACGGTTCGTCCTACGGCGGGATCACCTCGCACGAGGTGCTGGCCTCCAAGGCGGTGACCGTGGCCGGGCAGCAGGGCTACATGGTCCGCTGGAAGGCGATCACCAGTAAGGGCGCCGACGGCTATGTCGAGTCGCTGGTCTTCCCCTCGCCCGCGGGCACCGGCCGGCTCGTGGTCGTCCGCTTCGGCATCGACGTCGGGGCGAACGCGCCGAAGCCCTCGGTGCTGGACCGGATCACCGCGGGGATCAAGGCCGTGTCGAGCGGCAACGGACAGAGCGCCTAACCGCCGTCACCCGGGCCCGGCCGGAAAAGATGCGGCCGGGCGGGGCTCCTCTCCGCTCCGGAGGAACCCCACCCGGCCAGGTGCGCCGCCCCCGTCCCCACGGTGCGGCGCGAGCGGGCCGCCGTCCTGTCATCCCTCGGACGGCGGCCCGGGTCTCATGTCAGTCCGAGCATCGGCAGCAGTACCGACTCGACGAAACGCACGAGGTAGTCCTCGTCCGCGTACCGCCCCTCGAGAAGCGGACGGACTCGCAGGACGCCCAGCAGCTGTGCGGGCACGTACGGGAGCGCCGGGTGGTCGGCGGGCACCTCCCCGCGCTCGACGCCACGCCGGACGATCTCCTGCAGTGCCTTGATCTCGGGCTCGATCAGGGCTTCGCGCAGCGCCTTCGCCAGTTCCTTGTCCTGCATGACGGCGTGTCCGAGGGCCTGGAACAGCCTGGTGTCGCGCGCGGACCAGTCGGCCGCGGTCCGGGCGGCGGCCCGCAGATCCCCGGCGAGCGAACCGGTGTCGACGCCGATGAACCGCGGGCAGCCGTTCGCCCTGATCGCCGCCGCCACGAACTGGGGCTTGGTCTTCCACTGCCGGTACAACGTGGACTTGCTGCAGCGGGCGCTGGCGGCGACGCCCTCCATGGTGACCGCCTCATAGCCGCACTCGCGGATCTGGTCGAGCACGGCGTCGAAGAACTCCTGCTCGCGCTCGGCCGTGAGCTTGGAGCGGCGCGAGGCGGCAACCGTCTCCGGTGCCTCCGCTGCCTGCGACGTCATGACTTCGCTCCTCGGTCGTGGCCCCGGCCCGTGGGCCGCTTCACACCAGTATATCGATACGCCAGTGTACCGGTACGCGAGCGTATCGGTACACTGGCGTATCGATGAGCCTTGGACAGGACCCACTCGTCTGTCGAGTGGACCCTTTCCTGGGCTCACCACGCACCACCCCACGCACGTCAGCAAAGGGGCCGGGGGATGGATTCCCGTACCGAGCCTGAAAGAGGAGAGGCGGCCGCGATACACCGGCCGCCTCTCACCCGCGAGCTCCTGCTGGTCGCAGGTCTCTTCCTCGTCTACAAATTCGGCCGGCAGCTCGCGAACGGGCACACCGCCGAGGCCTTCCGCAACGCACACCGGGTCTGGGACTGGGAGCGCTCCCTCCATCTGCCGGGCGAGGGCGCCATGCAGTCCGCACTGCTGCACAGCACCGCCCTCGTCCGCACGGCGAACATCTACTACGTCGCCGTCCACTTCACGGCCACCATCGCCTTCCTGGTCTGGCTCTACATACGGCGCCCCGACCACTACCTGTGGGCCCGCCGGGTCCTCGCGCTGCTCACCGGCGCCGCGCTGGTGCTGCATCTCACATTTCCGCTCGCGCCGCCGCGGATGCTCGACGTGGCCCACCTGGTGGACACCGGGCAGACGTACGGGCCGACGGTGTACGGGGCCAGGCCCGCGACCGACTCGATGGCCAACCAGTTCGCCGCCATGCCCTCGCTGCACTTCGGCTGGGCACTGATGGTCGCGATCGGCCTGATCGCGGCGACCCGGTCGCGGTGGCGGTGGCTGTGGCTGCTGCATCCCCTGCTGACCCTCACCGTGATCGTCGGCACGGCCAACCACTACTGGCTGGACGCGATCGTCGCCGCCCTCCTGCTCTGCGTGGCACTGGCCCTGGTGCACGCGCCGTCGCCGGCCTCCCGGGGCAAAGCCACTCCGGTGGCGGGGTACGTGCCGTCGCCGAGGCGGGCCCAACCCGCGAGGGCGAACCGCTCCGCACTGGTGGGAGCCGGCCAATGAGCGCCACCGTCCTCGCCCTCGTCCTGTCACTGGTATCCGCCGTCGCGTACGCGGCCGCGGCGGTGGCCCAGGAGCGGCTCGCGGCCCGGACCTCGGGCACCGGTGTGCTGCGGCTGCTGACGCACGGCGCCTGGTGGTGGTCGGTCGTCCTGAACGCCTCCGCCGCGCTGCTGCACGTGGCCGCCCTCAAGTTCGGCACGCTGACCCTGGTGCAGCCGCTCGGCGCGCTCACGCTGGTGGCGGCGGTACCGCTCGGGGCGCGGGCGGCCGGACGCCGGGTCAGCCCGGTGGAGTGGCGGGGCACCGTCCTCACGCTGCTGGGTCTGAGCGCGCTGCTGGTGACCGCCTCCGGACCGGAGCCCGACCACATACTGAGCCTCCCGCAGGCGCTGGCCGTGGCCGGCGTCACCACCGCGGCGATCGGAGTGCTGTCCGCTCCCCGCTCCGCGGGCGCCCGACCGGGCCTGCGGCACGCGACCTCGTCCGGCTTCGCCTCCGGGGTGGCCTCGGCGCTCACCCAGACGGTGACGGTGGCGGCGACGGACCGTTCGGGACCGCTGCTCGACACACAGGTCGTGGTGGTGGCGCTGCTGGTGGCGGCCTTCGCGACGGCCGGTCTGCTGCTGTCGCAGGCGGCGTACCGCGACGGCCTCGGCGCACCGCTCGCGGTGGTGACCCTCGCCAACCCGGTCGCCGCTGCGGTGATCGGCCTCTCCCTGCTGGGCGAGCGACTCCAGGGCGGCGCGGCGGGCCTGCTCCTCGCGGCCGCCGGGGCGGCGCTGGCCTCCTGGGGTGTGGTGACGCTGTCGCGGTCGGCGCCCACGCTCGTCCCGCCTCCGGCGGGCGGTGGCCAGACGGTCGTGCCGGTCCTCGAACTGAAGCCCCGGCCGGTCCCCTACGAGCCGACGTTGCTGCCCCAGCAGCCGGCGTCCGCACCGCCGGAGCACCTCACAGCGCTGTGAACGAACGGACGGCGGGGGGGGGCGCGGGGGGGTAGCGGGCCCCCCCCGC
>NZ_JBEYXD010000039.1:0-75828 GCF_040644975.1 Streptomyces sp. NPDC046900 | reverse complement strand
CCGGTCCAGTGCCTGCAGGAAGCGGTTCACCGTGACCCGGTCCCGCACGGCGAGCCGCAGCCACTCCTCGTCGAGGCCTGGGAACGTGTCCCCGCGGCGCACCGCGAAACCGAGATCGCGCAGATGCCGGCGCACCGTGGCCGCCCGCTCCAGACGGATCAGTACGAAAGGTGCCTCGGCAGGTTCGGCCACATACAGCCCGTCCGGGGCGAACTCCCGCAGCCCCGCCACCAGATGTGCCCGGTCCGCCGCACCCCGGTGCGCCGCATGCGCGGCCTCCGCCACTGCCCTCGGCGACATACAGGCCTCGGCCGCCACGAGCGCGGGCGTGGACACCGGCCACAGGGGTTGGGCCCGCTCCAACTCGGCGATCGTCTCCGGCGCCGCCAGGACGTAGCCGATGCGCAGGCCCGCCAGTCCCCAGGTCTTGGTGAGGCTGCGCAGGACCACGAGCCCGGGCACATCGGTCCGGCCCGCCAGCGCCTCCCGTTCCCCCGGCACCGCGTCCATGAACGCCTCGTCGACCACCAAGGTCCGCCCGGGCCGCGCGAGTTCGGTGATCGCGGAGGCCGGGTGCAGCACCGACGTCGGGTTCGTCGGGTTGCCGAGCACCACCAGGTCCGCGTCCTGCGGAACCAGCGCCGCATCCAGCCGGAAGCCGTCCCGTTGCCGCAGCAGGGCCCGGTCCACCGCGTGCCCGGCATCCCGCAGCGCCGCCTCGGGCTCCGTGAACTGCGGATGCACGACGACCGGGTGACGTGCCTTCAGGGCGCGTGCCAGCAGCACGAAGGCCTCGGCCGCGCCTGCCGTGAGCAGGACGTGCTCGGCCGGCAGTCCGTGCCGCGCCGCCACCGCCGCCCGTGCGGCCCGCCCGTCGGGATAGGCCGCGAGCCCGCCCAGCGACCCCGCGATCACCTCGCGCAGCCATGCCGGGGGCGTGTCGGCGCGCACGTTCACCGCGAGATCGGTCAGCGCCGCACCGCCGTCACGCACCTCGGCGTCCCCGTGGTGCCGCAGGTCGTGCTGCCGCCCGTCGTGTTCAGTGCGCATGTGAGTGTGTGTGCCCACCGTGGTGGTGGTGATGTCCATGCCCGTGGTGGCCGTCGTCGTCCGGGTGGAAGTGGGGCTGCTGCGGCAGACCCACCTTGTCCTCGAAGCCCGGCAGCGCGGTCCGGTACACGCACGAGTCGCAGTTCATCCGCAGATCGCCCTTCACCGCCTCCTCATACCGCTCCATCACCAGGTCGAGCAGCTCCGGCTCCGGACCGATGACGTCCGCCGACCGCACATCGACCTCCGGGTGCGCCGCGGCCCAACCCTGGGTCTGCTGCCGTACCCGGTCCGGCAGGACGCCGGTGAACAGGAAGTAGGGCAGGACGACGATCCGCCGTGCGCCCAGCCGCGCGCACCGGTCCAGGCCGCTCGGCACGTCCGGCGCCGCCAGCGAGACGAACGCCGTCTCGACACCCGCGTATCCGCGCCCCTCCCACAGCAGTCGCGCCGCCTTGTACACCTCGGCGTTGGCGTCCGGGTCCGTCGAGCCGCGGCCGACCAGCAGCACCGTCACATCGGCCCGGTCGGCGGGCGTGCGGCCGGTGCCTCCGAGCGCCTCGTCCAGTCGCCGTTCCAGTACCGACAGCAGCGCCGGATGCGGGCCCAGCGGACGTCCGTACGTATAGGAGATCCCCGGGTGGCGCTCCTTCTCCCGGGTCAGCGCCGCCGGGATGTCCCCCTTGGCGTGACCGGCGGACACCAGCATCAGCGGCACGGCGGCGAAACGCCGTACGCCCCGCTCCACCAGCTCGGTCACCGCCTCGCCCAGCGGCGGTGCCGACAGCTCGATGAAGCCGCCCGCGACGGGCAGCCCGGGGTGGCGGCGCCCCAGCTCCCGCACGAAGTCGCGGAACGCCTCGGCTCCGGCCTCGTCCCGGGTGCCGTGGCCGGCGATGAGCAGGGCGGGCGGCGGGGTGGTCACGGGGTCTCCTTCGAAGTGGGGTAATACAGCAGGGCGTTGAGCGCGGCGGCGGCGACCGCCGAACCGCCCTTCTCGGACACGTTGCTCACGGCGGGCAGTCCGCTCTCGCGCAGCGCCGCCTTGGACTCGGCCGCGCCGACGAAACCGACGGGAAGGCCGATCACCAGCGCGGGCGAGGCGTCCAGCTTCAGCAGCTCCTCCAGGGCGGTCGGGGCGCAGCCGATCACCCAGAGCGCCCCGGGGCCGACGTCCTCGTACGCGAGGCGGATCGCGTGCGCCGAACGCGTCAGGCCCGGACCGGACTTGGCGTCCTTGAGGCGGCAGACCGTCGGGCGCCGGGTGATGCCGGCGGCCACCATCTCGACGTCCACGACCACCGGCGCACCCTCGTGCAGCGCGGCGTGCGCCGTCGCGAGCTCGCCTTCGGCCATGACGAGATCGTCCGCGTAGTCGAGGTCGGCGGCGGAGTGGATGACCCGCTCCACCACGGCCCGGGTCAGCGGGGGGAAGTGCGAGGTGTCCAGCCGGGTGCGCAGCCGCCGGAAGGACTCCTGCTCGATCGGGTGGACCACACGGTTCACTGGGCGTCCTCCTGCCGGTCGTCCTGCCAGCGGTAGCCGCGCGGCGTCACCATGCGCCCCGCGATCTCACGGGTCGCGGTGTTTCCCACGGTCACGACGGTCATCATGTCGACGGTCGCCGGGTCGAGCGAGGCCAGTGTCGTCAGACGGCTGGACTCGTCCCTTCGCGACGCGTTCCGTACGACACCGACCGGTGTCGTCGGTGCCCGGTGCCCGGAGAGGATCGCGAGCGCCTTCGGCAGCTGCCAGTCCCGGCCCCGGCTGCGCGGGTTGTAGAAGGTCACGACGAGGTCCGCCTCGGCCGCGGCCCGTACCCGCCGCTCGATCACCTCCCACGGGGTGTGCAGGTCGGAGAGGCTGATCGACACATGGTCGTGGCCCAGCGGGGCGCCGAGGATCGCGCCTGCCGCGAGGGCGGCCGTCACACCGGGTACCCCGATCACGTCGATGTCGTCGGACGCCTCGGCCAGCGCGGGCGACGCCATCGCGTACACACCGGCGTCCCCACTGCCGATCAGCGCGACGGCAAGCCCCTTGCGTGCCTCGGCGACCGCGGTGCGCGCCCGCTCCTCCTCCGCGCCGAGCCCCGACTCCAGGATCCGGGTGCCCGGTGGCAGCAGATCACGGATCTGGTCGACGTACTGGTCGAGGCCGACCAGTACCGACGCGCGCCGCAACTCCGTCTTCGCGCGCGGCGTCAGGAGGTCCCGGGCGCCGGGCCCGAGCCCGACGACCGCGAGCCGTCCGCGCGCCGGCCGGCGTACCACGGCGCAGGTCGCCATCGCCGGACTCGCGGCTGACTTCCGCTTGGGCACGAGGAGTTCGCCTCCCCGTACCAGCGCGGCGGCCTCCGCGACGGACGGTGTGCCGACGGCGGCGAGCGGGGCGGCGGAGGGATTGGGCACGTCGACCTTCGCCAACTCCTCGGCGGAGTACGTCACCACGGGCACCCCGAGGCGCTCCGCGGCCTCGATGATCCCCGGCTCGTCCGCTTTGGCGTCGACGGTCGCGAGCTCCGCGAGCGACTTCGCGCAGAGCCCCGCGTCCCGCAGTGTGCTCTCGATCAGCTCGAGGACCTCGGCCGCGGGCGCGCCCTTGGAGGCGCCGACGCCGACGACGAGGGTGGGCGGCCGCAGGACGACCTCCCGCTCGGCCGGCTCGACGGTACGGTCCGTGACGCGGATCGTGTACGGACCCTCGGCGGCGACGCGCAGCGGCGGCAGCGGCCAGGCCACCTCCGCATCCAACGCGACCGGCTCCCCGTCCAGAAGCGCCCGTGACACCCCCGCGACGTCCCCCTCCACAGGCAAGCCGAGCGTGTCCAGGCCCGGCAGACCCACGGAGTCCGTAGCGGTCGTCACCACGGGCCGGGCGTCCAGCAACAAGGCGACCTCACCGGCCAGTTCGTTGGCCCCGCCGGCATGGCCGCCCACGAGCGACACCGCGAAACGTCCGCCCTCGTCGACGCACACCACCCCCGGGTCGGACCTCTTGTCACCCAGCAGCGGGGCGACAAGCCGTACGACGGCGCCCGTGGCCAGGAAGCACACGAGCTGCTCGCACTCCGCGAAGGCGGCCCGCACGGCCTCGCCGACGGGCCCGTCGTACACCCTCGTGCGGTCCGGCCACGCCACGGCCAGCCGGTCCCGGGCAGCCGCGCCCGCCGCGGTGGCGGAAATGAGGCCGATCACAGAGCAACTCCTTCGCTACGCGCCGGAGGCCGCGTGCCCCACAGCAGGAAAACGGGGTTGGCCGCCGCGAGCCGGGTCACCTCGCCCGGCAGCGGCGCGAGCCGCGACGACTGCAGCAGCACACCGTCGCAGGAGAACCCGGCCGCGACGAGCGCCCCGCGCGCCGCCGGTACGCGGTCAAGGGCAGCCATGGCGACCACCACGGTCCGCCGGGCGCGGGCCGCGCACGCGGTCACGACGGCGGGCAGCTCTCGTCCGCCGCCGCCCACGAACACCGCGTCGGGATCGGCGAGAGCGTCCAGTGCGGCCGGCGCCACCCCGTGCACGACGTGTACGTCGACCCCGTGCACCGCGGCGTTGGCGCGGATGCGCTCCACCCCGTCGGGCGTCTTCTCGACGGCGCTCACGGCCGCACCGAGCCGGGCGCACTCGACGGCGACCGACCCGGAGCCCGCGCCGACGTCCCAGACCAGATCGCCGAGCCGGGGCCCCAGCCGGGCCAGCGCCAGGGCGCGCACCTCGAACTTGGTGATCATCGAGTCGCGGTGCGCGAACGCGTCCTCCTCCAGGGCCCACCCGGACGGGCCGGACGGCGCGCCGGCGACCGTGCGCACCGGTCCCGTCGCCCGCGACGCGTCGAGACACAGCACCACGTTCACCGCCGTGCTCCAGTCGCGCGTCGCCGCCTGCTCCGGGGTCACCCGCTCCACCTGCTCGCTCCGCGGGTCACCGAGTGCGCCGGCCACCACGAGGACGCGCTCGGTGCGGGCACGGGCCAGAGCGGCCCCCAGTTCGGCCGGACCGGCGCCGGGCCCGGTCAGCACGGCGACCTTCGGACGCGCCCGGCACACGTTCACCGCCGTACGCAGCTCGCGCCCGTGCGCGCTCACCACCACCGCGTCGTCCCACGGCAACCCGATCCGCGCGAACGCGGCCGCCACCGAGGACACGCCCGGCCACACGTCGAGCCGCTCAGGCCCGAACCGTTCGGCGAGCACCCTGACGATCCCGAAGAACCCCGGATCGCCCGAAGCGAGCACCACGACCCGCCGCCCCTTGTCCAGATACCGCTCGACCGTCTCGAGCGCGGGAGCCAGCGGCCCGAGGACGATCCGCTCGGTCTCCTGCGGCAGCCGGGCGGCCTCCAGATGGCGCCGTCCGCCGACCACGAGGTCCGCGCCGGCCGTCGCCCCGGCGGGAAGCGGCTCGCCCGTGCCGGTACCGACAACGGTGATCACGTGCTCGCACCCCGCGTGCGCAGGGCTCTGCGGGCCTCGGGGTCGGCCTTGCGGTAGCCGTGGAAGTGGCCGGGGTGGTACAGGTGCGAGCGGGTGCCGTGCGCGTCGAGCGCCGGGCCGACCAGGAACAGTGTGTGCTTCCAGAGCTTGTGCTCCTTGACGGTCTCCTCCAGCGTGCCGATCGTGCACTTCACGACCAGCTCCTCGGGCCAGGTCGCCTGGTGGGCCACCACGACCGGGGTGCTGGTCGGGTAGCCGCCCTCCAGCAGCTCGCGCACGAGCTGGCCGCTGCGCGCCGCCGACAGGAAGATCGCCATGGTGGTGCCGTGCCGGGCGAACTCGCGCACCTCCTCACCGGGCGGCATCGGCGTCTTGCCGCCGCCGAGCCGGGTCAGGACGACGGACTGCGCGACCTCGGGGATCGTCAGCTCCCGCCGCGCGAGCGCTGCGACGGCCGAGAAGGACGAGACTCCGGGCACCACTTCCGTCTCGATCCCGATCCCCGCACACCGGTCGAGCTGTTCCTGCGTGCCGCCCCACAGGGCCGGGTCGCCGGAGTGGATGCGGGCGACCCGCAGGCCCTGCGCATGGGCCCGCTCGTACACCGCCACGACGTCCTCCAGGGACATGGTCGCCGAGTCGAGGATCTCGGCCCCCTCGCGGGCGTGCTCGAGGACCTCCGCCTGCACCAGGCTGGCCGCCCAGATCACGATGTCGGCCTCGGCGATGGCGTGCGCGGCGCGGAACGTCAGCAGGTCGGCGGCGCCGGGGCCGGCACCGACGAAGGTCACCTTTCCGGTGATGGCATCGGCCATGGAATTCTTTCCTCCAGCGAAAAGTTCGAGCAGTACGAGGCACCGGTGCGCACAGGGCCGCCGGTCCCGTGTGCACCCGGATCGATCGGATAGCAAGGTCATATGGCGGTCTTCGTCGCGCTCGGCGCGTTCCTGATGACGCTGGCAGGCGGCTGGACGGCACAGCGTGTGACCGACCGCCGCCATCTCGTCCTCGGCCTGGCCGGCGGGCTGATGCTCGGCGTGGTCGGCCTGGATCTGCTGCCGGAGGCCCTGCGCGCCGCGGGCGGCGAGGTGTTCGGCGTCCCCGCCGCCCTGCTGCTCTTCGTGGCCGGTTTCCTGCTGGCCCACCTGGTGGAGCGCCTGCTGGCCGCGCGCCGCGCCGCGCACGGTGCGGACGAGCTGGTTTCCCTGGCTCCGCCTCCGGAGCCCGTCAGCCGGGGTCATGCGGCCGACCATGCTCAGTCCTTCGGGTCCCCAGCCGCCCCACCGCTCGACACCGGCGCGCCCCCGCCGCGCCGCGACGACCGGGCGCCCGAGGTGGGCCTGACGGCGGCCGCGGCGATGGTCGGGCACAGTGCCATGGACGGCATGGCGATCGGTGCCGCGTTCCAGGTGGGCAGCGGTATGGGAGCGGCGGTCGCGGTCGCGGTCGTCGCGCACGACTTCGCGGACGGCTTCAACACGTACACGCTCACGAGCCTGTACGGGAACGCGCGCCGCAAGGCCATCGCGATGCTCGTCGCGGACGCGGCGGCACCCGTCGTCGGCGCCGCCTGCACGCTGGTCTTCACGATTCCCGAGCGAGCCCTCGGCGGCTATCTCGGTCTCTTCGGCGGAGCGCTGCTCTACCTCGCCGCCGCCGAGATCCTCCCGGAGGCGCACCACGTCCACCCCGCCCGCTCGACCCTGCTGTGCACGATCGCGGGCGCGGCGTTCATCTGGCTGGTGGTGGGCCTCGCCCACTGATCCGCCGCCGGTCACAGCTTGCCGCCACGGGTCCCGTCGCGCCGGGCCGGCGCGATGAGGGTGGACAGGTAGGGCAGCGGACCGCCGTCGAGGTCGGCGGCCGGCCGGATGGACTCCTCGGGCAGCCCGAGCCCGGATCCCCACACCGCGTCCTCGAGCCGCCCGGTCTCCCGCAGCGCCTCGGCGACCTCGTGCGCCTGCCGCCCGAACTTGTAGGCGACGACCGTGCCGGGGCCGCCGAGCGCGTCCTTGAGCACGGTGGACCCGGCGGTCACCGGCACCAGCGTGAGCGGCTCGGTGCCCTCGGTCAGCACGGCCCCCGACCGCGCCGCGAGGTCCTGCATGGCGGTGATGCCGGGAACGGTCTCGACGACGGTGCCCGGCAGGAGCTCCTGGATCGTCTGGGCGAGGTAGGTGAACGTCGAGTACACGTTGGGGTCGCCGATGGTGGCGAAGGCGACGGCGGAGCAGCGCTCGAGGAGCCGGGCCACCCGTTCGCCTGCCGCGTCCCAGGCCGCCTCGCGCCGGGCGCGGTCGCTGCGCTCGTTGAGCGCGAACACCACACGCACGACCTTCTCCTCGGGCACGTAGTGCAGCACCGTCGCCTCGGCGCGCCCCCGCTCCCCGCCGTCCTTCCCGTCGGGGCCGGCCATGACGGGCACGACGACGACATCGGCGGCGCGCAGCGCGTTGACGCCCTTGACGGTCACCAGGTCGGGGTCGCCGGGGCCCACCCCGACTCCGATCAGCCTGCTGCTCATGACGTCCGGCACCTCTCCACGAACCGACGGGCGACACCGGGCTCGGCGGCCCAGTGCGTGTGCAGATAACTGGCGTGCACACCTTGTTGTACGAAACCCTCGACACGCGGCCGAGGGGCGCGCACCCCCCACGCTGGAGCCGCGCCCGCGCCGGGTTCGACCACGGACCGGTGGAACTCGTGCCCCCGTATCCGGGTCCCGGCCGCGGCGAGGACACTGTCGCTCACCGCCACGGCGTCCCGGTAGCCGAGAGTGAGCCGTTCGCTCATCCGGGCGTTCGCGTCGAGAACCCCGCACATCGGCTGCCCGTCCAGCTCCCGGCACAGATACAGCAGCCCGGCACACTCGGCGGCGACGGGAGCCCCGCTCAGTGCGAGTCCGGCGACCGCCTTGCGGAGTCGTTCGTTGGCCGAGAGCTCGGACGCGTACACCTCCGGGAATCCGCCGCCGATGACCAAGCCGCTCGTGCCGTCGGGCAGTTGCTCGTCGTGCAGGGGGTCGAAGGTGACGACTTCGGCTCCGGCGGCGGCCAGCAGTTCGGCGTTCTCGGCGTAGGAGAAGGTGAAGGCGGGGCCGCCGGCGACGGCGACCACCTCGCCGGCACCCACCGGGGCGACCGGGGGCTCCCAGACCTCGCCGGGCAACGCCGCCGCACTCCGCGCCAGCTCCAGCAGCGCCTGAAGATCGCACCCGTCGCGCACCTGCGCGGCCATGGCGGCGACGGCCTCCACCGCCTCCGCCCGGCGCTCGGCGACCGGCACCAGCCCCAGGTGACGCGACGGCGTGTCCACCTGGGGAACCCGCCGCAGCACTCCCAGCACCGGCACCCCGGCCGACTCCAGGGCGTCGCGCAGCAGTTCCTCATGTCGGTCCGAGGCCACCTTGTTCAGGATCACGCCCCCGATCCGCACCTGCGGGTCCCAGGACGCGAAGCCGTGCACCAGGGCCGCCACCGACCGCGACTGCGACGACGCGTCGACCACCAGCACGACCGGCGCGCCGAGCAGCTTCGCCACCTGCGCCGTGGAGGCCAGTTCCCCCTCGCCCGCGGCCCCGTCGTACAGCCCCATCACGCCCTCGACGACAGCGAGATCGCACCCGCGCGCCCCGTGCAGGAACAGCGGAGCGATCAGCTCAGGCCCGCACAGGTACGCGTCCAGATTGCGCCCCACCTGCCCGGTCGCGAGCGCGTGGTACCCGGGGTCGATGTAGTCCGGCCCGACCTTGTGCGGGGACACCGCGAGCCCCCGCGCGGCGAACGCGGCCATCAGCCCCGTGGCGACGGTGGTCTTGCCGCTGCCGGACGCCGGCGCGGCAATGACCAGCCGGGGGACGGACCTCACCACTCGATGCCCTTCTGGCCCTTCTGCCCCGCGTCCATGGGGTGCTTGACCTTGGACATGTCGGTCACGAGATCCGCGAAGTCCACCAGCTTCTCGGGCGCGTTCCGCCCGGTGATCACCACATGCTGGGTTCCGGGCCGGTTCCGCAGCACCTCCACGACCTCGTCCGTGTCCACCCACCCCCAGTGCATCGGGTACGCGAACTCGTCCAGCACGTAGAGCGTGTACGTCTCGGCCGCCAGGTCCCGCTTGACCTGCTCCCAGCCCTCCCGGGCCTTCTCCTCGTTGTCCATCTGGGCATCCCGCTGGACCCACGACCAGCCCTCGCCCATCTTGTGCCAGTCGACGGTCCCGCCCTGCCCGGATGCGCCGAGCACGCGCAGCGCGTTCTCCTCGCCGACCTTCCACTTGGCCGACTTGACGAACTGGAACACCCCGATCGGCCACCCCTGGTTCCAGGCGCGCAGCGCGAGACCGAACGCGGCGGTCGACTTGCCCTTGCCGATGCCCGTGTGGACGACGACCAGCGGCCGGTTGCGCCGCTGCCGGGTCGTCAGCCCGTCGTCCGGTACCACACTCGGCTGTCCCTGCGGCATTACGCGGCCCTCCTCGAAGAAGTCCCCTGCACGTCCCTGACCAGCCCGGCGATCGAGTCGGCCCGCAGCTCGTCCAGCGTGACGGCCGCACCGCCCAGCTCACCCGCGAGCTGCCCGGCCAGCCCGAGCCGCACCGGACCCGACTCGCAGTCCACGACCACGGACGCCACCTGCCCGGCCGCGAACAGCCGTGCCGCACGTCCCGCCAGTGCGACCGGCTCGGGGCCGCCGGTGGCCCGTCCGTCGGTCACGACCACGACGAGCGCCCGCCGCGCCGGATCCCGCAGCCGCTCCACCCGCAGCACCTCGTGCGCCTTGAGCAGTCCGGCCGCAAGAGGCGTGCGCCCGCCCGTCGGCAGCGACTGGAGCCGCGCCGCCGCCGTGTCCACCGATGAGGTCGGCGGCAACGCGACCTCGGCGTCCTTGCCCCGGAAGGTCACCAGCCCCACCTTGTCCCGTCGCTGGTAGGCGTCCAGGAGCAGCGACAGCACGGCGCCCTTCACGGCGCTCATCCGCTGCCGCGCGGCCATGGACCCGGAGGCGTCGACCACGAACAGCACGAGGTTGCCCTCACGGCCCTCGCGCGTCGCCTGCCGCAGGTCGTCCCGGCGCACCACGAGGCCGGGCCCCGACCGGCCGCGCGCCCGCTGATGGGGCGCTGCGGCCTGCACGGTCGCCGCCAGGTGCAGCTTGGTGAGGGTTCCCCGGGGCCGCCTGGCCCCGGTCGTCCGCCCGTGTTCGGTCCGCGCCCGCGAGCGCCGCCCGGCGGCACCGTCGCCGATGCCGGGCACGCTCAGCACCTTCGTACGGAAGGGCTCGGCGGCAGACACGGGGGCCTGCTCGCCGGCGCCGGAGGCCTGCGGCTGCGCGTCGCCGTCGCCGTCCCCGGTGTCGGGCCGGGCGCCCGTGTCACCGCCCTGCGGGCCGCCGTCGGCCTGCGGTGGCTGCCCGCCCCCGTCGGGCCCGTCCGGGCCGGGATCCGGATCGTCGTCGTCCGGGCCGCCGAACTGCTCCAGGGTCTCGTCCAGTTTGTCCTCGTCGAGCCCCGGCGCGTCGAACGGGTTCCGCCGCCGCCGGTGCGGCAGCGCGAGCAGAGCCGCCTGCCGTACGTCCTCGGCGAGCACGTCGGTCCGCCCGGCCCATGCGGCCAGCGCGGTGGCGGTACGCGCCATCACGATGTCGGCCCGCATACCGTCCACCTCGAAGGCGGCGCACGTCGCGGCGATCTGCCTGAGCGCCCCGTCGCCCAGCCGCACCGACGGCAACAGCTCACGCGCCGCCACGATCCGCGCCCGTACGGCGCTCTCCTCCTGAGCCCAGCGGGCGGCGAAGCCGGCGGGGTCGTCGTCGTACGCCAGGCGCCGCCGGACGACCTCCACCCGCTGTTCCGGCTCCCGCGACGCCGCCACCTCGACGGTCAGCCCGAACCGGTCGAGAAGCTGCGGCCGCAGCTCGCCCTCCTCCGGGTTCATGGTGCCGACGAGCAGGAAGCGGGCGGCGTGCCGGACGGAGACGCCCTCGCGCTCCACGTACGAGGCACCCATCGCGGCGGCGTCGAGCAGCAGGTCGACCAGGTGGTCGTGGAGGAGGTTGACCTCGTCGACGTACAGGATCCCGCGGTGCGCGTCGGCCAGCAGACCCGGCTCGAAGGCCTTCACGCCCTCGGCCAGCGCCCGCTCGATGTCGAGGGCGCCCACGAGCCTGTCCTCGGAGGCGCCGACCGGCAGCTCCACCATGCGCGCGGGGCGCCGGGTACCGGTGCCGGCCTCGTGCGGACCGTCCGGGCAGTCCGGGTCCGGCGCCGCGGGAGCGCAGGAGAAACGGCACCCGGCGACCACGTCCACCGCCGGCAGCAGCGCCGAAAGGGCGCGTACGGCCGTGGACTTGGCGGTGCCTTTCTCACCGCGCACCAGCACACCGCCGACCGCCGGTGACACGGCGTTCAGCAGCAGTGCGAGCCGTAGATCGTCCTGGCCGACGACGGCCGTGAACGGAAACGGGGTACTCACTTGTCGTCGTCCTCCAGGTCGCCCTCGAGCTCCAGGTAGGTGGCGCGCAGCCGCTCCAGCGTGTCCGCGTCCGGCTCCGCCCACAGGCCGCGGTCGGCGGCCTCCAGCAGGCGCTCGGTGATGCCCCGCAGCGCCCAGGGGTTGGACTTCTTCATGAAGTCCCGGTTCTCGGCGTCGAAGACGTACTCCGCACTGAGCTTCTCGTACATCCAGTCGTCGACGACCCCGGCCGTCGCGTCGTAGCCGAACAGGTAGTCCACGGTCGCCGCCATCTCGAAGGCGCCCTTGTAGCCGTGCCGCCGCATGGCGGCCATCCAGCGCGGGTTGACCACGCGGGCACGGAAGACCCGATGTGTCTCCTCGCCGAGGGTGCGGGTCTTGACCTGGTCCGGCACGGCGCTGTCGCCGACGTACGCCTCGGGGCTCTGCCCCGTCAGATGCCGCACCATGGCGACCATGCCGCCGTGGTACTGGAAGTAGTCGTCGGCGTCCACCAGGTCGTGCTCACGGGTGTCGACGTTCTTGGCCGCGACGGCGATCCGCCGGAACGCCGTCTCCATGTCCCCGCGCGCCGCCCGCCCGTCGAGCCCGCGGCCGTACGCGTAGCCGCCCCACACCGCGTACACCTCGGCGAGGTCGGCGTCCGAGCGCCAGTTGCGCGCGTCGATCAGCGGCAGCAGACCGGCGCCGTACGCGCCCGGCTTGGAGCCGAAGACACGGGCGGTCGCGCGCCGCCGGTCGCCGTGGACGGCGGTGTCCTCGTCGGCATGGGCCCGGACGAAGTTCCGCTCGGCGGGCTCGTCCAGTTCGGCGACCGCGCGTACGGCGTCGTCGATGAGCCCGACGACGTGCGGGAACGCGTCCCGGAAGAAGCCCGAGATACGGACCGTGACGTCGATGCGCGGCCGGCCCAGCTCCTCGAGCGGGACCACCTCGAAACCGGTCACGCGGCGCGAGGCGTCGTCCCAGACCGGGCGGCAGCCGAGGAGGGCCAGGATCTCGGCGATGTCGTCGCCCTGGGTGCGCATGGCGGACGTGCCCCAGACCGTCAGCCCGACGGACTTCGGGTACTCGCCGGTGTCCTGCAGATAGCGGTCGACGAGGGAGTCGGCGAGCGACTGGCCGACCTCCCAGCTCAGCCGTGAGGGAATCGCCTTGGGATCGACGGAGTAGAAGTTGCGGCCGGTCGGCAGGACGTTGACCAGCCCCCGGGTGGGGGAGCCGGACGGGCCCGCCGGCACATAACCGCCGTTCAGCGCCCTGAGGATGTGGCCGATCTCGTCGGTGGTGCGGGCGAGCCGCGGCACCACCTCGGTGCAGGCGAAGTCCAGCACGGCGACGGCGTCGTGGAGTTCGCCGCCGAGCACCTCCCGGACCAGAGCCGCGCTCGCGTCGGCCGCCCAGCCGTGCTCCTCCATGCCCTCCGCGATCCGCCGGCACAGCTGCTCCAGCAGGTCGATCGCGTCGGCGGCGGTACGGGAGGGGCCCTCGACCAGGTCGGTCAGCTCCACCGGCACCTTCACCGGCGCGCCGGGCACGGCCAGCAACTCCTTCTCCACCAGGCCGAAGTGAGCGGCGAGCGAGGCCCGCAGCCCCGGCAGGGCGTTCGCCTGCCCGCCCCACACCTGCGAGGCGCGCAGCACGGCGAGCACGAGGTTCACCCGGGGCTCGCCGACCGGGCCGCCGCCCAGGATGTGCAGACCGTCGCGGATCTGCACATCCTTGATCTCGCAGAGATAGCCGTCGATGTGCATGACGAACTCGTCGAAGGCGCCGTCCTCCGGCTGCTCGTCCACGTGCAGGTCGTGGTGCAGCTCAGCGGCCTTGACCAGGGTCCAGATCTGGGCGCGTACGGCGGGCGCCTTGGCCGGGTCCAGGTCGGAGACGAGCGCGTACTCGTCGAGCAGCTGCTCCAGCTTGGCCAGGTCGCCGTAGGTGTCGGCGCGGGCCATCGGCGGTACGAGGTGGTCGACGACCGTGGCGTGGCCGCGGCGCTTGGCCTGGGTGCCCTCGCCGGGGTCGTTGACGATGAACGGGTAGATCAGCGGCAGCTCGCCGAGGACGGCGTCCGGCGCGCACCCGCGCGACAGGCCCAGGCCCTTGCCCGGCAGCCACTCCATGGTGCCGTGCTTGCCCATGTGGATGATCGCGTCGGCGCCGAACGAGTTCTCCAGCCACCTGTACGCCGCCATGTAGTGGTGCGACGGCGGCATGTCGGGGTCGTGGTAGATCGCGATCGGGTTCTCGCCGAAGCCGCGCGGCGGCTGGATCATCACCACGACGTTCCCGAACCGGAGGGAGGCGAGGACGATGTCGTCGCCGTCGACGTACAGCGAACCCGGCGGCTCGCCCCACGCCTGGAGCATCCCCTCCCGCAAGCCGGGGTCGAGCCGGTCGAACCACGCCCGGTAGTCGGCGAGCGGCACCCGTGCGGGCGCGGCGGCCAGCTGGTCCTCGGTCAGCCATTCCACGTCGTGTCCGCCGGCTTCGATGAGCCGGTGGATCAGCTCGTCGCCGTCCGCCGGGTAGTCGGTGAGGCCGTATCCGGCGTCCCGGAGCGCGTCCAGGACGCGTACGGCCGACGCGGGCGTGTCCAGGCCGACCGCGTTGCCGACCCGCGAGTGCTTGGTCGGGTAGGCGGTGAAGACGAGCGCGAGTTTCTTCTCGGCGTTCGGCTTGTGCTTCAACCGGGCGTGCCGTACGGCGATTCCGGCGACGCGCGCGGCGCGCTCCGGGTCGGCGGCATACACCGGCACATCGTCCAAACCGTTCTCCTTGAAGGAGAAGGGGACCGTGACGAGGCGGCCGTCGAACTCCGGGATCGCCACCTGCATCGCCGCGTCCATGGGGGAGAGGGCGGCGTCGGACGCGTCCCACGCGGCGCGCGAGGAGGTCAGGCACAGGCCCTGCAGCACGGGAACGTTCAGGTCGGCCAGTGCCCCGATGTCCCAGGCCTCCTCGTCGCCACCCGCCGACGCCTGAGAGGCGTGCGTACCGCCCGCGGCGAGCACGGTGGCCACGAGCGCGTCCGCCTTCGACAGCAGCTCGTACAGCCCCGCATCGGCGCCGCGCAGCGAACCGCAGTACACCGGGAGGGCGTTGGCGCCACGCTCCTCGATCGCGTCGCAGAGGGTGTCCACGAAGGCGGTGTTCCCGCTGAGTTCATGGGCGCGGTAGAAGAGCACGCCCACCGTGGGACGGCCCTCGGCGCACACGCGCTCCCCGTGGACGCCGTACTCGGGCATCTCCTGCGGCTCGGTGAAACCCTCACCGGTCAGCAGCACGGTGTCGGACAGGAAGCGGGCCAGCTCCATGAGGTTGGCGGGGCCGCCCTCGACCAGGTACGTCAGGGCCTCGGCGACCACGCCGGCGGGCACGGACGACTCGGCCATCAACTCCGCGTCCGGCACGGCCTCTCCGCCGAGCAGCACGGTCGGGATGCCCGAGGCCTTGAGCGTGGCGAGCCCGTCCTCCCAGGCACGCTTGCCGCCCAGCAGCCGTACGACGGCGAGGTCCGCGCCCTCGATCAGACCCGGAAGCTCCTCCGCGACATCCACCCGGGCCGGGTTGCCGATCCGGTAGGGCGCGCCGGAGGCACGGGCCGCCAGCAGATCGGTGTCGGCCGTCGACAACAACAACACTGTGCTCATGCGGGCGCTCCCGGTGGAATGAAAGGCAGTCCTTGCGGCGCGCCCGACTCGATGAGCCGCCACAGCGCGTCCGTGTCCGCGTGCTGTTCGATCAGGTCGCCGAGCCGGTCGAGCTGCTCCTCGCGCAGCGCGGCGAACGACGTGTCGGCGGCCGGTACGAACCGGCGGCCCGCGGCGGCCGCCACCTCGCGCAGGAACGCCCGCCGGAAACCGTCCGACTCCAGGGAGCCGTGCCAGTGAGTGCCCCAGCTCTGGCCGACCCGGCAGCCGTCAAGGAAGGGCTCACCGCCCGTCACGTCGGCGACGCCGTGGTGGATCTCGTAGCCCTCGACGCGCTCACCGAGCGCCTCGCCGGCCGGCCGGGTCAGGGTCTTCTCGCGGGCGAACCGCACCCGCACGGGCAGCACCCCGAGCCCGTCCACCTGCCCCAGGCGGCTCTCGACGTCGTCCTCGATGTACTGGCCGAGGATCTGGAAGCCGCCGCAGATGCCCAGGATCGGGCGCCGTTCGGCGGCCCTGCGGACCAGCGCGTCGGCGAGGCCCCGCTCGCGCAGCCACTCCAGTGCCCGTACGGTCCCGCGCGTGCCCGGGACCACCGCCAGGTCCGCGTCCGCCAGTTCCTCCGGCCGGTCCACGAACCGCACGACGACGCCCGGTTCGGCGGCCAGCGCGTCCACGTCGGTGAAGTTGGACATGAGCGGGATCGCGCAGACGGCGACCCGCAGCACGTCCTCGCCGTGCGGCGGGGCGACCGTGGACTCGCGGACGGTGCCGCGCAACGACACCCGCAGGCCGTCCTCCTCGTCGATGCCGAGCCCGTGCCGGTAGGGCAGCACGCCGTAGGTGCGCCGCCCGGTGAGCCCGTGCAGCATGTCCAGGCCCGGCTCCAGCAGGGAGACGTCGCCCCGGAACTTGTTCACCATGAATCCGGCGACCAGTTCCTGGTCCTCACGCGAGAGCAGGGCCACGGTGCCGAAGAAGGAGGCGAAGACACCGCCGCGGTCGATGTCGCCCACGACCAGAACGGGCAGCCGCGCGCCCCGCGCGATCCCCATGTTCACGATGTCGGTCCGCCGCAGATTGATCTCGGCCGGACTGCCCGCTCCCTCACAGATCACCGCGTCATACGTGCCCCGCAACTGGGCGAGACAGTCGAGGACGGTGCCGAGGAGCCGCTGCTGCCGGCCGCCGTGGTACCCGCGGGCGCTGAGCTCGCCGACCGGCTTCCCCAGCAGCACCACCTGACTGCTCTGCTCGCCCCCGGGCTTGAGCAGGACCGGGTTCATCAGCGCGCTCGGTTCGATGCGGCACGCCTGTGCCTGCATCGCCTGCGCCCGTCCGATCTCCGCACCCTCGCGCGTGACGAAGGAGTTGAGCGACATGTTCTGCGCCTTGAAGGGCGCGACCTTGACGCCCTGCCGGGCCAGCCAGCGGCAGATCCCCGCGGTGACGACGCTCTTGCCGGCGTCGGAGGTGGTGCCGGCGACGAGGAGACCGCCGTTCATGACGTACGTCCCTTCGTGAGAATCGTCCGGGTGAGCAACCGCCCGGCGACAGTGGCGCCGAGCGCGAGCACGGTCACGCGCCGGGAGAGCCGTACGGCGCGTTCGATGTCGCCGACCTGGACCGCGCGCCCCGCGCCGTTCAGCACCGGCCGGTGCTCGACGCGTCCCCCGTACGAGAGGGTCCCGCCCAGCCGCACCCCGAGCGCCCCCGCGAACGAGGCCTCAACGGGCCCGGCGTTGGGGCTCGGGTGCTGGGCGGCGTCCGTGCGCCAGGCGTGCACGGCTGCCCGCGGTCGCGGACCAGAGGCGGCCGCGAGGGCGGCGGTCAGGCGTGCCCCGGGCCACCCCACGAGATCGTCGAGGCGCGCCGAGGCCCACCCGTAGCGCCGGTAACGGGGCGATTTGTGGCCGACCATGGCGTCGAGGGTGTTGACGGCCCGGAAGCCCACGAGCCCCGGCACCCCGCCCACGGCCCCCCACACCAGCGCGCCCACCACGGCGTCCGAGGTGTTCTCGGCGACGGACTCGACCACGGCACGCGCGATCCCGTCGGGGTCGAGCGCCTGCGGGTCACGCCCACACAGGTGGGGCAGCCGAGTGCGGGCGCCCTCCACGTCCCCCGCCTCCAGGGCACGCCCGACGCTCCGGGCCTCCCGGGCGAGCGAAGTCCCCCCGACGACGGCCCAGGTGGCCGCGGCGGTCAGGGCGACGGAGCCGGCGCGCGAGGGCCGGACGGCGGAGGCGGTGAGCGCGGCGAGCGAGACCGCACCGCCGACGCAGACAGCGGTGTGCAGGGCGCCCCACCCGCGGTGGTCCCGCCACAGCAACCGCTCCACGGCACCCGCGGCCCGCCCGAACGCGGCGACCGGATGCCCGCGGCGTGGATCGCCGATCAGGTGGTCACCGAGGAGGCCGGCGGCGGCGCCGTACGCGAAGACGCGATCGGCACCCATCGGTTCAGCCGGCCTTGGGGTCGGGCAGAGGCCGGTTGTCGAGCCTGAAACGGCAGCCGCGCATGGCGATATGTCCTCACTCAGGGTGTCCACGCCCTGGTTCGACGAGATCGGCGGTGAGAGTTCCTGGCTCCCGGGGGTTTTTCCCCGGTGACAGTGGCGGGACCGCGCCGGATTCGCACCGGCTTCCTCTCTTGCCGCCGTATTGGCCCCGGCAGTCCACCACGGCCCCGGAACGCCCGTCAACTGGCTCTTGACCTGCGAAGCAGCGGTGTGCTGAGCCCCACACGGCTGACATGCCGTCAGCCGCTCGGTTCGGTGCTTTCCGCGCGGCGCCTACGCCTGTGACGCGAGAGGGGAGCGGCTACGCGGCGGACGGGAGCAACGACCGTGTGGAGGACCCGCCGAGGGGGCGCACTCGCCGGCGCGTGGCTCGAAACGGCGCACCGGCCCGGTGCTCGCCTTTCGGCGTATGACGGGGTGTGGTTTGCTGACTGGATTCGAGGACCCGGCAGCGGACGGTTTCTGAAGGTCCGTCCAGAGGACGGGAGGAGCTCGCATGGGGGACAGAGCCGAGGAAATACCGCCGCGCGCGGAAGGCCCCCTCGCTCCGGGGACCACCCTGTCGGCGGCGGTCCCGCTGGCGCTTTTCTCCATGACCACAGGGGTGTTCGCGGTGGCCGCCGGCGCGCTCGCCGCACTGCTTGTGCCGGGATCCATGGCACGGGCTCTGGTCTGGGCGGTGGTGACGATCGTCGCGGCGGCCGGCGCAGGCCTGTGGTGGGGGATCACCCCGGTCACGGAGCGTCTCCGCGTTCTCGACCGGGCCGCGGCGGCGGTTCGTCCCCGTGGCTCGCAGACCCGTTGACCTCCGGGGCGGATCCGTCGGCGTCCGAGGGCCGGGGCACTGCCGAGCGGACGCGCAGGGTACGGCCCGCGCTCGCCGCAAGAGCGGTGACGGCCGCCGCGCCGAGGGTTCCCAGCACCGTCGTGGCCAGGGGTGTCGGGGTGCCCCACCCGAGGCCGGCCGCCACCCGTGCCGACACGGCGATGCCGAACAGCAGCACGCTGCCGTAGGCCGTGCCCAGCAGCAGACGGGTCGCCGGCGACCGCATCCGCTGCCCGCCCCCGGAGTTCTCCGCCTCCTCGACGGGCTCCGCCACGAGGCGGAGCGCGCGTAGCCGCCTGTACCACTCAAGGAACCCGAGGACCCCCATCGGTCTCCCTCCCCGTTGTCCGCCCGGGCCGTCCCCTCCCGGGCTTCGGTTGTCATCGCGACTCAGGGTGAAGCGCCATCTCACGGTGCCGGCCCAGCGGCAGCCTGCTCTGCACCCCGATGCGACGCGGGCCCTTGCCGCGGTGCGCGCCGGCCGTGTACGGCAGTAGGTGCGGGGTCGCTCCGGGAAGCCGGGACATGCCTCAAGGTGTTGCCGCGGCCGGCGCGTGCCCCCAGCCGTGCCGCTCCCTGCCACCTGTCGTCCGCGGCCGGTCGGCTGGCCTGATTCGAGCACCAACTCCCGATCAGATTAGGTGAGTTGGGTGTGTGCGACCAGACCGCTCGCTGTCCGGCGCCTGTCTTTTCGGCGTGGTCGCGATGCGGCCCGGAACGTGGCGAACCGGCGTATGTTCCGCAACCGAGTTCGAGCCCTCGCAGTGACGATCACTGCGAGGGCTCGTCGCCGGTGGCCGAAGGGCCGATGAGTCGCGCGGAGTCAGGAGACGATCAGAAAGATCCCGTATCCCACCGCGGCCACACACGCGGCGAAGCAGGCGTACGCGCCGGTGGCCGCCACGGCGGCAGCGCCGCCCCGGGCCGATTCCTTCTTCGTGAGGCTCACCACGCCGAGGGTGAACAGGCCCACGAGTGCCACGGTGACCACGAGGCTCACGCCGAAGACGGTGCCGAGAGCCGCCCAGTCGATGTTCATGAGGGTGCTTCCTTATGCCGTCTTATACCGATGCGGTGCGGGTCGACTCCGCCGCGGAGCCGGAGTTCTGGGCGGGGATGGTGGCCGTCAGGCCGGTGCCTGCGTCGGCCGTGTCGACCGGGCCGGCCGGCGGCGGGATCACCGCGGCGATCGCCGTGGTGACGACGCCCGCGGGCTCCGTCTCGACGTCGTTGACGTTGTCGATCGTGACCGGCTTGCGGCGGGACAGGGTCCAGATGACGCCGGCGCCCGTGACCAGCAGCACACCGGTGAGGACGGTGCCCCACGTGCCCTGCTTGGTGAGGAGCTCGGCACCCGCGCCGACGAGTCCTGCGGCCGGGAGCGTCAGACACCAGGCGACGAACATCCGGGTCGCGGTGGACCAGCGGACCACGCCGCCCTTGCGGCCGAGGCCCGCACCCATGACGGCACCGGAGCAGACCTGGGTGGTGGAGAGGGAGAAGCCGAGGTGCGAGGAGGCGAGGATCGCGGTCGCCGCGCTGGTCTGGGCGGCGAAGCCCTGCTGCGGCGCGAGGTCGGTCAGTCCCTTGCCCAGGGTGCGGATGATGCGCCAGCCGCCGAGGTAGGTGCCGAGCGCGATGGCCAGGCCGGCCGAGACGATGACCCAGGTGGGAGGGTTCGATCCGGGGGCGATGACGCCGCCGGTGACGAGCGCCAGGGTGATGATGCCCATCGTCTTCTGGGCGTCGTTCGTGCCGTGTGCCAGGGAGACCAGGCCCGCCGAGGCGATCGATCCGGCGCGGTAGCCCTTCGCGGTCGCCTTGCCGTCGGCGCGGCTGCCGATGACGTACGACAGGCGCGTGGCGAGCAGGGCGGCGAGGCCCGCCACGATCGGTGCCGCGACCGCGGGGATCAGGACCTTGGTGACGATCGTCGAGCCGTTCACGGCGGACCAGCCGGCCGAGGAGACGGCGGCGCCGATCAGACCTCCGAAGAGGGCGTGGGAGGAGCTGGAGGGCAGGCCCAGCAGCCAGGTCAGCAGGTTCCAGAGGATGGCGCCCACCAGGGCCGCGAAGATCACTTCGACGCGTATGCCCTGCTCGTTGATGATGCCGCTGGAGATCGTCTTGGCGACCTCGACGGAGAGGAAGGCACCGACGAGGTTCAGCACGGCGGACATCGCCACCGCCGTCTTGGGCCTCAGGGCGCCGGTCGAGATGGTCGTCGCCATCGCGTTGGCTGTGTCGTGGAAACCGTTCGTGAAGTCGAACACGAGAGCGGTGACGATCACGATTCCAATGAGGAGCGTGATGTGTTCCATTTACCCAGGCTTCTGTGGGAGGTCAGTGGCGCGTGAACCGTAGGCAACCTAAGTGAATAGAAGATGAACTGAAGGAGTCTTGGGAGTGTATCGCCCGATGTGTCGTTGCTCGGTTCACCTCGGGCGCGCGGTATATCGGGCTCTCGTGCAGTTCACGGGACGGCGGCCCGTCGCGAGCCCCAGTGCGCGAGGTCACAGGCGGCCCGGTTCTCCGCCTGGCAGGATCGCGCCATGGCTGAGCAAGGACGCGACGCGCGGGAAGCACGGGAGGACGCGGCGGGGCGACCCGTGCCGGGCGCTCCCGGCACTGCGGACGAGGTGGCCCGGGCCTGGGAGGAACTCGTCGCGACCGCCGTCCGGACCGTGGCCGAGGGCCTGGTCGTCGGCACGTCCGGCAATGTCTCCGTGCGGGTCGGCGACGTCGTCCTGGTCACACCGACGGGAGTGCCGTACGAGCGGCTGACGCCCGATGACGTGGTCGGCGTCGGCCTCGACGGCGGGCAGGTGCTCGGCTCGCTGCGGCCGACGAGCGAGCTGCCGATGCATCTGGCGGTCTACCGCACGACCGACGCACGCGCCGTCGTCCACACGCACGCCGTGCACGCGACGGCCGTCTCCACCCTGGTACGGGAACTGCCGCTGATCCACTACATGGCCGCAGCCCTCGGTGGTCCGGTCCGGGTCGCCCCCTACGCGACCTACGGCACCCCGGAGCTGGCCGAGAACATGCTCCGCGCCCTCGCGCAACGCAGTGCGTGCCTCCTGCAGAACCACGGCACGATCGCCTACGGGTCGTCCCTGACCGAGGCCCACGACCGCACGGCGCAGCTGGAGTGGATGTGCCGTGTGTGGCTGACGGCCTCGTCGGTGCCGGGTCTGTCGCCGGCACTGCTCACCCGGGAGCAGGTGGCCGAGGTGGGGGAGTGGCTGCGGGGCTACGGCCAGCGCGGGCAGTAGGAAGCCGGCCGGAACCTTCTTCGCACGGTCGCCGCATCGGGCGCGCCCTCGGCGAACGCGGTGGTGTCGCCCGCTGGCCGGGGGCGGCCTCCACCGGGAGACTGGATGGGTGCGCACTGTCAAAGCGGCGGCCGCAGCCGTCACGGTAGCCATAGCAGCCGGCGCGGCCGGCGTCGCCGCGGGCCGCCTGGCCAGCGACGCCGCCCTCAAGGCGCCCCCGGGCCGGCCACTGCCCACGGAACCCCGCCTCACCGTGCACTCTCTGGCGGCCGGGCGGATCGCGCTCACCCGCGATCTGGCCTCCCAGCGCCCTGGCACCTACGGCCTCGCCGGCAACGGCTCGCACGCGGTCGTCGGCCCGGTCATCGACACCGCGCCCCGCTCGGCCGACACCGTCGTACGCCGCCTGGAACGCGTCACCCACGGCACGCTCGAACCCGGCGACAAGGCGTGGCTCACCCCGAATCTGCACATCGGCGACCCGGGCACCGCACTCGGCCTCGACCACGCCGACGTGGACGTGCCCGGCGAACTCGGGACCCTTCCCGCCTGGTTCGTGCCCGGTGTCCGCGAGACCTGGGTGATCACCGTGCACGGACTCGGCGCCACTCGGGAACACCCCATGAACGTCATGGGCTTCCTCAACCGTCACCACTTTCCCGTGCTCGACATCACCTATCGCGGGGATCTCGGCGCACCCCGCCCGCCGGACGGCCTGAACCACCTCGGCGAGAGCGAGTGGCGCGACGTGGACGCCGCCATCCGCTACGCCGTGCGCTCCGGCGCCGAGCGCGTCGTCCTGCACGGCTGGTCCACCGGGGCCACGATGGCGCTGCGCGCCGCAGCGCAGTGCCCGCTGCGCGAGCGGATATCCGGGCTCATCCTGGACTCGCCGGTGCTCAGCTGGGAGGCCACGCTGCGCGCACTCGCCGCCGCCCGCCGCACCCCCGGAGCGCTGCTGCCGCTGGCCGTCCGTGCCGCACAGGGCCGCACCGGTCTGCACGGCGACCGCCTCCAGCCCGCCGACCCGGACCAGCTGCAGGTGCCGGTTCTGATCTTCCACGGCCCCGGCGACACGGTCGCCCCATGGGGGCCCTCACGCCGCCTCGCCGAGCGCCGCGGCGACCTGGTCACCCTGCAGACCGTGCGCAACGCATCGCACGGCGCCATGTGGAACGTGGACCCCGGAGCCTATGAGGAGGCCATGCGGCGTTTTCTGACCCCGCTCATGTGAGGCCGCCCCGAGGGCCGTGCTGCCGCGCACCCCGAAAACCCCTTCGCCGTACCGAGCTGGCGCACTGCCTTCCGCTTGGTCCCTTTGGAAGGCGCTTTCTCCGTATGCACCCCCTCGCGGGGCCCTGTGCGTCGGCCTGCCTCGTCGCCCGCTGTGACATTCCGTTTGGGTTTTCGGACCGTCAACCGCAAGACTGCACCTGTGACGTCCCGTACCCCGCGCGACTCCAGGCTCCGACTCGTCCGCCCGCGGCCGCTTGCAGCCGCTCCCCGAGCGGTGACCCCGCACCGCTCGCGCCCCGCGCCCCGTCCGCCCGAGGGGACACCCCCGCCCGCGGAACTGGCCAGGATGGCCCGTACCCGGCTGGCCGACTCGGCCCGTGTCGCCCGCTGGGCCGACTCGGCGCTCGGCCCGGGCCGCGACGGCGCCGCCCCCGACGGCACGGGCACCCTCTCCGACGCCACCGCGCAACGGGCCGCCGCCGACCTCGGCCTGAGCGCCGCTCAGGTACGGGCCGACTGGGACACCGCCCGGCTGGCCGGACTCGTCGAGGTGCACGGCGACAGCGCCCGGCCCGGCTGGCGGCTGCGTGCCTGGAACCGCGACGACTCCGCGGTGCTGCGCGGCTGGGTCGCCCTCTTCGACGCCTGGTCGCTCGCCTGTCCCGAACCCGCCGACCGGGAGCACGCCGCTGTCGCCGAGGCCGTCTCGGCCATGCCCCAGGTGCTCTCCTTCCTGCAGCTGTCCGCGGGCCCCGTGCCCGTCGAGCAGCTGCTCGACCTGCTTCGCCAGCGGGTCACCGAACTGCGCACGGAACGGTGCGAGGTGCCGTACGCCCCGTCCGCCGCCCACGACCCCTATCCGCAGGTGCTGCACGCCGCGTCTGCTGATTCCGTATCCGGCGAGGCGCCGGTCCACGACCCGGCGGAGGGCGCCGAGCTCGCGCCTCTGCTCGACTGGGCCCTCGACGCGCTCGCCTACGTCGGCGCCCTCACCTGCGCCGACGGGCAGGCCACCCTCACCCCGCTCGGCAGCTGGGCGGTCTGGGTGAAGCTGGAGCAGATCTGCGTCGCCGCGCAGAGCCCGGCCGGGAACATCGAGCAGAACGCCGAGGACATGCTCCGCGGCTGCGCACAGCTGCGACCGAACGCGGCCCGCGCTGAGTACCGGGCCTGGCTCGCGGCGCGCACGGTCGGCAGCGCCGTCACCGAGCTCCTGGACGCCGCCCGCGGCGAGGACGCCCTGCTGCGCGGCCTGGCCTTCGAGGCGCTGCGCGTGGTCGGGGCGCCCGCCGAACCCGAGGTGCGCGCCGCCTCGGACGAGACCCCGCTGCGCCCCTACGCCCTGCTCTGGCTCGCCGAGCAGGAGGGCGCCGACCCCGAGGAAGCCCACGAGGTGCTCACCCGCCAGGAGTCCACCTGGCTCTGGGTCGACACCGCCGCGGCCGTCGCCGACCACGGCGAAGCCCCCCTGCTCGTCCGTCACTTGGAATCCGCCGTGCAGCCCACCGTGCCCGCGCTGCTCGACGAAGTGCGTGCCATCGGGCATCCCCGCACCGTGCAGGTCCTGGTCGCGCTCGCCGCCGCCCACCCGGACCCGGCGCTTGCCAAGGCCGTGCGCCGGGCCGCGTTCCAGGTCCACACGGGAGGCAGCTGACCGTGGGTCAGGCCGGGATCTCGGGGGCGTAGGTGCCGAAGCTCCAGATGTTGCCCTCGGCGTCCCGCGCCATGTAGTCCCGCGAGCCGTAGTCCTGGTCCGTCGGCGGCATGAGGATCTCCGCGCCGTGCTCCACGGCCCGCCGGTGGTGCGCGTCGACGTCGTCCACGACGATGTAGACCCCGCCCGGGCCCGCGCCCTTCATCGCCTGGTCGAAGGTGCCGCCCCGGCCCTTCGAGCCGAGCATCACCGCTCCGTTGCCCTGGACCAGCTCCGCATGCAGCACCGAGCCGTCCTCCCCCTCGTACACCGACAGCTCCGTGAAGCCGAAGGCCTCCGTCAGCTGCCTGATCGCCGCCTTGGCGTCCGCATACAGCAGCGTCGGGTAGATGCTCGGACGCCTGCCGTCCATACCCGCCATCCCGATCACTCCCTCGGTTCGTCCGGTCGGCCGGAACCACGGCCTGCCGGTCAGTCTGGCACCGGGCACTGACAACGCCCCCGGACCCGGCCGGTACGCCCGGCGGGCCCCCTGCCGGGCGCAGCACGCCGTCCCGTGACGCCATCCTCGTACCCTCCCAGAAGCCCTGCGCCGGGCCCATGGCACGAACGGGGGACACACCGGGCGCGTCGCAGCCTTATGCGCGGCGTCGCGCCTGCATTGCGCGCCGGGCGTGCGCGGAGGCGCGGCGGACAGGGCAACGAGCATCACAGTCCCGAACGTCCGCACACCCGAAAAGCGCTTGCCCGACCCCGTTAGACTGGGCCCATGGCCATTCTCCTCGCGCATTAGACGGCGGGAACGCCCTCAGCCGTCCGTCCCGTCCTCACCCGCTCTGGAGTCTGTCCGTGATCTCCGCCTCCGGTATCGAGCTGCGCGCCGGTGCCCGCATCCTCATCGAGAACGCCACTTTCCGCGTCGCCAAGGGCGACCGCATCGGCCTCGTCGGCCGCAACGGAGCAGGCAAGACCACGCTCACCAAGGTCCTCGCGGGCGAGGGCATCCCCGCCGCGGGCACCGTCGCCCGCTCCGGCGAGGTCGGCTACCTCCCCCAGGACCCGCGCACGGGCGACCTGGACGTGCTGGCCCGGGACCGCATCCTCTCCGCGCGCGGCCTGGACGTGCTGATCCGCAAGATGCGCGACAACGAACAGCGCATCGCCACGGGCATGGGCTCGACCCGCGAGAAGGCCCTCAAGCAGTACGAGCGCCAGGAGACCGAGTTCCTCACCAAGGGCGGGTACGCCGCCGAGGCCGAGGCCGCCACCATCGCCGCCGCGCTCAACCTGCCCGACCGTGTGCTGGGCCAGCCCCTGCACACGCTCTCCGGCGGTCAGCGCCGGCGTATCGAGCTGGCCCGCATCCTGTTCTCCGACGCGGACACGCTGCTGCTCGACGAGCCGACGAACCACCTGGACGCCGACTCGATCGTCTGGCTGCGCGACTACCTCAAGACCTACCGCGGCGGCTTCATCGTCATCTCGCACGACGTGGACCTGGTCGACACGGTCGTCAACAAGGTGTTCTACCTGGACGCCAACCGTGCCGCGATCGACATCTACAACATGGGCTGGAAGCTCTACCAGCAGCAGCGCGAGGCCGACGAGAAGCGCCGCAAGCGCGAGCGGCAGAACGCCGAGAAGAAGGCCGCCGCGCTGAACGCGCAGGCGGACAAGATGCGCGCCAAGGCCACCAAGACGGTCGCCGCGCAGAACATGGCCCGCCGTGCGGACAAGCTGCTGGCCGGACTGGAGGCCGCCCGCCAGTCCGACAAGGTCGCCAAGCTCCGTTTCCCGGAGCCCGCGCCCTGCGGCAAGACCCCGCTGATGGCCGAGGGACTGTCGAAGTCGTACGGCTCGCTGGAGATCTTCACCGACGTCGACCTGGCCATCGACAAGGGCTCCCGGGTCGTCATCCTCGGCCTCAACGGCGCCGGCAAGACCACCCTGCTGCGTCTGCTCGGCGGTGTGGAGCAGCCGGACACCGGTGCCGTCGTGCCCGGTCACGGCCTCAAGCTCGGCTACTACGCCCAGGAGCACGAGACCCTCGACCCGGACCGCACGGTCCTGGAGAACATGCGCTCCGCCGCCCCCGACATGGACCTCGTCGAGGTCCGCAAGGTGCTCGGCTCGTTCCTGTTCTCCGGCGACGACGTCGACAAGCCGGCCGGTGTCCTCTCCGGCGGCGAGAAGACCCGTCTCGCCCTCGCCACCCTGGTGGTGTCCTCGGCGAACGTGCTGCTCCTGGACGAGCCGACGAACAACCTCGACCCGGCCAGCCGCGAGGAGATCCTCGGCGCGCTGCGCACCTACAAGGGCGCGGTCGTCCTCGTCACCCACGACGAGGGCGCGGTCGAGGCGCTCCAGCCGGAGCGGATCATCCTGCTGCCCGACGGCGTCGAGGACCTGTGGGGCTCGGACTACGCGGACCTCGTCACGCTGGCCTGACCCTTCCGTGCTCGGGGCGGTCAGAGCCGTTTGATCGAATGGTTGATCCACGACGTATGGATCATTCGGCCGATCCGTGATCCATCATCTGTGTGAGATCTCCTCGTACCGAGGTGTGTCGTACACCGATTTTGCCGCCGAGCCCTTTCACCGCACGGGTTCGGCCGGTGTGTGCCGCTGACCTGGTGGTTCCCGGAAAAACCCGTTCGGGCGCACGGACACCACCGGGCGGAATCGTGGATTCCACTCGTGGGGATGGGCTCCTGTCGTCAAAACCGTGTCGCACGGACCTTGCCGAATGGGTGGCCATCGCGCTCCCGAGGGGTGATCATGAGGGGACCAGAGCGCACTTCCCATGAGGAGGCACGGGTGGCCGAGACTCTGAAGAAGGGCAGCCGGGTGACCGGCGCCGCGCGCGACAAGCTCGCGGCAGACCTGAAGAAGAAGTACGACTCCGGTGCGAGCATCCGGGCGCTGGCCGAGGAGACCGGCCGCTCGTATGGCTTTGTGCACCGGATGCTCAGCGAGTCGGGCGTCACGCTTCGTGGGCGTGGCGGGGCGACGCGGGGCAAGAAGGCCACGTCGGCCTGACGCCGGGCGGCCCATCGGCTTCGGTGGTGGCCACCCGGTCGGTCAGGTGATCGGCCGGGTGGTTACTGTGCAGTCACTTGTGGATGCCGCGGGACGGCACCCGCTCCTGACCGTACCCATCGGAGGCGCCCCATGGCTTCACTCAAACCGGTACTCGACAAGGACGGCGTACAGCTCGCCGTCGACGAGGCGATCGCCACGGTGACGCTGGTCAACCCGGCCAAGCTCAATGCCCAGAGCCCCGCTCTGTGGCGGGCGTTGGCGGAGGCCGGGCGTGCGTTGCCCGGTTCCGTGCGGGTGGTCGTGCTGCGCGCCGAGGGCAAGTCGTTCTCGGCGGGGCTCGACCGGCAGATGTTCACGCCCGAGGGGATCGAAGGCGAACCCACCTTCGTGGATCTCGCGCGCGGCAGCGACGCGGAGCTGGACGCGGCCATCGCCGAGTTCCAGGAAGGGTTCACCTGGTGGCGGCGCAACGACATCGTGTCCATCGCCGCGGTTCAGGGCCACGCGATCGGCGCGGGGTTCCAGCTCGCCCTTGCCTGTGACCTGCGCGTCGTCGCGGACGACGTGCAGTTCGCCATGCGCGAGACGAGCCTCGGCCTCGTACCGGACCTCACAGGCACCCGTCCGCTGGTGGGCCTCGTCGGCTATGCCCGCGCCCTGGAGATCTGTGTGACGGGCCGCTTCGTCCTGGCCGAGGAGGCCGTGAACACCGGGCTCGCGAACCTCGCCGTGCCGCGTGAGCAGCTCGACGACACCGTGCGGGACCTGGCGTCCGCACTGCTCGCCGCGCCCCGGGACGCGGTGATCGAGACCAAGACGCTGCTGCGCGGCGCCCCCGAGCGGACGTACGAGGAGCAGCGCGCCGCGGAGCGGGCCGCGCAGGCCCGCCGGCTGCGGGACCTGGCCGGGATCGGCGACTAGGGACGGCCTGCGGGCTCGTTGACCCGGGCGTCCCGGCGTCGTTGCTCCGGCCGAGCACGGCGCCCCCCGGTCGGCGGACCGCGTCGTCGCGAAGATCGCCGCGCAGGCGGCGCGGGCGCGGCAGGTGGCGCTCGGCCCCTGTCGCCCGGCGCCGTGCCGCCGCGCGCCACCGTCGTCGTCCACCCCGCACGGCCCGCTTCGGCGGCGGCGTCGAACTCGGCCACGCCCACGACAGGGGCGGCCGACGCCGTGCGGTGCGTCGGCAGGGCTCCGAGCGGGTAGGCGCTCTGGCGGGGGACGGAGGTGCATGAGGTCGCCGTCCGGGTGGAGCGGCCGCATCCCGTCCCGGCACACGGGAGGACGCAATGAGCGAGTCCCAAGGCACCGGGAGCACCCAGAGGCTCCCGGTCATGGAGAAGACCGCGGACAGCCGGCTCGGGCAGTCCGCGTCCGCTGCGGCGTACGAACCGGTGGACGGCGCGGGCCGCGGAGGGAGCCGCTTCTGGTCGGTGCGCCGGGGTCCCGCGTGCGTCGTCGCGCTGCTCCTCCTGATCGGCGGGGGCCTCTTCCTGTACGACGTGGTGGCCGTCAGGGCTCACCGGTCGGCCATGCCCTGGCGCCGGACCCTCGCCCACAGGCTGGCCGAGCAGCCCCTCGACAGCACCTGGGTACTGGTCGGCGGGGGCGTGGTCGCGGCCCTCGGCGTCGCGCTGCTGGTGCTCGCCGTGGCGCCCGGACTGCGCGGTGTACTGACGATGGACCCGGCGCACACCGACGTGAGGGCCGGTCTGCACCGGCACGCCGCCGCGAGGGTACTGCGCGAGCGGGCCATGGAGGTCTCCGGAGTGCAGTCGGTACACGTCCGCCTGGGACGCGACAGGGCGGATGTGCGGGCGGTGGCCCGCTCCCGGGAACTGGACGACGTACGCGCCGACTTGGACAGGAAGCTCACCGACACGGTCCGGAGTCTCGGGCTCCGCAGACCGCCCGCGCTGTCGGTGCACGTGCGGCGAGCCGGACGGAAGGGGTGAGGCGCGGTGCTGCGGATGGTCAACCGTGTACTGATCGGAGTGGTCGGCCTGGTCCTGGTCGTCCTCGGTGGTTCCGTGCTCGCCGTCGGCCTCGGTGTGCGGCCGTCCTCCTGGTGGATCCACCAGGGCCCGCACGACGTCCTGCTGAGCGACGCCGAGCGCACCCGGTGGCGTGACCAGGGTTGGTGGTGGCCGACCGTCATCGCCGTGCTCGCCGTGGCCGTTCTGCTCGCCCTGGTGTGGCTGTGGGCGGTGCTGCGCCGGCACCGGCTCATGGAAGTGCTCGTCGACACCGGCGACGGCGAGGGCGCCCTGCTGCGCGGGCGGGCCCTGGAGAGCGTACTCGCCGGTGAGGCAGGGCAGTTGGACGGCGTCGAACGGGCGCACGTGGTGCTGACCGGACGGCGCAGCGCACCCGAGGCGCGGGTACGACTGCTGCTGGCGCCCCACGCGGACCCCGGGGATGTGCTGCACCGCCTGACCACCGGTGCGCTGGCCCGCGCCCGCGACTCCGCCGGACTTGCGGCGCTGCCCGCCGAGGTGCGGCTGGCCGGGGTCAGGCGCCGGGCCCAGCGGGTGAGCTGACACCCCGGCGGCCGGGGGCCGCCGGGGTGTGCCCGTGCTTCAGAAGCCGTGCAGGGCCCCGCCGTCCACCGGAACCATGATGCCCGTCAGATACGACGCCGCGGGGGACAGCAGGAACGCGGCCGTGCGGCCGAACTCCTGCGCTGTGCCGTAGCGGCGCAGCGGGATGCGGGACTCGTTGGCCACGCGTGTGGCCTCCGGATCGGCGGAGAGCGCGTCGAGTTCGCGCACCCGGTCCGTGTCGATGCGGGCCGGGAGCAGACCGACGACGCGGATGCCGTGAGGGCCCAGCTCGTCGGAGATGGACTTGGCGAAGCCCGCGAGCCCCGGACGCAGACCGTTGGAGATGGTCAGGCCCGGGATCGGCTCGTACACGGACCCGGACAGCACGAAACCGATGACGCCGCCCTCTGCAAGCTCCGCGGCGGCCGCACGGGCCAGTCGCACCGCGCCCAGGAACACCGACTCGAAGGCGGCCGTCCACTGCTCGTCCGTGTTGTCGGCGACATAGCCGGCAGCCGGTCCGCCGACGCTGATCAGGATGCCGTCGAAGCCGCCGAAGTGCTCGCGGGCCGCGGCGATCAGGCGGTCCGGCGCCCCGGCGTCGGCGTTGTCGGCGGCCACCCCCACCGCGTTGGCCCCCAGTTCGGCCGCGGCTTCCGCGACCCGCTTCTCGTCGCGGCCCGTGAGAACCACTTTCGCCCCGTCGGAGACGAGCTCCCGCGCGGTGGCGTTGCCCAGCCCGCGGGTGCCGCCGGTGACGACGTACACACGGTCCTTCAGTCCAAGATCCATGGCCCCATCCTGCCGTCTCGCCTCTTCGAGGGCGAGTGCGGTCCCCATGCGGAGATCGCCGCAGGCCCGGGGAGGTTCCCGCCGTGTACTCGGCCGCGAGGCGGACGCACCGCCCAGCCCTGACGCCTGCGTCCGCCCCGCACGTTCTGCGTCTGCCCGGTTTTCCCGGTCTCGCACATTCCTCGCCGCAGCGGTTCCGTGCGTCCCGTACGGCGGACAGGTGCTCCCGGCGCCCGAGTGCCGTCGAAAGGTGGCCGGTCAGACCGTGGCCGGCGCCGGTTCCTCGCTCGGCTCCTCGGCCGCCTCGGCGCGTTCACGGGCCTCCCGGCGGGCCAGGACGAACCAGCCGAAGGGCACGCCCGCCGAGAACAGCCACCACTGGACGGCGTAGGCCATGTGCGGCCCGATGTCGCTGTGCTCGGGGGCGGGGATCAGCTCGGGGCTCCCGCCCTTGGGGGCGGGCGCGGTCATTTCGATGTAGCCGCCGAGGACCTGCTTGCCGAGGCTCTGGGCCTGCTGGGTGTTGTTGATCAGCATGACCTGGCGGTCGGGCAGACCCCGTACGTTCTTGATCCCGCTCTCCGCGGTCGTCTCGTCCGGCATCAGCCGGCCCGTGACGGTGACCTCACCCGGAGCGGGCGCAGGGATCTTGGGGAACGCGGTCTGCGGACCGTCCGCCGGGATCCAGCCCCGGTTGACCAGCAGGACCTTGCCGTCGTCCAGGACGAAGGGGGTCAGGACGTGGTAACCGACCTCGCCGGAGGAGCTGGTACGACGGCGTACGACGACCTCGTGCGCGGTGTCGAAGGTGCCCTTGGCCGTGACCCGGCGGTACAGGTCCTTGTGGGCGACGGTCGCCCGGGGCGAGGTGAGCGACTCGGCCGGTACCGGCATCGCCGCGAGCGAGTCGGCGATCACCTTGTTCAGCGCCACCTTGTGCTCGTGGCGGTGCAGCTGCCAGAAGCCCAGCTCGATCATCGTCGGGATGAGCGCGAGAGCGACAAGGGTGAGGATCACCCATTGCCGGGACAACAGGAAGCGGTACACCCCACGACCGTACATCTCGGAACGTGGGGTGCCGTCACCGGGGTGTCTCAGACCCGGTCGACGATCCCCACCCTCCCCTCCGCCCGGGCGCAGTGGGCTCCGCAGTACCAGTGGCCGTCCGCTTCGACTCCCTGACCGATGATCTGAACACGACAGTGTTCACAGATCGGTGCCATGCGGTGGATGGCACAGGAGAAGCAGTCGAAGACATGCACCTCGCCCTGCGCATGCACCTCGAAGGTCATTCCGTAGTCGTTGCCGCACACTTCACATCTCGCCATGCGCCACAGGTTGGGCTCTCGCCGTCGCGCGGGCGAGCGGGCGCGGGGCGAGTCGCACGGCAATCACCCGTACGTCCGTCAGCGGCCCTCCGGCGCGGCGGCGGCCGCCTTCGCCCGCGTATCCGCGGGCTCGACATCCCGCAGCAGCTGACCGAAGGCCGCCTCGTCCACCACCGGCGTTCCGTACTGGAGCGCCTTGACCGTCTTGGTGGTGCCCGAGTCGGGGTCGTTGGTCACGAGCAGGCTGGTGAGCCGGGACAGACTCGTCGCCACGTGCAGCCCCGCCTCGACGGCCCGGTCCTCGAGCAGCTCGCGGTCGACGGACGTGTCGCCGGAGAACGCCACCCGCATGCCCTGCTTGAGCGGTTTGCCCTCTTCGTAACGGCCCGGGTTGGGGTAGGGGCAGGCGGGGCGCCTGCGGGAGGGCCGCCAGGTGACCGGCCGGTAGCCGCCGGAGGCCTGCCGGCCGATGGTGGTGGAGGCGGACCACTCGGTCAGCGGGCGGCACTCCAGCAGCGGCAGCCGTACACCCCCGCGTGCGGCGGCGTGCAGGCTGGGCCGGAACGCCTCGGCCAGTACGCGGGCGTCGTCCAGGGCATGGTGCGCCCGCTGCTGGACGACACCGAAGTGCGCCGCCAGCGTCTGCAGTTTGTGGTTGGCCAGCGGCAGGCCCAGTTCCTTGGAGAGCGCGATGGTGCACAGCCGCTGACGGACCGGTGCCTCGCGCTCCGCGCGCGCGTATTCCCGGGCGATCATCGACCAGTCGAAGACCGCGTTGTGCGCGACGAGGACCCGGCCCGCGAGCCGGCCCGCGAACTCCTCGGCGATGTCGCCGAAGAGCGGCGCACCTTCGAGCAGATCGCTCGTCAGCCCGTGGATCCATACGGGGCCCGGATCGCGCTCCGGGTTGACCAGCGTGTACCAGTGGTCCTCGACCTCGCCGCGCGCGTCCAGCCGGTAGACGGCCGCCGAAATGATCCGGTCGTCCCGGGCGAGGCCGGTGGTCTCCACGTCGACGACCGCGTACCCCTCCGGATAGGCGGCGGGCCAAGAGGCCGGAGACGCTGCGGTCGTAGGGTCTTCGAGCATGGTCATTGAGGATACGGGCCGCGACCGACAGTCCCGCGCGCGCCCGCACCCGGACGGCCGGTTCACGCCCCGCTCGCGCGCGAGGAGCACAACCCCTCAGCCCTGCACGTGAGTTCGCATCCCGCCCGAGGGCGGGGACGCCCGCCGATGTCCGGGTTGTTCCCCTGTGGGACTTTCAGGAAGGGAATCTGCCGGAGTGTCGGAAACCGCGGGCGCCCCTCGCGTGGGGCACGGGGTGCCCGAGTCCCGGACCAACGCCCGTACGGATGTGACGAACAGCCGCCCGTCGTCCCACGCACCTGTTGAGCAGGCAGGAACATTCGTCCCGTCAGACGGCGCTCGCGGACCGTCGCGACAAGGAGCGGACGGCGAGGGCCGCACTACCGGAACCTCGGGCGGACGCGACGATCTCGATGCCGCTGGGGCACCGGCGGGCCGAGTCGGTGCTGCGGAGGGGGCGTTCGGGGTGCCATCCTCCCGATGTGATGGAACCCACGCACGACGAAGCCCACGCAGGCGCACTGGGCTCCCGGCTGAACTGGCTGCGGGCCGCCGTCCTCGGTGCGAACGACGGGATCGTCTCGACCGCGGGCCTCGTCGTGGGCGTGGCGGGTGCGACGACCGCACGCTCCACCCTCCTGACGGCAGGGCTGGCGGGGCTGCTGGCCGGGTCGATGTCCATGGCGGCGGGCGAGTACGTGTCGGTGTCGGCCCAGCGGGACTCCGAGAAGGCCGCGTTGGCACTGGAGCGGCGGGAACTGCGGGAACAGCCGGAAGCCGAACTCGAGGAGCTGACCGAGTTGCTGGAGGACCGGGGTCTGTCCCGGGAGGTCGCCCGCGAGGCGGCGGTCCAGCTGACGGCACGGGACGCGCTGCGCGCCCACGCCCGCGTGGAGCTCGGCATCGACCCCGACGAGCTCACCAATCCCTGGCACGCGGCGTGGGCGAGCTTCCTGGCGTTCACGGTGGGAGCGCTGCTGCCGCTGCTGGCGATCGTCCTGCCGCCCGCGGCCTTGAGGGTGCCGGTGACAGTGGTGTCGGTCCTGGCCGCCTTGTTCGTCACCGGCTGGACCAGCGCCCGGCTGGGAGCGGCGAGGCCGGGGCAGGCCGTGGCGCGGAACATGGCGGGCGGGGCGCTGGCGATGGGGGTCACCTATGCCGCCGGGACGTTGCTGGGGGCGGTCGGGGCGTGAGGCCACGAAGCGGGGGACCGGAGACGTTCCCCCGGGAAGCGACCCGCCTGTCGTCCGGTCACGCCGGCTCGTAGGCCGGTGCACCGGCGGGCGTGCGCACACGCCCGGCCATACTTGTCGGTAACGACCTCTGGCCCCGGCCGACCGGCGGCTCTACCGTGCACCCATGCCGAATCTGCCCGATGCCGTGCTGTTGTCGATACCCGCCTTCGTGCTGCTCACCGTGGTCGAGATGGTGAGCTACCGGTTCCATCCCGACGAGGACGCCGCGGGATACGACGCCAAGGACGCCGCGACCAGCATCGGCATGGGGTTCGGCAGCCTCTTCTTCGACCTTCTGTGGAAGATCCCGATCGTCCTGATCTACAGCGCCGTCTACGAGCTGACTCCCCTGCGCATCCCCGTCCTGTGGTGGACCGTCCTGCTCATGCTGCTCGCGCAGGACTTCTTCTACTACTGGTCCCACCGCGGGCACCATGTGATCCGGATCCTGTGGGCGTGCCATGTCGTCCACCACTCCAGTCGGAAGTTCAACCTCTCCACCGCGCTGCGCCAGCCCTGGACGTCGCTCACCGCGTGGCCCTTCTACGTGCCCCTGGTCGCCGCCGGCGTCCACCCGGCCGCGCTGGCGTTCTGCTCCTCCGTGAACCTGGTGTACCAGTTCTGGATCCACACCGAGCGCATCGACAGGATGCCCCGCTGGTACGAGTTCGTCTTCAACACGCCCTCGCACCACCGGGTCCACCACGCGTCCCAAGGCGGTTACCTGGACCGCAATTTCGGCGGCATCCTCATCGTCTGGGACCGGCTGTTCCACTCCTTCGTCCCGGAGACCGACCGGCCCGTCTACGGGCTGACCAAGAACATCGACACGTACAACCCGCTGAAGGTCGCCACGCACGAGTACGTGGCCATCGCCCAGGACATCAGGGCGGCGAGCAGCTGGCGCGAGCGAGCCGGGCGGGTCTTCCGCGGTCCGGGCTGGCAGCCGGCGGCGGCGCCCGTCGGCACGGCGGTACTGGTCGCGGGGGAGCCCGCCGGGTGAGACCGCCGCGGGCACCCTCGACGACGACGGGCGCCGACGGCGACGTACGGTGAAGTGCGCTCGCCCACCCCCTGAGCGCACCCGCACAGTACCGATCGCACGAGAAGGACCCTCGACATGCGCGCCACCACCATCCACGCCCCCTACGACATGCGCGTGGAGGACGTGCCCGACGCCGTGGTGCAGCGGCCCACCGACGCGGTCGTCCGGGTGCTGCGGGCCTGCATCTGCGGCAGCGACCTGTGGGCGTACCGCGGTGAGGCGTCCCGGAAGCCCGGGCAGCGCATCGGTCACGAGTTCCTCGGCACGGTCGAGGAGACCGGCTCCGAGGTGACCGGCATCCAGCGTGGCGACCTCGTCGTGGCGCCCTTCATGTGGTCCGACGGCGCCTGCGACTACTGCCGTGAGGGCCTCACCACCTCCTGCGAGCACGGTGGCTTCTGGGGCTCGGTCGGCTCCGACGGCGGACAGGGCGAGGCGGTGCGCGTGCCCTTCGCCGACGCCACCCTCGTCCGGCTGCCCAAGGAGGCCGCCTCCGACGACCGTCTGCTGTCCGCGTTGCTGACGCTCTCCGACGTCCTGGGCACCGGGCACCACGCCGCCCTCGGGGCGGGAGTCCGTCCGGGCACCACGGTCGCCGTGGTCGGTGACGGGGCCGTCGGACTGTGCGCCGTGCTGGCCGCCAAGCGCCTCGGCGCCGAGCGGATCGTCGCGCTCGGCCGCCACGAGGTCCGGACCGACATCGCGCGCCGCTTCGGAGCCACGGACGTCGTCGCCGAGCGCGGGGAAGCGGCCGTGGAGGCCGTCCGCGAGCTCACCCGCGGCCAGGGGGCGCACGCCGTCGTCGAGGCCGTCGGCACCGAGCAGTCCATGCGGACCGCGGTGAACATCACCCGTGACGGCGGTGCCATCGGCTTCGTGGGCGTCCCGCACGGCAGCGGCACCGGTGTGGACCTGAGCGTCATGTTCGACCGGAACATAGCCCTGCGCGGCGGCGTGGCCCCCGTCCGCGCGTACATCCCCGAGCTGCTGCCCGACGTCCTCGACGGCACCATCGACCCCTCGCCGGTCTTCGACCGGACGGTCGGTCTGGAGGGCGTACCGGAGGGTTACAAGGCGATGGACGAGCGCACCGCCCTCAAGGTGCTCGTCGCTGGCGCCTGATCACGCCGCCCCGCGGGCCGGCGCCGACGATCCGTAGCGGCTCCGGACCGGCGCGGCGGAACCAAGGCCCGCGTGTCGGCAGCGGGCCGCATCCGCACCGGTGCGGCCGAAGCGAGCGCGCACGGCACCAGCGCAGCGAGAAGCAGGATCGCCGCTGCACCGGCGCGGCGCCCCGGCGCGTAGGGTCCGTGCCGCGGTGTCCGGGGGCGTGGGGCAGGACGTCCGCGGCCAGTGGCGGCGGTGCGGCGGGCAGGTCGTGTGGCTGCCGCATTTCGCACGGCGGGGCGTCCGGGCGCGTAGGGTCCGTGCCGCGGTGTCCCGGGGCGTGGGGCAGGACGTCCGCGGCCAGTGGCGGCGGTGCGGCGGGCAGGTCGTGTGGCTGCCGCACTTCGCACGACGGGGCGCCCCGGCACGTGGGACGCGCGCTGGAGTAGCCCAGCGGCAGCCCGCCGGCGGCCACGGCACCCGCGCAGGCGGCGCGCCCCGGCGCGCAGGGCCCGTGCCGCGGTGTCCCGGGGCGTGGGGCAGACCGGCCGCGGCCCGGTGGCGCGTCGGAGCGCCTCTCCGGGCAGGGCGCCCGCCGGGGCAGCCCGCCCCACCTGCGGCAGCATGGCGGCAAGCAGGACGTGGAGACGGCCTCCTGACTCACCCGACTCAGACGGTAGAGGCACTCCACCGTGCGGGATCCCGGCCCCACCGGCCCGGTGGGCGGGTCCAGTCCGTGGGGCCGTCCGTGAAGCGGACCGGTGGGCGGGCGTACCGGAGTCTGCCCAGCACGCTGCCGGTCTCCGCGAGCCAGGGGCCGGCGTCCTTGTACGCCGCTTCGCCGTGCCCGGGGTGCCCCGCGTCCTCGGTGGTCTCGTCCGTCAGCCAGGCCGCCGTCCGTGCGAGCGCGAGCCGCACGGCGCGGCTGCCGCCCTCCTCCGACTGGTCGGTGAGGGACCTCAGGACCGCCGCGGCCAGCAGATACCCCGTGCCGTGGTCGAGGGCCTGCGCGGGCAGCGCGCCAGGACGTTCGGCGGACCCCTCGGTCACCGCGATCCCGGTGGCGACCTGCACCAGGCTGTCGAAGCCGCGCCGCCCGCCCCACGGTCCGTACGCGCCCCACGCCGACAACTGCGCCACCACCAGGCCCGGGCGCCGCTCGGCCAGGTGCCCGGGAGCCAGCCCGAACCGCTCGAGCGCGCCGGGCCGGTAACCCGTGACGACCACGTCCGCCTGCGCGAGCAGTTCCTCGAAGCTCCGGCGGTCCGCGGGCGCCGCCAGGTCGAGCACGGCGGACCGCTTGCCGATGTCCATGTCGGCGTGCTGGTCCGGGAGTTCGTGCAGCTGCGGGCTGTCGATGCGCAGCACGTCCGCGCCGAGCAGCGCCAGTGTGCGGGTGGCCACCGGTCCGGCGATGACCCGGGTGAGGTCCAGCACCCGGAGGCCCGCGGCCGGCAGCAGCGGCTCACCGGAGAGCGGCACGAGCGGTCGTACGGGCGCGTCGTCGAGCCGCTCACGGCCCACCAGCGGGTGTGCGGCGACGGCGTGCCCCTGTTCGTGCGCCGCCCACTCCTGAGGCGTGCGCAGCGCGATCGCCAGTCCGCCGGCCGCGTACACGCTCTCCTCCACCTCGACGGCCGACCGCTCGGAGAGTGCCGCGGCCACCGTCTCCACGGACGCGTCCGCCGCCAGTCCGAGCACCGCCAGCAGCCGCTCCCGGTGATGGGGATAGTTCGCATGCGTGCGCACCCATCCGTCCGCGGTGCGCCAGAAACGGGACAGCGGGGCGAAGTTGACGGGTTCCCGGCCGTCCAGCCGCAGATGCCGCTCGCTGTGGAAAGCCGTGGCCACGGCCGCGTCGTCGGCCTGGACGCCAGGTACCGCCGACAGTCCGGCCCGCCGCGCGCCCCACTCGGCGGCGGCCAGCGCGCACACCCCGACGCAGGCCCGCGCCATCTCCCGTACGGTCAGCCGCGAGGGCAGCGCCCCCTCCCGTACGACGGTCGAGATCCTCGCCGTCAGAGCCGGATCCCCGCCCAGTGCCGCCCACGCCACGTCGATATCCGTCATGAGGGCACTATGCAGGGTGTATTGGATCAACACGTCGGGAGGGCCCGGCCCTGGCGGGCCCTCCCGACGTGTGCGGTCCTATGCCGGCACGGCTACTTCGTGACGGCCTTCAGCGCGTTCACGGTGCCCCACCCGTAGAACCCGTTGTGGTTCTTCGAGCCCTTGCACACCGCGTCGATCTTGCCGTCCTTGTTGATGTCGTACGGGTCCGTGCACGGCGTCGCGTCGGCCTCGGCGTACAGCATGGCCTTCACCAGCTCGGCGGACGCGTGCGGATGCGTCGACTTGATGAGGGCGGCCACCCCGACGACATGCGGGGTCGCCATGGACGTGCCCGCCATGTAGCCCCACTTGCCGCCGGGCAGCGGGCCGAGGATCAGACCGCTGGTGGCCGGCGGGGCGGGGGTCTGGTAGGCGGTGGAGTCACCGCCGGGAGCGGCCACGTCTATGACACCGAGGCCGTAGTTGGAGAAGGACGACTTGATGCCCTTCGCGCCCGTCGCGGCGACCGTCACCACACCGGGCAGCTGGGTCGGGACGTCGAAGCACTTGTGCGGGTCGATCACCCGGTCGCTCGGCGTGCCGTCGTTCGGGGAGACCGGGTCGGTGATGGAGTCCGCGTCGAGGTCGTAGCTCTCGTTGCCCGCGGCCGCGACATTGACCGTGCCCTTGTGCTCCGCGTACCGCGAGGCCCGGGTGATGGCGTCGACGAGCGCCTTCTGGTCCGGGTCGTCGGCGCAGTTGAAGTACCAGGGGTCGGTGTAATAGCTGTTGTTGGTGACGTCGACGTGGTGCTCGGCCGCCCAGACGAATCCGCAGACGACGGCCTCGGTGTAGAAGTAGCCCGCCGTCGTCGCCACCTTGATGCCGGCGACCTTCACCCCCGGCGCGACACCGGTGATGCCGACGCCGTTCTTGGCGCCCGCGATCTCGCCCGCGACATGCGTGCCGTGCGGGCTCTCCGCCGCGGTCGGCCGCCAGGCCCCGTCGGTGGTGTCCGGCTTGCCCGTGACGCAGTTGACGGACGCGTCACGGTCGAAGTTCGGTGCGATGTCGGGGTGCGTGTCGTCCACGCCGGTGTCGATGACGGCCACCGTGACCTTGCGGCTGCCGAGCGTCTTCTCGTGCGCCTTGTCCGCCTTGATGGCCGGCAGGTCCCACTGCAAGGGCTCCAGCGGGTCCTGCCCGTCGGTCGCCTGCGCGCTCGCGACCTCCTCGGCGGTGAGCGCCTTGGGCGTGCCCACGTCGGTCGTCGACTGCGCGGGCAGGGGCGCGTTGCGGGTGGCGCCCGCCGACTGCACCCCGGGAACCGTGCGCAGGGTCTTGGCGAAGTCGGGGTTCGACGAGTGGACGACGATCACGCCGATCTCGTCGTAGGCGACCACGACCGTGCCGCCCGCGTCGGCGATGGCCCGATTCACACGCGCCGAGGTGCCGTGCCCGGGCCGGACGTTGACGACGTAGCTGAGCGAGGTGGCATCCGCCGTCGACGCCTTCGGGGCCGTCTCCGCGGCGGACGCGGTGACGTTGGGCAGGAAGGCGAGGGCGGTCGCCATCGCCATCCCGAGGGGAAGAGCGACGAGGCGGCGGGAGCGCTTGCGCGGCGCTGTCATGGAGTCTCCAGTTCGTTCGCTGTACCGGTTGTCGCAAGCCGTGCGGGGGGTTCGGTGTTGGTGAAGGGCTACTTGACGGCACGCAGGGCGTTGACGATCCCGAAGCCGTAGAACCCGTTCACGCGCTTGCCGCCGACGCAGGTCGCGTCCACGACGCCGTTGCCGTCGCCGTCGTAGGGGTCGGTCGGGCAGCCCGGGTTGTCCGCCTGCGCCTTGAGCAGCGCCTGGAGCTGGGCCGGGGTCGCCCACGGGTGGGCGGACTTCAGAAGGGCGGCCACGCCCGCGACATGCGGTGACGCCATCGAGGTGCCCTGCAGGAAGCCGTACTGGTTGTTCGGCATCGTGGAGAGGATGCGGCCGTTCTTCGACGGCGTGTCCGGGATCTTGAACTTGTCGCCGCCCGGGGCCGCGACGTCGATCACACCGTCGCCGTAACTGGAGTAGTACGACTTGGCGTTCGTGACCCCGGTCGCGCTGACCGTGACGACGCCCGGGAGCTGGGTCGGGACGTCGAAGCACTCGTGCGGGTCGACCGTGCGGGTCACCGCGGTCGAGTCGTCGGGGCTGGACGCGTCGACGAGGGCGTGCGAGTCGAGGTCGTCGTTGGAGTTGCCCGCAGAGGCCACATTGAGGGTGCCCTTGCGCTGGGCGTACAGCTGGGCCCGGTCGACCGCGTCGACGATGGCCCGCTGGTCGGGGTCGTCCATGCAGTTGTAGAGCCACGGGTCCACGTAGTAGCTGTTGTTCGTGACCTCGACGCCGTGGTCGGCGGCGAACACGAACGCGCAGACGACGCTCTCGGGGTAGAAGAGCTCGGTGACCGGGTCGGCCACCTTGATGCCGGCGACCTTGACGTTCGGGGCGACACCGGCGACGCCGATGCCGTTGCGGGCGGCCGCGATCTCACCGGCGACGTGCGTGCCGTGGTAGTGGTCGGGGTTCGCCGGGCGCCAGGCGCCGTACGAGGTGTCCGCCTTGCCGCCGACGCAGTTCGCGGACTGCGACGCGGAGAAGTTCGGGGCGAGGTCCGGGTGGGTGTCGTCGACGCCCGTGTCGATGACGGCGACCGTGACCTTGCGGCTGCCGGGGTTGATCTTCGCCGCCTTGTCGGCGCCTATCGCGCGCAGGTCCCACTGGTCGGCCTCGAGGGGCTCGCTCTCACCGGCGGCGGCCGAGGCGTTCCCGAGCTTCGTCGCCTGCGCCTTCGTCAGGTACTGCGCGGCGCCCTCGTCCGTCGTGCCGGCCGCCGTCAGCGGCGCCGTCCTGGTCGCGCCCGCGGACTGCACCCCGCGAACGGTACGCAGGGTCTTGGCGAAGTCGGGGTTCGCGGAGTGGACGACGATCACACCGATCTTGTCGTACGTCACCACGATCGAGCCGCCGGCCGCGGCTATCGCGTGCTGCACGGAGGAGATGGTGTGACGGTCCGTCCGGGTGTTGACGACGTAGGCGAGTTCCGTTCCCTCGGCGCTCTGAGCGGTGGTGGCGCCACGCGGGGCCGCCGACGCGGCACCCGGCAGGAAGCCCAGGGAGGCGGTGAGCGACAGCACGACCGGCACAGCGAGAGCGAGCCGGCGTCTGGAACGCAGATGAGCCATGGGATCTCCACATCATCCGGAAACTGAACGAGCCGGAACACGGGTGGTGTCCGGCAGGTGCATGACGGGTGGTGCAGGGCGAAGCTATCTGCCGCTCCGACTGATCAGCAATGACTTCGGAGGACGACGTAAAAAAGAATTAAAGCGAGTTGAACCGGTGCACGCGCCGCGCCGTGACCTTGTGCAGGGAGCACGAGGACCATCGAGGCCCCCTGTCGGACCATCGGCGACCGACACTCGCCGCCGACCGACCACCGCCGTCACCGCACCCGCAACGCGAGGAGACTCCGTGGCTACCGACGCACCTCCCCCCTCGAGGGCAGCACGCAGCCTGCCGTCCACCGAGGAGTTCACAACGGTCCAGGAGAGCGCCGAATTCGGTGAACTGCGCCGCTCCCACCGGTCGTTCGCCTTCCCGCTGACCGTGGCGTTCATCGCCTGGTACCTGGTCTACGTCCTGCTGTCGAACTACGCGGGCGGCTTCATGGGCACCAAGCTCTTCGGCAACGTCAACGTCGCCCTGGTGCTCGGCCTCGCCCAGTTCCTCACCACGTTCCTCATCGCGTGGTGGTACTCCCGGCACGCGGCCGCGCAGCTCGACCCCAAGGCCGAAGCCATCAAGTCCCGGATGGAGGGCGACGCATGAGTCCCCAACTCGTCCTGGCCGCCGGTGAGGCGAGCGAGCACCGGTCGCTGATCATCACCCTGTTCGCGGTGTTCGTCCTCGCGACCCTCGTCATCACTGTCTGGGCGGGCCGCCAGACCAGGAACGCCGTCGACTTCTACGCGGGCGGCCGCCAGTTCACCGCCTTCCAGAACGGTCTCGCCGTCTCCGGCGACTACATGTCCGCGGCGTCCTTCCTCGGCATCGCGGGCGCGATCGCCCTCGCCGGCTACGACGGCTTCCTGTACTCCATCGGCTTCCTGGTCGCCTGGCTGGTGGCCCTTCTCCTGGTCGCCGAGCCACTGCGCAACTCCGGCCGCTTCACCATGGGCGACGTGCTGGCGTACCGCATGCGTCAGCGCCCGGTGCGCACGGCGGCCGGCACCTCCACGATCGTCGTGTCGATCTTCTACCTGCTCGCGCAGATGGCGGGCGCGGGCGTCCTGGTCTCCCTGCTGCTCGGCATCACCAGCGACGGCGGCAAGATCGGCATCGTCGCCCTCGTCGGCGTTCTGATGATCGTGTACGTGACCATCGGCGGCATGAAGGGCACCACCTGGGTGCAGATGGTCAAGGCGGTCCTGCTGATCGTGGGCGCCCTGCTGCTGACCTTCCTGGTGCTCCTCAAGTTCAACTTCAACCTCTCGGACCTGCTCGGCAAGGCCGCGGCGAACAGCGGCAAGGGCTCGGCCTTCCTGGAGCCCGGCCTGAAGTACGGCGCCAGCAGCACGACCAAGCTGGACTTCATCTCCCTGGGTATCGCCCTGGTCCTCGGCACCGCAGGACTGCCGCACATCCTGATCCGCTTCTACACGGTGCCGACCGCCAAGGCCGCCCGGAAGTCCGTGAACTGGGCCATCGGCCTCATCGGCGCCTTCTACCTGATGACCCTCGCCCTTGGCTTCGGCGCCGCCGCGCTGATCAAGCCGGACGAGATCATCGCCTCCAACAAGGCGGGCAACACGGCAGCGCCCCTGCTCGCCCTGCATCTGGGAGGCGTCGACTCCAACTGGGGCGCGATCCTGCTGGCCTCCATCTCGGCCGTCGCCTTCGCCACGATCCTCGCGGTGGTCGCCGGCCTGACCCTGGCCTCCTCCTCGTCGTTCGCGCACGACATCTACGCGAACGTCATCAAGCGGGGACAGGCGAGCGAACAGCAGGAGGTGAGGGCGGCTCGCTGGGCGACGGTCGGCATCGGCGCCGTGTCCATCGCCCTGGGCGCCCTCGCCCGTGACCTGAACGTGGCGGGCCTGGTCGCCCTCGCCTTCGCGGTCGCCGCCTCCGCCAACCTGCCGACGATCCTCTACAGCCTGTTCTGGAAGCGGTTCACCACCAGCGGCGCACTGTGGTCGATCTACGGCGGCCTGGTCACGGCCGTCGGCCTGGTGCTGTTCTCGCCAGTGGTCTCCGGCAAGGAGACGTCGATGTTCCCGGACGTCGACTTCCACTGGTTCCCGCTGGAGAACCCGGGGATCATCTCCATCCCGGTCGGCTTCCTGCTGGGCTGGCTCGGCACGCTCCTGTCGAAGGAGGAGCCGGACGCCGGAAAGTACGCGGAGCTGGAGGTCCGGTCGCTGACCGGCACCGGGGCGCACTGACGGACCCGCACACGGCGGCCGGCGTCGTAGATCCCTACGACGCGGCCGCCGTGTGTCTGGTGGGTTCGTTCCGAGGTCTGTGTCGGTGCGGTCACGTAGGCTCGCAGTGAACGGAAAATGTGTGATCGCGACGAGGGAGGGGGCCCACGTGCTCATCGACACCTATGGCCGGGTGGCCACCGACCTGAGAGTCTCGCTGACCGACCGGTGCAATCTGCGATGCACGTACTGCATGCCCGAGGAGGGCCTGCAGTGGCTGGCCAAGCCCGATCTGCTGACCGATGACGAGATCGTCCGCCTGATCGACATCGCGGTCACCTCCCTCGGGATCGAGGAGGTCCGCTTCACGGGCGGCGAGCCGCTGCTGCGCCCGGGTCTCGTCGGCATCGTCGAGCGGGCCGCCGCGCTGAGTCCCCGCCCGCAGATGTCCCTCACCACCAACGGCATCGGCCTCAGGCGGACGGCGGCGGCTCTGAAGGCGGCGGGCCTCGACCGGGTGAACGTCTCACTGGACACCCTGCGGCCGGACGTCTTCAAGGCGCTGACCCGCCGGGACCGCCACAAGGACGTCATCGAGGGACTCATGGCCGCCCGCGAGGAGGGGCTGGCGCCCGTCAAGGTCAATTCCGTGCTGATGCCGGGCCTCAATGACGACGAGGCCCCCGACCTGCTGGCCTGGGCCGTCGAGCACGACTACGAGCTTCGCTTCATCGAGCAGATGCCCCTGGACGCCCAGCACGGCTGGAAGCGCGAGGGCATGGTCACCGCGGGGGACATCCTGGCCTCGCTGCGCACCCGCTTCGAACTGACCCCCGAGGGCGCCGGGGAACGTGGCTCCGCCCCGGCCGAGCGCTGGATCGTGGACGGCGGCCCCCACCGCGTCGGCGTGATCGCCTCGGTGACCCGGCCCTTCTGCGCGGCCTGCGACCGTACGCGGCTGACGGCCGACGGCCAGATACGGACGTGCCTGTTCGCCACCGAGGAGACCGATCTGCGCGGGGCGTTGCGCTCCGGTGCCCCGGACGAGGAGATCGCCCGGATCTGGCGGCTCGCGATGTGGGGGAAGAAGGCCGGTTCCGGGCTCGACGACCCGTCGTTCCTGCAGCCCGAGCGGCCGATGTCGGCGATCGGCGGCTGACTCAGTCCGTCGGTGTGCCGGTGCCGGGGGACTCCCACTCCTCCAGCTTCACCACGTCCTTCAAGAACCCCCGCACGCTCAGGAACTTCGACAGATGCTCGCGGTGCTCCTCGCACGCCAGCCACGTCTTGCGCCGCTCGGGCGTGTGCAGTTTCGGGTTGTTCCAGGCGAGCACCCACACGGCGTCCGCACGGCAGCCCTTGGCGGAACACATGGGCGATTCAGGGTCAGGGACCATCACATCCACGACCCTAACGTGCTCATCAAAGGCGACGCCGAGCAGCCACGGGGGGAGCTGCCCGGCGTCGGTCTGTCGCTCCGACGGGGGATGCGGAGCGCGTACGCAGTATGTCACGGGTAACCCATTGCCCGGCACCGGAACAACATGATTGATCTGAGCTTTTCCTGAGCTTGGCGCCGGGTGCGATTCAGCGCCTGGCGAGGGCCCGTGATCAGGTTCTTTCGCGTGTTTCGCTCCGGACGCCCGCCGCGGATTCGGCCTGGACGTCTTCCGGGATGGATTCCGCGGCGCCCTTGTCATGGGTGGCTTCGCCCGGGCGTGAGGTGCCTTCCTCCTGCTGCGAAGTGATCATGGGGCGCATCGGGGCACTGACGAACGTCGACGGGAGTGACGGAGCGTTCTCCCGCCCCGCGTTGGCGATGACGACCGCGACATAGGGGAGGACGGCCCCCAGGACGAGTGCGACCACGGCGACCGGCCGGGAGACGTTCCACAGCGTGGCCGCGAGGATCACCGAGACCGTGCGGATGCCCATCGAGATGACATAGCGGCGCTGCCGGCCGCGTACGTCCGCCGCGAGACCCTGCCGGGCACCCGTGATCCGGAACACCTCGGCGTGACCGCCGCTGTTCAGCTTCCGCATCACATTCCACCACCCGCCTGCCTCGGACACTCCCCAGCCCGTACCGCGCCCGCGCCCTGTCAGAAGCCGGGCCCGAACACCCATAACGTTACGCCGCGCATCCGCCGCCTTCGAGACCGGGGCACGGTCTGTCTGCGCGAAGGCGCTGCGGTCTACCGCGTACGGGCGTACCCGACATGCGCCGTATGGCGGACAGCCCGAAACTGGGCGTACTGCTCACGCACCGTACGAGGAGGCAGCCATGGGCTGGTTGTGGGCGATCATCGTCGGATTCGTGCTGGGCCTGCTGGCCAAGCTCATCCTGCCGGGCAAACAGCACAGCCCGCTCTGGCTGACCACTCTGATGGGCCTGATCGGCGGCATCATCGGCAACGCGATCGCTCGCTCCATCGGTATCGCGGAGACCCGGGGTATCGACTGGGGCCGCCATGGTCTGCAGCTCGCCGCCGCGGTCGTCCTCGTCTTCCTGGGCGAGATGGTGTACACGTCGATGAGGGGGAGGCGCAGAGAGCGGGCATGACGCCGCGGACAAGGGGACGGCCGCCGGAGCGACCGCCCCCTTCTCGAGGCGTACGGGCGTGGGGTCAGGCGCCGGTGATCTCGACCGCGGCCAGGTTCTTCTTGCCGCGGCGCAGCACCAGCCAGCGGCCGTGCAGCAGGTCGTCCGTCGCCGGGACCGCATCCTCGGCGGTCACCTTGACGTTGTTGACGTACGCGCCGCCCTCCTTGACCGTGCGCCGCGCGGCGGACTTGCTGGCCACCAGACCGACCTCCGCGAAGAGGTCCACGACCGGGCCCGGCTCGGCGACCTGGATGTGCGGCACCTCGGCGAGGGCCGCGGTCAGCGTCCTGTCGTCCAGCTCGGCCAGTTCGCCCTGGCCGAAGAGGGCCTTGGACGCGGCGACCACGGCGGTCGTCTGGTCGGCGCCGTGCACCAGCGTCGTCAGCTCCTCTGCCAGCGCGCGCTGGGCGGCGCGGGCCTGCGGGCGTTCCTCGGTCTGCCTCTCCAGCTCCTCGATCTCCTCGCGGGACCTGAAGCTGAAGATGCGCAGGAACTTCGAGACGTCCCGGTCGTCGGCGTTCAGCCAGAACTGGTAGAAGGCGTACGGCGTGGTCAGCTCCGGGTCGAGCCATACCGTGCCGGACTCCGTCTTGCCGAACTTGGTGCCGTCCGCCTTGGTGATCAGCGGCGTCGCCAGTGCGTGCACCGCGACGTGCGGCTCCACCTTGTGGATCAGGTCCGCGCCCGCCGTGAGATTGCCCCACTGGTCGCTGCCGCCGGTCTGCAGCGTGCAGCCGTACCTCCGGTAGAGCTCCAGGAAGTCCATGCCCTGCAGGATCTGGTAGCTGAACTCGGTGTAGCTGATACCCGCGTCCGAGTGCAGCCGCCGGGAAACGGCCTCCTTGGAGATCATCTTGTTGACCCGGAAGTGCTTGCCGATGTCCCGCAGGAAGTCGATGGCCGACAGGCCCTGGGTCCAGTCCAGGTTGTTGACCATCGTCGCGGCGTGCGGGCCCTCGAAGTCCAGGAACTTCTCGATCTGGCCGCGCAGCCGCGCCACCCAGCCGGCCACCACCTCGGGATCGTTCAGCGTGCGCTCCGCGGTCGGCTTCGGGTCGCCGATCAGCCCCGTGGCGCCCCCGACCAGGCCCAGCGGGCGGTTGCCCGCCTGCTGGATCCGGCGCATCGTCAGGATCTGCACGAGGTTGCCGAGGTGCAGGCTGGGCGCGGTCGGGTCGAAGCCGCAATAGAACGTGACAGGACCGTCCGCGAACGCCTTGCGCAGTGCGTCCTCGTCCGTGGAGAGGGCGATGAGCTCGCGCCACTTCAGCTCGTCGACGATGTCCGTCACGGTTCTCGTATCTCCTTGGATGATCCTGGGGCAGTCGAACGACCACCGGCTACGAGGTTATACGCCCTGACTGACGGAGCTCATATTGAAGTCCGGCACCCTCAGGGCGGGCATCGCGGCCCTAGTGAACCAGTCGCTCCATTCCCTCGGCAGCGTCTTTTCCGTGCGCCCGGCCTCCGCCGCCCGGCCCAGCAGGTCCACCGGTGACTCGTTGAAGCGGAAGTTGTTGACCTCGCCGGTGACCTCGCCGTTCTCGACCAGGTAGACGCCGTCCCGGGTCAGGCCGGTGAGCAGCAGGGTCGCCGGGTCGACCTCCCGGATGTACCACAGGCAGGTGAGCAGCAGCCCGCGCTCGGTGCCGGCGACCATCTCCTCGAGGGACCGGTCGGCGCCGCCGTCCAGGATCAGGTTCCCGATCGACGGCGCGAGCGGAAGACCGGTCAGTCCCGCGCTGTGCCGGGTCGTCGTCAGATGCCTGAGCTCGCCCGCGCTGATCCATTCGGTGGCGTTCAGCGGCAGGCCGTTGTCGAACACGGACGCGTCGTCGCCCGAGGCGTGCGCGATGAGGAAGGGCGACGTCTCGAGACCGGGCTCGTGCGGATCGCTGCGCAGGGTGAGCGGCAGCTCGGAGAGCTTCTCGCCGACGCGGGTGCCGCCGCCGGGCCTGCTGAACACCGTGCGGCCCTCGGCCGCGTCCCGGGCCGCGGCCGACCACATCTGGTAGATCAGCAGATCCGCCACCGCGGTCGGCGGCAGCAGCGTCTCGTACCGGCCCGCCGGCAGTTCGATCCGGCGCTCCGCCCACGCCAGACGCCGGGCGAGCTCCGCGTCCAGCGCCGCCGGGTCGACGTCCTTGAAGTCCCGGGTCGAATGTCCCGCCCAGGCCGAGCGCGCCCGGTCCGGCGACTTGGCGTTGAGCTCCAGCGTGCCGCTCGGCTGATCGTGCCGCAGCCGCAGCCCCGTCGACGTACCCACATAGGTCGAGACGACCTCGTGGTTGGCGAACCCGTACAGCTCGCGGCCGCCCGCACGCGCGCGGGCGAAGGACTCGCCGAGCGCCGGAGCGAAGTCCGCGAAGATGGCCGACGAGGTCTCGGCGGGCGCGTCGGTGAAGTCCGGCGCTTGGGGCACCCCCGTGACCAGCGGCTGCGCGTCCTCGGCCGGCCCCGCGCCGCGGGCGGCGGCCTCCGCCGACCGTACGAGCGACTCCAGCTCGTCCGTGGTGACGGCGGAACGGGAGACGACCCCGGACGCCGTGCCCTCCTTGCCGTCGACGGTCGCGACGACGGTGAGGGTGCGCCCGCGCGTGACACCGTTCGTGGTCAGTGCGTTGCCCGCCCACCGCAGATTGGCGGTGGAGTGCTCGTCCGCGATGACCACACACCCGTCCGCGCGGGACAGGTCGAGGGCACGCTCGACGATCTCGTGCGGCTTGTTCGTACGGGCGGTCATCGGCCGGCCTCCTGCGTGGTGTTCAGAATGTTGACGCCCATGAAGAGGGCCGAAGGGCAACCGTGCGAGACCGACGCAACCTGGCCCGGCTGGGCCTTGCCGCAGTTGAAGGCACCGCCGAGGACATAGGTCTGCGGACCGCCGACGGCCGCCATCGAGCCCCAGAAGTCGGTGGTGGTCGCCTGGTAGGCGACATCCCGCAGCTGGCCGGTGATCCGCCCGTTCTCGATCTTGAAGAAGCGCTGACCGGTGAACTGGAAGTTGTACCGCTGCATGTCGATGGACCAGGAACGGTCGCCCACGACGTAGATCCCGCGGTCCACACCGCCGATCAGGTCCTCGGTGGACAGCCCCGCGGGATCCGGCTGGAGCGACACGTTGGCCATGCGCTGCACCGGCACGTGCGAGGGCGAGTCGGCGTAGGCGCACCCGTTGGACCGCTCGAACCCGGTCAGCCTGGCGATGCGCCGGTCCAGCTGGTACCCGACCAGCGTCCCGTCCTTGACCAGGTCCCAGGACTGGCCCGCGACGCCCTCGTCGTCGTACCCGGTCGTCGCGAGGCCGTGCTCGGCGGTGCGGTCACCGGTGACGTTCATCAGCCCGGAGCCGTACTTGAGCTTGCCCAGCTGGTCGAAGGTGGCGAAGGAGGTGCCCGCGTAGGCGGCCTCGTACCCGAGGGCCCGGTCCAGCTCGGTGGCGTGCCCGATGGACTCGTGAATGGTCAGCCACAGGTTGGACGGGTCGACCACGAGGTCGTACATGCCCGACTCGACGCTCGGCGCGCGCATCTTCTCGGCGAGCAGCTCCGGCATGCCGGCCAGCTCCGCGTCCCAGTCCCAGCCGGTTCCCGTCAGGTACTCCCAGCCGCGGCCGACCGGCGGCGCGAGGGTGCGCATGGAGTCGAACTCGCCCGTCGACTCGTCCACGGAGACCGCGGTGAGGTGCGGGTGCAGCCGCACGCGCTGCTGGGTCGTCACGGTTCCCGCGGTGTCGGCGTAGAACTTGTTCTCGTGGACGGTCAGCAGTGAGGCGTCCACGTGGTTGATCCCCTCGGCCGCCAGCAGCCGCGCGCTCCACTCGGCGAGCAGCCCTGTCTTCTCCTCGTCGGGCACGGTGAAGGGGTCGATCTCGTACGACGAGACCCAAGTCTTCTCGGCGTGCACCGGCTCGTCGGCCAACTCGACCCGCTCGTCGGAACCCGCGGCCTTGATCACCTGCGCCGACAGCTTCGCCATCGCCACCGCCTGGGACGCGACCTTGGCGGCGGCGTCCGGTGTCAGATCGACACCCGAGGCGAACCCCCAGGTCCCGCCGTGCACGACCCGTACCGCGTACCCCAGGTCGGTCGTGTCCGAGGACCCCGAGGGCTTGCCGTCCCGCAGCCGCCACGCGGCGCTGCGCACCCGTTCGAACCGGAAGTCCGCGTGCTCGGCCCCGAGCGACCGCGCTCGTGCCAGCGCGGCGTCGGCCAGTGCCCGCAGCGGCAGTGCCGTGAAGGCTTCGTCGATGGAATGAGGCACGGAGGTCTCCCTGCTGTCGTGGCCTGTCGGGTCCGATCATGTCGCGCGGGCGGGCGCCCGGACCACACGTTTGCGTTCCGCGGCCCGGCCTTCGCCCCCGGTGGCCCTCCCCGGGCGGATCGTGGCCGTTAATTCTGTAGGGATCCGACAGTGAGTCCCGTTAGCCACTGTCGGTGCCCGATTGTCCGCGCGGCGGGCCGGACCGATAGGTTTTTGGCGAAGGCACCTGCTTGCAGGGGTTTACAGACCGCTATCGAAAGGGTGATCCGTTGAGCCGCTCGGTTCTCGTCACTGGAGGCAACCGGGGCATCGGCCTCGCCATCGCCCGCGCGTTCGCCGACGCCGGCGACAAGGTCGCGATCACATACCGCTCGGGTGAACCGCCGGCCGGCTTCCTCGCCGTCAAGTGCGACATCACCGACACCGAGCAGGTGGAGCAGGCTTACAAGGAGATCGAGGCCACCCACGGCCCGGTCGAGGTCCTCGTCGCCAACGCCGGCGTCACGAAGGACCAGCTTCTGATGCGCATGTCCGAGGAGGACTTCACCTCGGTCATCGACACCAACCTCACCGGCACCTTCCGCGTCGTCAAGCGCGCCAACCGCGGCATGCTGCGGGCCAGGAAGGGGCGCGTGGTGCTGATCTCGTCGGTCGTGGGGCTGCTCGGCCAGGCCGGGCAGGCGAACTACGCCGCCTCCAAGGCGGCTCTGGTCGGATTCGCCCGTTCACTCGCCCGTGAGCTGGGCTCGCGCAACATCACCTTCAATGTCGTCGCCCCCGGTTTCGTCGACACGGACATGACCCGGGTGCTCACCGACGAGCAGCGCGAGAACATCACGTCGCAGGTACCGCTCGGCAGGTACGCGAAGCCGGAGGAGATCGCCGCAACGGTGCGGTTCCTCGCCTCCGACGACGCCTCGTACATCACTGGAGCCGTCATTCCCGTTGACGGCGGACTGGGAATGGGTCACTGATCACCATGAGCGGAATTCTCGAGGGCAAGCGTGTCCTGATCACCGGTGTGCTGATGGAGTCCTCCATCGCGTTCCACACCGCGAAGCTGGCTCAGGAGCAGGGTGCGGAGATCATCCTGACCGCCTTTCCGCGGCCCACGCTGACCGAGCGCATCGCCAAGAAGCTCCCCAAGCCCACCAAGGTCATCGAGCTCGACGTCACCAACGCCGAGCACCTCGGGCGCCTGGCCGACATCGTCGGCGAGGAGCTCGGCGGCCTCGACGGTGTCGTCCACTCCATCGGTTTCGCGCCCCAGGACGCGCTCGGCGGCAACTTCCTCAACACGCCCTTCGAGTCGGTGGCCACCGCCATGCACGTCTCGGCGTTCTCCCTGAAGTCGCTGACCATGGCCTGCCTGCCGCTCATGCAGAACGGCGGCTCGGTCGTCGGCCTCACCTTCGACGCGCAGTACGCCTGGCCGCAGTACGACTGGATGGGCCCCGCCAAGGCCGCCCTGGAGGCCACCAGCCGCTACATGGCGCGCGACCTGGGCAAGCAGAACATCCGCTGCAACCTCATCTCCGCCGGCCCCATCGGATCCATGGCCGCCAAGTCCATCCCGGGCTTCTCCGAGCTGGCCTCGGTCTGGGACAACCGTGCCCCGCTGGAGTGGGACCTCACGGACCCCGAGCCGGCCGGCCGCGGAGTCGTCGCCCTGCTCAGCGACTGGTTCCCGAAGACCACCGGCGAGATCGTCCACGTGGACGGCGGTCTGCACGCCATCGGCGCCTGACGGTCCGCGATCGCCGCAGAGGCGACCGCACGGGTGCTCAGGGCCCGTTGTGATCCCTCTCGGCCCACGGGCGCCGACGCCCCGTCCCCCGCGAACGCGGGGGACGGGGCGTCGCCCGTTCGGAGCAACTGACGGCGACCCGCGGGCCGCGCAGCACGCAGGCTGGGAGTACGCACCGCCACGCAGCCGAACGGCCCAGGAGGTTCCCCTTGTGCGCTTGTCCCGCCGCTTCGGTCCGGCGTTCCTCGCCCTCGCCCTGCTGACGGTCCTGCCGTACGACGCCATGCCGCAGACGCCCGGGAAGCACGCCGCTGCGCACGCGCGCGCAAAGGCCGGAAAGACCCAGGATCCGCAGCCCTTCGGATCCGACTGCCGTGTCCGCGTCACCGGCTCGGAGGTCGTCGCCGACTGCCACAACGCCTATCCCGACACCGACCACGTGAGTCTGCACATCGAATGCGACCAGTGGTGGGACATCGACACCGACACCGCGCCCGTGGACGCGGGGCCCGCGATGACCGTACGACTGAGCGGCCGGTGCTGGCAGAACGTGCGCTCGGCGTGGGTGGGCCACGCCCGGTGAGCCGCGGTCAGCGACCGGCGGGCTTCCCGCGCCCCGGACGGCACACCACCGGATAGCCGGCCGCCGCCGTGGCCGCCGCGGCCGCGTCACCCGCACGGATGGCGTCCACCAGACCCGTGTGGTCCATGTACGACTCCGGTGTCAGCTCCTCGCCGACGTCGCCGCGCAGCCAATCCCGCAGGACCTCGCCCAGGTCCGCGTACATCGCCGTCATCACGTCGTTGTGGGAAGCGGCCACCACCGCCATGTGGAAGGTGGCGTCGACGGTCACGAACGCCTCCGCGTCACCGGACCGCCAGGCCTCCTCGCGGCGCAGGAGAAGCCCGTCGAGCTGCTTGATGTCACGCTCGGTACGCCGCTCGGCGGCCAGCCGGGCGGCGCCCGACTCGAGGGTCGAGCGCAGTTCGGCGACGTGGTCCGGGTCGGCGCCGGCGAACCGGCGGTGCATCACCCCGGCCAGTTCGCTGGTCGCCGCGACATAGGTGCCCGACCCCTGGCGGATGTCCAGCAGACCGTTGTGCGCGAGCGCGCGGACGGCCTCGCGGACCGTGTTGCGGGCGACCCCGAGCTGCTCGACGAGTTCGGGTTCGGTGGGGATCCGGGAGCCCACCGGCCACTCGCCCGAGGCGATCTGGTTCCGCAGCTCGGCGATGACCTGTTCGGACAGCGCGGATCGGCGCGGATGGCTCAGCGGCATGAGGGTCCTTCGTACGGGCCTGGGGTCAGGGCCGGATGATCCGGAGCCTGACCCAGCGGGAGTGGACAGCCAATCATCCCATGAATCTATGATGGGTCGCATGACAGGCGAGGAGACCGGGACCGCGTCCCCACCGATCGGCAGCCCCGACGGGGTGCGCACAGAGACGACGACGACAAGGGGAACGGCGACGAAAGCGGTGACGGAGACCACGACAGGGACGGAGACGTCCGCCACGCGCGCGTGGACGACGCGGGTACTCGTCGTCGGCATCGTCCTCGCGGCCCTCAACCTGCGTCCGGCCATCACCAGCCTGGGCGCCCTCTTGCCGGAGGTCCGCGACGGGCTCGGCATGAGCGGCAGTGTCGCCGGAGTACTCACCTCGGTGCCGCCGCTCTGCTTCGCCGCCTTCGGAGTCATGGCGCCGCGGCTCGCCCGCCGTTTCGGCCCGGGCGCCGTGGTCTGCGCCGGAATGGTGGCCATCACCGCCGGTCTGGTCATTCGCCCCTACGTGGGCAACACCGCCGGATTCCTGGCCGCGAGCGCGCTCGCCCTGATGGGCATCGCCGTCAGCAACGTCCTGATGCCGGTGATCGTCAAGCGCTGGTTCCCGCACCGGGTGGGCTCCATGACGGGCCTGTACTCGATGGCGCTCGCCCTCGGCACGTCCGCGGCGGCGGCGGTCACGGTGCCCCTGACCGACGCGCTCGGCGGGAACTGGCAGTCGGGACTCGCCGTCTGGGCGGCGCTGGCGGCGGCGGCCGTCCTGCCGTGGATCCCCTTCGCACGCGCGCGTGGTGCCGGTTCCGCGGACGGCGGCCGCGCCGCCTCCAGCCCGGAAGAGCCCGACGGGCTGCGGATCACCCGGAGCCGTACCGCATGGGCGCTGGCCGTCTTCTTCGGGCTCCAGGCCACGGCCGCCTACATCACGATGGGCTGGATGGCGCAGATCTTCCGTGACGCGGGGGTGTCCGCCGGTACCGCCGGCCTGCTCCTGGCCGTCACGATGGTCATGGGCGTTCCGCTCGCCTTCGTCATCCCCCGGCTGGCGACCCGGCTGCCGCACCAGGGCCCGATCGCGGTCGCGCTCGGTATCTGCGGTCTCGGCGGCTACGCGGGCCTGTACTGGGCCCCCGCGGCCGGTGCCTGGGCGTGGGCGCTGCTGCTCGGCATCGCCAACTGTGCCTTCCCGCTGGCACTCACCATGGTGGGGATGCGGGCGCGGACGGGCGCGGGTGTGGTCAAGCTGTCGGCGTTCGCGCAGAGCACCGGGTATCTGCTGTCGATCCCGGGACCGCTGCTGGTCGGCGTGCTGTACCAGCACAGCGGCGGCTGGGGCGCGCCGCTCGCGCTCATGGCCGCGCTGATGGTGCCGCAGACGCTGATGGGCGTCCTCGCGGGCCGCGACCGGACCGTGGAGGACGAGGCGGCCCGCGGGTAGCACGCCGCGCCGGGGTGTCGCGGACCCCGGCGGAAGCCGGACGAAGCAGGGGTGCGAAACTTGGGGCATGCCCGTGCTCGACCCGAACCCGCAGAACGGCCAGAAGAAGATGCTGCTCGTCTTCGGCGCGTTCTTCGCCATCTTCGTGATCATCGCCATCATCGCGACGATCGCCTCCCCGTGACGCACCACCGGTCACCCTGAGGTCCTGACTCTCTCTTGTCCCGCTCGCGTGGCGGCTGTCTCCTGCCGTGCGGCCGAGCAGCCGCGTGCCCGGTGCGGCCGTGAGATCGGCGCCCGGCGTCGATGGTGGGGCTGGCCCCACCATCCCCTAGGGGGCCAGGGTCAGGGTCAAGTGGGTGGATCACCGGATGGGTTGGATGCCCGCCACTCCCTACCTTCGAAGTGTGGCCGCGAGGGGCGGCCCGCGGACCACCTCGAGGACCAGCGGAGGCAGGCATGTCGGCCCATACGCACACCCGGCCCCACCCGGCGACCACGGGCGGCGTCGACATCCGGTTGCCCTGGTGGGCTCTCGTCCTGCCCACGCTGGCGTTCGTCGTGCTGCTGGCGCTGATCCTCAACCCCGCGGACGCGCACGCCGGCGGCGGTCCCGCCCTCAGCCACCTTGTGGAGCACATCCGGCAGACGCTGACACACGGCGTCTCGTGATCCGGTCCGCGCAGGGCCCCGGCGGCGCCCGGCCATCGGCGGCGGCCCCGTCCTCGCAGGTGGGGCGGTCGGGCGACCGGTTGAGCCACTCGCGCGCGGACTCGTGGCCGGTGCCGCCAACTCCCTGCGCTCCCTGGCGTGTTTCATGCGAAGCTGGGACTCATGAGCTCCGCTGAACCCCGCAGGATTGTCCTCTTCCGGCATGCAAAGGCCGACTGGCCGCAGGTTCCCGACCATGAGCGGCCGCTAGCCGACCGGGGCCGCACGGACGCGGCTGTCGCCGGACGCAAGCTGGCCGACACCGGCGTCCCCTTCGACCTGGCCCTGTGCTCCACCTCGACGCGCACCCGCGAGACCTGGAAGCTCGCCGTCCAGGAGTTCCCGCACCGGCCGAAAACGGTCTACGAGGAGCGGCTCTACGAAGCCTCGCCGGGCGAGCTGATCGCCGTGCTCAACGAGATCCCCGACGATGCGCGGAACGTGATCGTGATCGCGCACAACCCGGGCGTCCAGGGCCTCGCGGAGATCCTCGCCGGTGCGGCCGAGGAGGAGGCCGGCGAACGGCTGAGCCGGCGCGGCTTCCCGGCCGGCGCCTTCGCCGTGCTCTCCTGCGACGGTCCCTGGAAGTCACTGGAGCCGGGCACGGCCACGCTGTCCGACTACTGGGCGCCGAGCGAGTAGCCGCGGGAGCGGCATCGGGCCCGGCACCCCGGTGGTGCCGGGCCCGCCCGGAGTCCTGGGCCGCTCCCGCGCGGACTCAGTGCAGGGCGTCCTGGATGTCGGCCGCCTCGACCTCTTCCCGGGTGACGCCCAGCAGATAGAGCACGGTGTCCAGGAAGGGGAAGTTCACCGCGGTGTGCGCGGCCTCACGGACGACGGGCTTGGCATTGAAGGCGACACCCAGCCCGGCCGCGTTCAGCATGTCGAGATCGTTGGCGCCGTCACCGATCGCCACGGTCTGCGCCAGCGGCACGCCCGCCTCCGCCGCGAACCGGCGCAGCAGCCGCGCCTTGCCCTCCCGGTCGACGATCTCGCCGACGACCTTTCCGGTCAGCTTCCCGTCGACGATCTCCAGCGTGTTGGCCTGCGCGAAGTCGAGCCCGAGCCGCTCCTTGAGGTCCTCCGTGACCTGGGTGAACCCACCGGAGACGACCCCTACTTGGAAACCGAGCCGCTTCAGCGTCCGGATCAGGGTGCGCGCGCCCGGAGTGAGCCGGATCTCGGCGCGCACCTTGTCGACCACCGACGCGTCGAGCCCCTTGAGCAGCGCCACCCGGGCGTGCAGCGACTGTTCGAAGTCCAGCTCGCCGCGCATGGCGGCCGCGGTCACCTCGGCGACCTCCGCCTGACAGCCGGCGTGCGCCGCGAACAGTTCGATGACCTCGTCCTGGATGAGCGTCGAGTCCACGTCCATGACGACCAGACGCTGGGCCCGGCGGTGCAGACCCGCCGCGACCACGGCGACGTCGACACCCAGCGCCGCGGCATCGGTCGCCAGGGCGGTGCGCAGCGGCTCGGTCTCCACACCGGAGACGGCGAACTCGACGGCGGTCACCGGGTACTTGGCGAGCCGGAAGATACGGTCGATGTTGCCACCGGCGGTCGCGATGCGGTCGGCGATGGCGGCCGTCGACTCGGCCGTCAGCGGGTGGCCGAGGACGGTGACCAGCGAGCGCCCGAGGCCCCGCGGGCGGTTGTCGCCGATTCCGGAGATGATCTCCGCCTGCATCTTCATGGACTCCGCCCAGCTGTGGACGGTGGCCCGCAGATCTCCCTCGAGCCCGGACGGGGGCACGGTCACGAGGACGCACAGCACCATCCGGCCCCGGGTGACGACCTGCTCGATGTCGACGACGTCGACGCTGTAGGCGGCCAGGGTGTCGAACAGGCCGGCGGTCAGACCCGGCCGGTCCTTGCCGAAGATCTTGACAAGGAGCGTGGGGGCGTCGGAGGTCTGCGAAGCGCTCATGGTGTTTCCACCGTATCCGGCACCCAGTGCCTTGCGCGTTCCCGGTCCGCCCAGCGGACAGGGAACAGTGGGTGGCTGACGGATGACGTGTGTCTTGAGCGACGAAGAAGACGCAGGCCACGGCTTGATCCCCGCTGCGGCCCGGAGGGAGACCCGGCCGGTCAGCCGCGTCCCCGGGGCCGCCCGGGTGACCCAGGCGGGGGCGGGGGAGGCGGGGGCGGGCCGCCCTGGTCCGACGACGGGCCCCGCCCGTGCCGGCCCGGGGACGGCGCGGGCGGCTCGATCGGCTGGATCACCGTGGGGGCGCCGTATACGTCCTCGGAAGTGGGCGGCACAGCGCCGCGCGGAGGCGGCGCCGGCTCGCCGGACCGCGTCTGCGGGGGCCGAGGGCCGTGCGCGGCCCCGCCGGGCGACGTGCGGGGCCTGCGCCCGCGCTCGTCCGGCCGTGCGTCCTCCGGTTCGCGCAGCCCTTCCGGCAGCCGCAGATACGGGTTCGTGTCGGGGTTCGGCGGGCGGAACGGCGTGACCGGCTCGTACGGGCCCGGCCCCTGCGGCACCCGCGCGAACAAGGGGAGCGGAGGAACCGTCGGCCCGGCCTCACCGCGTGCCTGCCGCGCCGCCCGGCTCCCGGCCGACCCGGTCGCATACGCGATCAGTGCCCCGGCCGCGCCCGCGCCCGCGCCCCACACCGCACCCATCAGCAGCGCCATGGCGAGGTGCCCGTGCAACTCGATGCCGGCACCGAACGCGTCGAATCCGAACACGGACAGCGAGGCGTCCACGGACACATCCGTCAGCCAGGCCAGCAGCGGCAGCGCCAGTGCCGTCACGATCCCGAGCCGCAGCGCACAGCGCCCTGCGAAGCCGAGAGGACCGGGGTCCCGTACACCGACAGCAGGCGGGACTGGTGCGGCCGCGGCATCCCGTGCTCGTACCAGAGGCGTACGCGCCGCGGTCAGCACGCCCGCGAAGAGCATCAGGAGGGCCGCGGCGACCGCCAGCAGCCATACCTTGCCGTCCAGTTCGGCCAGCCGTCCGAGGGTGACCGGCTGCTGTGTCCGCACGCTCAGCAACCGGTCCAGCGGATCGGGCAGCAGTTTCGCCAGCTCACCCGTGGCCCTGCCGTCCCAGGGCACGAACAGGCCGAGCGGCAGGCCCAGCCACACTCCGTTGGGCACCCCGAGGAGGGCCGCCCCCGCGATCCGCGCCGGATGGTCGTCGCCGATCGCGGCGTAGGCGGCCGCCGCGAGGCCGGCGACCACCGCCACCAGCACCGCGGTCACCAGCGCGGACACGGCCGGACGCACCACTCGGTGCACCGCGTCCCAGCCGCGTGGCAGAGGGGTGCGCCGGGACGCGAGCAGGGAGATCAGCAGCACGCCCGCGGCCCATGCGGCGCCACCCAACAGCGTGGGCACCGTGTCCACGGAGAAGCCGACCGCTGCCTTGGCGTCGACCAGGTCGCCGATCCGGCTCGGCAGCAGCCCCCCGATGTCGCCGAGACCGGGGATGCCGATGCCCCCGCCGCCGCCCCGGCCCGGCAGCCCACCGAGCCCGAGGGAGCCCCCGTCGATGGTGATGACGTCGTGTCCGGCCCAGGCCAGACCGCCCAGCATCGCCACGAACAGCACCACCACCGCGCCCGCACGCACAAGGAGTTCGGCGGGCGCGACCACAACTCCCGCCGCACGCAGGGAACGCAGGAAGAACCAGCAGAGCAGCAGCGCCCCGACCAGACTCACACCCAAGGGCGTGATCTCCATGGCGGTCGTCGCCTCCGCCCCCTTCAGGCCGAACGCCGACACGTCGCCGGAGGGTGTGACCGACCCGTTCGCCCCAAGTGCCACGACCGCCGCGGTCATCGGGCCGAGCGAGCCCGCGGCGTCGGCCTGGAGCAGATGCAGTCCGAGCGCGGCCGTCCCCGCCATCCCGATCAAGGCCCAGCTCACCGAGGCGATCGCGGACAGGAGCACGTCCGTCCACGGCAGCCGCCGGCCCTCTCCCGCTGTTCCGACATCCATGCCTGCCCCCCGGTCCGCGCCGCGGTGATCCACCGCGGATGTCCCCCCTCGCGGGGGATTACCACTCTCCGGGGCGGTTTCAACCCCGTCAACGGGACGCGTTCCTGCGGGTCCACGCATGGGTCATAAAGCCTGACTTTCGGTCAGAGGGCTCAGCCTGAAATAGTTCCCCACGATGTTCGACATCCCTAGACTCCCTGTGATGGGGGCAATTCGGGGGACAACTCAGTGGGGCATGGAGTGCCTGAACTCGTACTCGAAGTGAACGGACGCACCTGGACGCTGGATCCGTCCAGGCCATACACCCTCGGACGTGATCCGCAGGGAGACATCGTGTTCGACGACGCCAGGGTTTCCTGGCGTCACGCCACGATCAGCTGGAACGGCCGCAGTTGGGTCATCGAGGACCACGGAAGCACCAACGGGACGTTCGCACAGGGCCATCGGGTCCACCAGTTGGAGATCGGCCCCGGCTCGGCCGTGCATCTGGGCAACGCGAACGACGGACCGCGCCTGAACCTGTCCGGTGCCGCGGCCGCCGTGGCCGCGCCGCAGGCCAGGCCCCAGCAGCAGCCGTACGCCGCCCACGGCGCCGACCCGGGCTGGGCCGACCAGGCTGCGCCGCAGGCCGCCGCACAGATCCCGCAACAGCAGGGCCCCGGAAGTGGCGCGGGGGCGCCTCCGGTCTACGGCGACCGCAGTCCGACCACGTTCCACCAGCTCGCCCTCGGCCGTGTGATGCGCATCGGCCGTGCGCTGGAGAACGAACTGGTCGTCTCGGACCTCCAAGTCTCCCGCCACCACGCCGAGTTCCACGCCACGCCCGACGGCCGTTTCGAGATCCGTGACCTCGGCTCGCACAACGGCACGTTCGTCAACGGTATGCCGATCGGCAAGGGCGGCTCCTTGCTGCTCGGACCCAATGACATCGTCGGCGTCGGCCACTCGACGTTCCGTCTGGTCGGCGACCGGCTCGAGGAGTTCGTCGACACCGGTGAGATCTCCTTCTCCGCCCGCCACCTGACCGTGACCGTCGACGGCGGCAAGCAGATCCTCAAGGACGTCTCCTTCGGCGTCCCGGAGAAGTCGCTCATCGCGGTCATCGGCCCGTCCGGCTCCGGCAAGTCGACGCTAATGAAGGCGCTCACCGGCTACCGCCCCGCGAACGAGGGTGACGTCCTCTACGACAACCGCAACCTGTACAAGCAGTTCGCGGAGCTGCGCCAGCGCATCGGTCTGGTCCCGCAGGACGACATCCTGCACAAGGAGCTGACCGTCAAGAGGGCCCTCAAGTACGCGGCCAAGCTGCGCTTCCCGGCCGACACCACGGCCGCCGAGCGCGAGGCCCGCATCGACGAGGTGCTGCGCGAGCTGAAGCTGGACGTCCACAAGGAGAAGAAGGTCACCTCCCTCTCCGGCGGTCAGCGCAAGCGTGTCTCGGTGGCCCTGGAGCTGCTCACCAAGCCGTCGCTGATCTTCCTCGACGAGCCGACGTCCGGTCTCGACCCGGGCATGGACCGCGACGTCATGCAGCTGCTGCGCGGCCTGGCCGACGACGGCCGCACGGTCCTCGTCGTCACGCACTCCGTGGCCGAGCTCGCCCTGTGCGACAAGCTGCTCGTGATGGCGCCGGGCGGGTCCGTCGCCTACTTCGGCCCGCCGGAGGAGGCGCTGAACTTCTTCGGCTACGAAACCTGGGCCGATGTGTTCTCCGCCTTCGAGAACTACCGCGACTACGACTGGGCGGGCCGCTGGAAGGGCTCGCAGCACTACCAGATGTACGCCGCGGACATCGACGCCGTCGCCCCGCAGTCGGTGCACATGCCGCCGCCGCAGGCGATCAAGCCGCCCAAGCCGCAGGGCTGGTTCTCCCAGCTGGGCACCCTGATCCGGCGGTACGCCGCGGTCATCGCCTCCGACAAGGGGTTCCTGGCACTGACGGTGATCCTGCCGGCGGTGCTGGGCGCCGTCAGCCTGCTCATCGACAGTGACAAGGGCCTGCTGGTCAACCCGGTCAGCCCGAAGACCGGCGTGCCCGTCCCGAACGGCACGGCCACCACGGTCCTGCTGATCCTCGCGGTGGGCGCCTGTTTCGCCGGCGCCGCCAACTCCGTCCGCGAGCTGATCAAGGAACGGGTCATCTACGAGCGGGAGCGCGCCACCGGCCTGTCCCGCTCCGCCTACCTCATGTCGAAGGTGTTCGTCCTCGGCGTCATCACCGTGCTGCAGGGCCTCATGGTCGGCCTCATCGGGTTCTCCAGCCGCGAGATCCCCAAGGAGGGCGTCGTCCTGGGCGGCTCGACGCTGTTCGAGCTCTGCCTGCCGGTCATGGCGCTGGGCTTCACCTCGATGATGTTCGGCCTGGTCATCTCCGCGCTCGTGAAGACCGCCGAGAAGACCATGCCGCTGCTGGTGATGTTCGCGATCATCCAGGTCGTCTTCACCGGCTGCCTCTTCACCCTGCACGGCGCGGTCGGAGCCAACGAGGTCTCGTACCTGATGCCGTCCCGCTGGGCGGTGGGCGCCGCCGGTGCGACGCTCGACTTCAACAACATCTTCCCGAACACGAGCGACCCGACCAGCACGGATCCGCTGTGGAACCACACGGCGGGCGCCTGGACCCTGGACATGGCCGCCCTGATCGCCATCGGTGTGATCTGCGGCATCCTCGTGGCCCGCTTCCTGCGCCGCCACGAGCCCGAGGTCATGCGGAAGTAGTCACTCCCGTACAACGCGGAAGGGCGGCACCCGTCAGAGGGTGCCGCCCTTTCTTCTGCTCAGCGAGAAGAGGTCCGCGCAGGCCTCAGTACGCGCTGTTGACGTTGTCCATCGAGCCGTAGCGGTGCGCCGCGTAGTTGCAGGCGGCGGTGATGTTCGCGACCGGGTCGTAGATGTTCATCGACGTGCCCGCCACGTGGTACGCCCGGAAGGTCGGGTCGATCACCTGGAGCAGGCCCTTGGAGGGGATGCCGTTGCGGGCGTTGATGTCCCAGTTGTTGATGGCCATCGGGTTGCCCGAGGACTCCCGCATGATGTTGCGGTACAGGCCGTTGTACGAGCCCGGGATGCCCTTCTGCGCCATGATGTCGAGCGACTGGCGGATCCAGCCGTCGAGGTTGTTGGCGTAGGACTTCGGGGAGGACTGCCGGACGGGGGCGCGGTCGGCGGAGCGGCTCGCGGGCTGCTCCGTGCTGCGCTGCTGCACCGCCTGCTGCTGTGCCTTCTGGGCGGCCGGCTTCTGGGCGGCTTTCTGCTTCGCGGCGATCGCCTCGGCCTTCAGCATCGAGGCGGCCTCCTGGTCGGTGATGCTCGCCTTGATCGCCTTCACCGGCTGGTTGCCTATGGTCACCGGGGCCGCGGCGGCGGCCGGGGCCTCGTGGGTCGTGGTCTGCGCCTCGCTCGGCGTGGCGGTGATCGCGAGGGTCGCGATACCGAGGCCGGCGCAGCATGCGGCCGACAGCTTCTGCGTCTTGGTCAGCGCACGAGCACGACTACGAATATTGGTGATCTGGGGCATGTCGGAGTGACCTCTTCGAATTGCGCGGAGGTCGCTCTGGTGCCGGTGGATTCGGATGCTTCCAGCACAAGCGCCGCGGGTAATGAGCCACGGCGCCGAGCGACGGAAGCAATTCTTAGCGGCCGCAAAAACACCAGGCAAAGGTGTGACGTACTACCCCGGCTAGTGGGCCCAGGAGGGGCAAAACAGGGCAGACCGCCCCGTCTTCCCCGTTCATGAGGGGCTTATCCCGGTCCTATGCTGCTTCGTATGTGATGTGGGTCCTATGCGCGTCCTCACATCGAGGTCACGGGTTCTTCACGTGCAGTTGCTCTAGCAACGCACAGTGTGATGCGAATCCGGGGGCAGGATGAGGTGGGCGTCACCGAACTCGTGCCACAGGTACCGCTCGGCCAGCGCCGCCTCGTAGGCACGGTCGATCGCCTCCCTCCCGGCGATCGCCTCCAGCATCAGCAGATGCGACGCCTGCGGCTCGTGCAGGCCGGTCAGCAGCCCGTCGACCACCCGCACCCCGTGCCCGGGCGTCACCACCAGATCCGTCCAGCCCTCCCGGGCCCGCACCACCCCGTCGGCGCCCACCGCAGACTCCACCGCCCGCACGGCCGTCGTCCCCACCGCCACCACCCGGCCGTCCCCGGCCCGGACCGCGTTGATCAGTCGCGCCGACGCCTGCGGCACCGAGAAGCGCTCCGGAGAGGGAGGCTCATGTGCCTCCGCCGATGCCACTCCCGTGTGCAGCGTGACCGGCGCGACCTGCACACCCCGGCTCACCAGCTCCACCACGGTCCGCGAGGTGAACGGCCGAGCCGCGCTCGGCATCTCCGCGCTGCCCGAGCCGTCGGCGGACGGCAGCGCGAACACCGTCTGGTACGCGGACAGCGGCTGGTCCCTTTCCGTGTAGGAGTACCGAATGGGACGCCCGTGTCGGCCCAGCAGCCCGGCCAGGTCCCCGTTCGAGGGTCGGGCCCACCACAGCCGGTCGCTCCCCGGCGACAGCGGCTCCTCGAGGACGAGCCGCACGTCGCCCGGAAGCCGCACCTCCGCGCCGGCGGCCCCTGCCGCCCGCCGCCCGCCGCCGCTCTTGCGGGCAGCACCTCGCGACCCGATCGACGCACGCGCGCGCGTGGTGCCCCGTCCGTCCGGATCCCGGAGCTCGACCGCCCACCGCCCGTCGTCCCCGCGCGTCGAGAAGTGCACCACCACGCGCGCGTGCCCGAGCCAGCCGTCCACCGCGGCCGCCAGCGTCGGCGATGTGTTGACGACGAGCAGGTCCCCGGCCCGCAGCAGCCGCGGCAGCTCCACGAACGCGTGGTGCGAGACGTCGGTACCGCGGGAGACCAGCAGCCGCACGCTGTCCCGGTCCAGGCCCGGCCCGCGCTGCTCGGCCGGGACCCGCGCCGCCAGCTCCTCCGGGAGTGTCCACTGCTTCCGGACGCGCTCGGCCTGAGGGATCCCCGTCCCCGTCCTCATCGCGTCTCCAGCAGCGAGGAAGCACCGTAGCGGCCGCTCGCCGGACGCCTGTCCAGCAGCCTGAGGAACGCGGGCACCACGCTCTCCGGCGCCGGACGCGGACCGCCGTCGTCCGGTACGGCCGCCGTATACAGGTCGGTGGCCATGTCGCCCGGATCCACCGCCCACACCCGCAGTCCCGGCTCCTCCACGGCGAGCACCGCCGCCAGATGGTCCAGCGCCGCCTTGGACGCCCCGTACCCGCCCCAGGTCTCGTACGCCTCGGCCGCCGCGTCCGAACTGACGGCGACGACGGTGCCCGCCTGCGACGCCCGCAGCAGCGGCAGCGCCTCCTGGACGAGGCCCAGCGCGGCCACCACATTGACCTCGAGCGCCCGCCGCAAGCCGTCCGGTGGCAACTCCTCCAGCCGTACCAGCGGCTGCGCGCCCAGCGCGCTCGCGTTGCTCACCAGCAGGTCCAGCCCGCCCAGCCGCCGGGCCGCCCGCACCAGGGCGGCCCGGTGCCCCGCGTCCGTCACATCCCCGGGCAGCGCCTCCACCCTGGTCCCGTGCCCGGCCAGCTTCTCGGCCGTCTCGGCCAGAACCGGTGCGGTCCTGGCGTCCAGCACCAGGTCCCAGCCGCGCTCCGCCAGAGCCGCGCCGAGCGCCCGCCCCAGCCCCTTGGAAGCCCCTGTGATGATCGCAACCGGCATGACTACCGTCCCCTTCGGTCCCTCGGTCACCGCTGATCGGCGGTGACCTCAACGTAGGAACCGGTCCCTGCCGGCCGCCTCGGACGCGGGCCGCAAGGTACGGGGGTCCTTCGCCCTAGGCCCTTCGCCCCAGATACGCCCGCCACACGTCGGATACGCACGGTCACATCCCACCGGTACGGTGAGGTCATGAGCCATGGACCCCGGTCGGGCCTGTACGCGGTGAGCTCCGCGCTGCTGGCCATGAGCAGGCACCTCGAGGTGCGCGACGTCCTCAAGACGATCGTGGCCTCGGCCCGCGAGCTGCTCGACGCGGAGTACGCGGCGCTGGGTGTCCCGGACAACCACGGAGGCTTCGCCCAGTTCGTCGTGGACGGGGTCAGCGACGAGCAGTGGAAGGCCATCGGCCCGCTCCCGCGCCAGCACGGCATCCTGGCCGCCATGCTGCACGAGTCGCGCCCCGAGCGGCTCGCCGACGTCCGCAAGGACCCCCGCTTCGAGGGCTGGCCGGCCGCCCATCCCGACCTGTCCGACTTCCTCGGCCTGCCCATCCGCGACGGCGACGAGATCATCGGCGCGTTGTTCCTCGCCAACAAGAGGTGCCCGAAGCCGCAGGGCGGATGCGGTTTCACCGAGGATGACGAGGAGCTGCTCTCGATCCTGGCTCAGCATGCCGCGATCGCCCTCACCAACGCCCGGCTCTACGAGCGCAGCCGAGAGCTGACCATCGCCGAGGAACGCTCCCGGCTGGCCCACGAGCTGCACGACGCGGTCAGCCAGAAGCTCTTCTCCCTGCGGCTCACCGCCCAGGCCGCGGCCGCCCTGATCGACCGCGACCCGGTGCGCGCCAAGGGCGAGCTGCACCAGGTGGCCACGCTCGCCGGGGAGGCCGTCGACGAACTGCGCGCGGCCGTCGTGGAGTTGCGCCCCGCGGCCCTCGACGAGGACGGACTGGTCGCCACCCTGCGCACCCAGATCCAGGTCCTCGACCGCGCCCACACCGCCCGCGTGACCTTCGCCGGCCGTGGCGTCCGCGCGCTGCCGGCCGCCCAGGAGGAGGCGCTGCTGCGCGTCGCCCAGGAGGCCCTGCACAACGCCCTGCGGCACTCCGGCGCCGGACGGGTCGAGGTGACCCTGGAGAAGTGCGGACCAGGCGCCGTCCTGCGCGTCACGGACGACGGCAGCGGTTTCGACCCGACGGTGATCCGCCGCGCGGGCCGCCACCTCGGCCTGGTCTCCATGCGCGACCGGGCGGGCGGGGTCGGAGGCACCCTGACCGTGGAATCGGCGCCCGGGAAGGGCACCACGATAGAGATGGAGGTCCCTGGTGGCTGACGCAATCAAGGTGCTGCTCGTCGACGACCACCAGGTGGTCCGCCGTGGACTGCGCACCTTCCTCGAGGTGCAGGACGACATCGAGGTCGTCGGAGAGGCCTCCGACGGCGCCGAGGGAGTGGCCCGCGCCGAGGAGCTCAAGCCGGACGTCGTCCTCATGGACGTCAAGATGCCGGGCATGGACGGGATCGACGCGCTGCGCAGACTGCGCCAGCTCGACAATCCCGCACGCGTGCTGATCGTCACCAGCTTCACCGAGCAGCGCACGGTGGTTCCCGCCCTGCGCGCGGGCGCCGCGGGATATGTGTACAAGGACGTGGACCCCGACGCGCTCGCCGGAGCCATCCGCTCGGTGCACGCCGGGCACATCCTGCTGCAACCGGAGGTCGCGGGCGCGCTGCTCTCACAGGAGGAGGGGAACTCTGGCCAGGGCAGGGCCGGCTCACTCACCGAGCGGGAGCGTGAGGTGCTGGGTCTGATCGCCGACGGCCGGTCGAACCGGGAGATCGCCCGGGCCCTGGTGCTGTCGGAGAAGACGGTGAAGACCCATGTCTCGAACATCCTGATGAAGCTGGACCTGGCGGACCGCACCCAGGCCGCGCTCTGGGCGGTGCGGCACGGCGGCGACGGCTGAAACGACTGAGCGGATCTTCATACCGTCGTGTGTATGTCCCCCGGACGGCGCATCCTCGGCGGACTCCGGCCGTTCTCCAGGGCGTGCTGCGGCGACTGCCGCAGTGATCGCAAGGAGAGGGCTCAGAAGTGAAGAACCTGAAGAAGGCCGTTGCCGTCTCGATGGTGGCCGGTGGTCTGGTCGCCGCGAGCACCGGTCTCGCCTCCGCCTGCGAGGGCGGCGCGCATGCCCACGGCAAGGCCGCGGGCTCCCCGGGCGTCGTGTCGGGCAACGTCATCCAGGCTCCGGTGCACATCCCCGTGAACGTGGTCGGCAACACCGTGAACGTGATCGGCGCCCTGAACCCGGCCTTCGGCAACCTGGGCCTCAACCACTGAGCCCACCAAGGGGCACCTTGTGACCACCGGCCTCCCGGACACTCCCGGGAGGCCGGCCGTGTGATGCGACACAGCCGGTCCGGCGTGTGAGGTCGAATGTCACACCGACGGGCCGAGTCAAGATCAGCCCGTCCGGCGTCTGAGGACGAGGCCGTTCAGGCCGAAGCGGGGGTCTGGGGGCGGCAGCCCTCAGGGATGGGTACCGGGAACCGAGGATCAGCCCGTCCGGCGTTTGAGGACGAGGCCGTTCAGGCCGAAGCGGGGGCCTGGGGGCGGCAGCCCCCAGGGACAGTACGCCGAAGGCCGGACGCCAGGACACCCAACGTCACCGAATCTCCCGCTGCTCCACGATCGAGTTGTACGCCGCCACCTGCGCCCGCCGAGCCGTCCGCTCCACCGGCCGCAGCGCCTGGGCCCGCGCCGCCATCTCCGAGGCGCTCACCGCACCCCCGTGCCCGTTCTCGGACGCCACCGAGATCAGCAGCCCCACTCGCTGGGCCAGCTCCAGCACCCGAACCGCCCGCGGCGGATAGCCCGGCGCCAGGACCTCACGCCCCCGCTCGGCCCGCGCCCGGTACGCGTCGACGGCGGCCTCCGCCACCGGCCCCGACCCCGCCACGTCCAGCCGCGACAGCGCCTCCGTCGCATCGCGCAGCGCCTCGGCCAGCTCCCGCTCGGCCTCCCCGAGCGAGGGCACATCGGCGGGCGGCGCCTCGCGCACCGGCAGACAGTGCCAGACGACCTCGACGTGCACATCACCGTCGGGCCCGGCCTCGTACACCTCAGGCACCAGCCCGAAGGCGGCCCCCTGGCAGACCACCGCCTCCTCCGCCTCCAGCGCCCGCGCATTGAACTCCGGCGGACCGCTCAGCCCCAGCGGATGCCCCGGCGCGGGCAGCGCGACCCGCAGCCCGTTCACCCCGAGCGTCCGCAGCCGCCCCAGCGCGAGCGTGAGCCCGACGGGCGCCGGCTCGGCCGGCAGTCCCTCGACCCGGTGCACCGCGTCGTCCTCGACGATGGCGGACGCGGCGTCGTCCGGCGAAACAAGTCCGGCCAATAGGGCATTTCCCCATGCGGCCAGCCGTCCTGAGCGTGGTTCCGAGAGCATGCCCCCACCCTAAGGACCTGACCTATGGAATGGTCCGGGCGGCAGGTGGCGTAGATTTCTTGCGGGGCTGCGCCCACAGGCGTGGCGGACCACGCCCACAGGCGTACGCGAGAGCCGATACCGGCCACACTGCAAGGGGAGACAACGCGCTCATGAGCGATGTTCTGGAGCTGGAGGACGTATCCGTGGTCCGTGAGGGCCGCGCTCTGGTGGACCAGGTCTCCTGGTCGGTGAAGGAGGGGGAGCGCTGGGTCATCCTCGGCCCGAACGGCGCCGGGAAGACGACCCTCCTCAACGTCGCCTCCAGCTACCTCTTCCCCTCCAAGGGCACCGCCACCATCCTCGGCGAGACCCTCGGCAAGCCCGGCACCGACGTCTTCGAGCTGCGCCCGCGCATCGGTGTGGCCGGCATCGCCATGTCCGAAAAGCTCCCCAAGCGCCAGACCGTCCTCGAGACCGTGCTGACGGCCGCGTACGGCATGACGGCCCACTGGCAGGAGGACTACGAGGAAGTCGACGAGCAGCGCGCCCGCGCCTTCCTCGACCGCCTCGGCATGAGCGAGTACCTCGACCGGAAGTTCGGCACACTTTCCGAGGGCGAGCGCAAGCGCACCCTGATCGCACGCGCCCTGATGACCGACCCCGAGCTGCTGCTCCTCGACGAGCCCGCCGCGGGTCTCGACCTCGGCGGCCGCGAGGACCTCGTACGCCGTCTCGGACGCCTCGCCCAGGACCCGATCGCCCCCTCCATGGTCATGGTCACGCACCATGTCGAGGAGATCGCCCCCGGCTTCACCCACGTCCTGATGATCCGTCAGGGCAAGGTGCTCGCCGCGGGTCCGCTGGAGCTCGAGCTGACCTCGCGCAACCTCTCCCTCTGCTTCGGTCTCCCGCTTGTCGTCGAGCAGGTCGGCGAGCGCTGGACGGCCCAGGGCCTGCCCCTGTCCTGACCGCCGCAAACCCCTTGGGAAGCCCGCTCGGACCCGATCTGCGCCCTGTCCGCGGGCGGACCCCCGGCCCTACCATGACCGCGTGGACATCGACGCCTGGGTGTGGTGGCTGATCGGCGCGGCGGGGCTCGGGATCGGGCTCGTGATCACCGCGATGCCGGAGCTCGGCATGCTCGCGGTGGGCGCCGTCGCGGCCGCCGTGATCGCCGGCCTCGGTGGCGACGCCGTCTTCCAGGTCGTCGTCTTCGCCGTCGTCTCCGTGGCGCTCATCGCCGTGGTCCGGCCCATCGCCGCCCGGCACAGCGCCCAACGACCCCGATTCGCCACCGGCGTCGAGGCCCTGAAGGGCAAGCAGGCCGTGGTCCTGGAGCGCGTCGACGGCAGCGGCGGCCGGATCAAACTGGCCGGCGAGGTCTGGTCCGCGCGCGCTCTCGACTCCCAACTCACCTACGAAGTCGGCCAGGAAGTGGACGTCGTGGAGATCGAGGGGGCCACGGCGATCGTCATGTGACCTCGTGGGACTCAACTGAACGGAACAGCCCACGGGGCACGGCACGGTCTGTCAGACTCGTCCAGCAAGATCTTCAACAACCATAAGATCTTCTACAGGGCGCCGAGGCGGAGAACACGGGGCGCCAAGGCGGAGAAGGGGTACGGGGAATCACGATGGAACCGATCATCATCGTCCTGATCATTCTGGTGGTGTTGGTCTTCATCGCCCTGATCAAGACGATCCAGGTCATTCCGCAGGCGAGCGCCGCCATCGTCGAGCGCTTCGGCCGCTACACACGGACGCTGAACGCGGGCCTGAACATCGTGGTCCCCTTCATCGACTCCATCCGCAACCGCATCGACCTGCGCGAACAGGTCGTCCCGTTCCCGCCGCAGCCGGTGATCACCCAGGACAACCTGGTGGTCAACATCGACACGGTCATCTACTACCAGGTCACCGACGCCCGGGCGGCCACCTACGAAGTCGCCAGCTACATCCAGGCCATCGAGCAGCTGACCGTCACCACGCTCCGCAACATCATCGGCGGCATGGACCTGGAGCGCACCCTGACCTCCCGCGAGGAGATCAACGCAGCCCTGCGCGGCGTCCTCGACGAGGCCACCGGCAAGTGGGGCATCCGCGTCAACCGCGTCGAACTGAAGGCCATCGAACCCCCCACCTCCATCCAGGACTCGATGGAGAAGCAGATGCGCGCCGACCGTGACAAGCGCGCCGCGATCCTCACCGCGGAAGGTACGCGCCAGGCCGCGATCCTGACCGCCGAGGGTGAGAAGCAGTCCCAGATCCTGCGCGCCGAAGGTGAGGCCAAGGCCGCTGCGCTGCGCGCCGAAGGCGAGGCCCAGGCGATCCGCACGGTCTTCGAGTCCATCCACGCCGGCGACCCCGACCAGAAGCTGCTGTCGTACCAGTACCTGCAGATGCTCCCGAAGATCGCCGAAGGCAACGCCAACAAGCTCTGGATCGTCCCCAGCGAGATCGGTGACGCTCTGAAGGGCCTGTCCGGAGCCATCGGCAACTTCGGCCCGCTGGGCGGGGGTTCGGGCTCCGGCTCCGCCAAGTCGGGCGGCGACACGGACCGGCGCGAGAAGCCGTCGATCGACTGACGGGCGCTGCCCGTACGACAACGGCGCCCGTCTCCCACGGAGACGGGCGCCGGTTCATGTACGGATCCGCGACCTCTGGGCGGCCGTCAGGACGGCCGCCGTGTACCGCCTAGGCCGCCGGCTGCGCCAGCCAGTCCGGCAGCGCGTCGACGTTGTCGTGTCCCAGCGACAGCAGCATCGCGTCCGCCGGCGTCGGCTCGAACGGCTTCCTGAGCAGCGGCATCGCCGCCTCCTCCGGTGTGCGGTTCGCCTTGCGGTGGTTGTCCTCCGCGCACGAGGCCACCGTGTTGAGCCAGGTGTCGCCTCCACCCTGCGACCGCGGCACCACGTGGTCCACGGTCGTCGCACGCCTCCCGCAATAGGCGCACCTGTGCCGGTCCCGTACGAGGACACCCCGCCTCGACCAAGGAGCTTGTCTTCGGAAGGGCACCCTTACATACCTGCAAAGCCTGATGACCCGGGGCGCTGGTATGTCCACATCGGCTCCCCGCATACGGATCTCGGGGTGGGCCTGCTCGACGACAGCCTTGGACTGCAGCACCAGGACCACGGCTCGATTCAGCGTCACTGTCGACAGCGGCTCGAAGCTCGCGTTCAGAACCAGCGTGTCACGCATCCAGCCCACCTCCCGTGTGCACCTGCCCACCCCCTGGCGGGCTTGGATCAACTCTGGACGGGCGCGCCGAGATGGACAACGCAATAAAAAATGCCCGCCTCCGATCACTTCCAAGACCGGAGGCGGGCAAACGTTCAATGAACGTCAGTCTTCAGCACGTACGTCAGCCGGCGGCCGGATTCTCGTACTCGCCGATGAGCTGGGTGCGCGCCAGCGTGTGGAACCGCAGATTGAAGCCGACCACGGCCGGAGAGGCGTCCGAGTCCGGACCGAGCGTCTCCTGGTCCACGGCGTACACCGTGAACACATACCGGTGCGACCCGTCCCCGGGCGGCGGCGCGGCGCCACCGAAGTCCTTCGTCCCGTAGTCGTTGCGTGCGTGAACCGCACCCTCGGGGAGCCCCTCGAACTTCCCGCTGCCCGCACCCACGGGCAACTCGGTCACCGAGGCCGGGATGTCGAACAGGACCCAGTGCCAGAACCCGCTGCCCGTCGGGGCGTCCGGGTCGTAGCAGGTCACCGCGAAGCTCTTGGTCTCCGCCGGGAAGCCCTCCCAGCGCAGCTGCGGCGAGGTGTTCCCCGCCGCGTAGACCTGTGCGTCCTTGAGCCTGGCGCCGTCCTCGACGTCCTCGCTCGTCACCGTGAACGACGGCACGGGCGGATGGAAGTCATGCGGCAGCGGGCGCCTCTGGGACTCGGTCACCTCGGTACCTCCAAGTCAGTGGATCAACCGATTCCAGTTCAGAGCCTAGAACCAGCTGCGCTTGCTGCCGACCTCGGACAGCCACTGGTGGAGGTACGCGGCCCAGTCCGTGGCGTGGAAGTCGTGCAGACCCACCTGGAAGGCACGGTAGGAGTCACTGCCCTCGCTGAAGAGTCCGGGCTTCTTGTCCATTTCCAGGATGACGTCCATCGCGTGCTCGTCCGCGACGAAGCTCAATTCGACCTGATGGAGACCGCGGTACTGGGTCGGCGGGTAGAACTCGATCTCCTGGTAGAACGGCAGCCGCTGCCGTGTACCGCGGATGTGGCCACGCTCCATGTCCGCGTTCTTGAAGCGGAAGCCCAGCTGGATGAACGCGTCCAGGATCGTCTTCTGCGCCGGCAGCGGGTGCACGTTGATCGGGTCCAGGTCACCGGAGTCCAGGGCACGCGCGATCTCCAGCTCCGTGGTCACCCCGATGTGCATGCCGCGGAGCGCCTGCCCGTCGATCATGGTGATCGGCGTCTCCCAGGGGATCTCGAACCCGAACGGCACGGCGTGCACGCCCCCCGCCTGGAGCTCGAAGGCGCCGCCGAGCCGCACCTTCGTGAACTCGATGTCCTGCTTGTGCTCCGTGTCGTCGTGCCCCTCGACCTCCACCCGGGCCTGCAGACCGACGTTCAGGCCCTCGATCGCCTGGTTCACGGACCCGCCCTGGATCCGCACCTCCCCCTGGACGACACCGCCCGGAACGACGTTGACCTCGGTCAGCACCGTCTCGACCGAAGCCCCGCCGGCTCCCAGGCTCGCGAGCAGCCGCTTGAACCCCATGAATCTTCCCTCCCAGGCAACGCCTGATCCGTCGTCCTGCCCCATGCGCGCTCACGTACCGCGCGCGCCCTCATCGGTGGATCCTTGATCCCTAGATACGCGATCCGGCCGGGTCCGGTTCCGGGTCCTCACCCTTCCAAGGGGGAGGACTCTTGACCACCCTTTGGCACGCACCCGTCTGGACTACGCTCGTACCCCGTGATCGCGACCCCTGACCGTACGCCCCTGCCCAGGGAGTTCTTCGACCGGCCCGTACTGGAGGTCGCCACCGACCTCCTGGGACGTCTGATCGTCCGCAGCACCCCGGACGGTCCGATCGTCCTACGCCTGACGGAGGTCGAGGCGTACGACGGCCCGAACGACCCGGGCTCGCACGCGTATAGGGGTCGCACACCCCGCAACGACGTGATGTTCGGACCGCCCGGCCATGTGTACGTCTACTTCACCTACGGCATGTGGCACTGCATGAACCTGGTGTGCGGTCCGGTGGGGCAGGCCAGCGGGGTACTCCTCCGGGCCGGCGAGATCACCGAGGGAGCGGAGCTCGCCCACACACGTCGACTCTCGGCCCGCAATGACAAGGAACTGGCCAAAGGCCCGGCACGCCTGGCCACGGCTCTGGACGTGGACCGGGCCCTGGACGGTACGGACGCCTGCAGCCCGGGGGAGACCCCGCTGCGCGCCCTGACCGGCACACCGGTGCCGCCCGACCAGGTCCGCAACGGTCCGCGGACCGGCGTCGCCGGCGACGGAGCGGTCCACCCGTGGCGCTTCTGGATCGCCAACGACCCGACGGTGAGTCCCTATCGGGCCCACACACCACGGCGACGCCGAAGTTGACGCGTCCCTGGAGGATGCGTAATGTAGCCCGAGCCGCTGAACCGGGTACGGCTTCAGCCAGCAACCGGAAGCGGCCAACCCACTACTACGTCACCCTCATCGAGGGCGAATTCGGCGTGCCCGCATGCCCGAATTCGAATCCGCGGACTCGATTATGAGTAGCGACGGAAATCGGCTAACGTAGTGAATGTCGAAAGGCCGGGAGCTGAAAAGCACCGGGCCCAAGACAACCCGCTCCGGCCGGGAATCGGATCGAGAAAAAGATCTGATAGAGTCGGAAACACCGAAGGGAAGCGCCCGGAGGAAAGCCCGAGAGGG
>NZ_JBEYXD010000038.1:0-79451 GCF_040644975.1 Streptomyces sp. NPDC046900 | reverse complement strand
TGTGGGAGAGTAGGACGCCGCCGAACAAATCTTGGGAAAACCCCGCACCTATGGTGCGGGGTTTTCTGCATTTCAGGGGCATGTTCCCACCCCCTCCTTACTGCCGCGTGAACCGTGCAGGTATGGTCAGGGGGCATAGTTGGCTCGTTTCCCGCAGGAGGCCCCCGGGTGGAGGTCCAGGAGACCCGTGTCCAGACGGACCGGGTCCTCACCATCCCGAACATCCTCAGCATGGCGCGGCTCGTCGGCGTGCCCGTGTTCCTGTGGCTCATCCTCAGGCCGGAGTTCGGCGGCCCGAAGAGCGACGGCTGGGCGCTGCTCGTGCTCGTGCTGAGCGGCGTCAGCGACTACCTGGACGGAAAGCTCGCCAGGCGCTGGAACCAGATCAGCAGCCTCGGCCGGCTGCTCGATCCCGCTGCTGACCGGCTCTACATCGCCTCGACGCTCGTCGGGCTCACCTGGCGCGAGATCCTGCCCCTGTGGCTGACCGCGGTACTCGTGGCGCGCGAGCTGGTTCTGCTGGTGATGGTGGGCATCCTCAGGCGCCACGGCTATCCGCCGCCTCAGGTGATCTTCCTCGGGAAGGCAGCCACGTTCAACCTGATGTATGCGTTCCCGCTTCTGCTTCTCAGTGACGGAAGCGGATGGATCGCGTCACTGGCTGCTATTTTCGGATGGGCGTTCGCGGGGTGGGGTACAACCCTCTACTGGTGGGCAGGAGTCCTCTACGTGGTCCAGGTCCGCCGCCTTGTCAGGGCGGACGCCAAGGCTGATGAGCCCGCCGATTGGCGGCCGTAGCGGCTCGATGGCCCGCTCGGGGAAACTGCGGGACAATCAGACGGGTGAAGTCGGCTGGACCGTCGTCTCTTAGAGGAGGACGCTTCCGACATGAAGGCCGTCGTGATGGCCGGAGGCGAAGGCACGCGCCTTCGCCCGATGACCTCGAGCATGCCCAAGCCGCTCCTGCCGGTGGTCAATCGGCCGATTATGGAGCATGTGCTGCGGCTGCTCAAAAGGCATGGGCTCAACGAGACCGTCGTGACCGTGCAGTTTCTGGCTTCGCTGGTCAAGAACTACTTCGGGGACGGCGAGGAGCTCGGTATGGAGCTCACGTATGCCAACGAGGAGAAGCCACTCGGTACCGCAGGGAGCGTCAAGAACGCAGAGGAAGCACTGAAGGACGATGCATTCCTCGTCATCTCCGGTGATGCCCTGACCGATTTCGATCTCACCGATCTGGTCAATTTCCACAAGGAAAAGGGTGCTCTGGTCACCGTCTGTCTGACGCGTGTGCCCAATCCTTTGGAATTCGGCATCACCATCGTCGACGAAGAAGGAAAGGTCGAGCGCTTCCTGGAGAAGCCGACCTGGGGCCAGGTCTTCTCGGACACGGTCAACACCGGCATCTATGTCATGGAGCCCGAGGTCTTCGACTACGTCGAGCCCGATGTGCCCGTCGACTGGTCCGGCGACGTCTTCCCGCAGCTCATGAAGGAAGGCAAGCCGATCTACGGCTATATCGCCGAGGGCTACTGGGAGGACGTCGGCACCCACGAGAGCTATGTGAAGGCCCAGGCCGATGTCCTGGAGGGCAAGGTCGACGTAGAGATCGACGGCTTTGAGATCTCGCCGGGAGTCTGGGTGGCGGAGGGTGCCGAGGTGCACCCCGACGCCGTGCTGCGCGGCCCTCTCTACATCGGCGACTACGCCAAGGTCGAGGCCGGTGCCGAACTGCGTGAGCACACGGTCGTCGGCTCGAACGTCGTCGTGAAGAGCGGGGCGTTCATGCACCGCGCCGTCGTCCACGACAACGTCTACATCGGCCAGCACAGCAATCTGCGTGGCTGTGTCGTCGGGAAGAACACCGACATCATGCGTGCGGCCCGGATCGAGGACGGCGCGGTCATCGGCGACGAGTGCCTCATCGGTGAGGAATCGATTGTCCAGGGCAATGTGCGCGTCTACCCGTTCAAGACGATCGAGGCCGGCGCCTTCGTCAACACCTCGGTCATCTGGGAGTCCAGGAGCCAGGCGCACCTCTTCGGCGCCCGCGGGGTGTCCGGCATTCTCAATGTGGAGATCACCCCGGAGTTGGCCGTACGACTGGCCGGCGCGTACGCCACCACGTTGAAGAAGGGTTCGACGGTCACCACGGCCCGCGACCACTCCCGTGGTGCACGAGCGCTGAAGCGCGCCGTCATCTCGGCGCTCCAGGCCAGCGCGATCGACGTACGGGATCTGGAGAACGTGCCGCTGCCCGTCGCCCGGCAGCAGACCGCTCGCGGCAGTGCCGGCGGAATCATGATCCGAACCTCGCCGGGTGTGCCGGACTCCGTCGACATCATGTTCTTCGACAGCCAGGGCGCCGATCTGTCGCAGGCCGGTCAGCGGAAGCTGGACCGGGTGTTCGCGCGGCAGGAGTACCGGCGTGCGTTCCCCGGCGAGATCGGGGACCTCTACTTCCCGTCCAGCGTCTTCGATTCGTACACCGGATCGCTGCTGCGCAGTGTCGACACCTCCGGGATAGCCGAGTCGGACCTCAAGGTGGTCGTGGACGCCTCGAACGGCAGTGCCGGGCTTGTGCTGCCGAGCCTGCTCGGCAAGCTCGGTGTGGACTCGCTGACGATCAACCCCGGTCTGGACGAGTCCCGGCCCACGGAGACCGCCGACGCTCGTCGGTCCGGGCTTGTGCGGCTGGGTGAGATCGTCGCCTCGTCCCGGGCCGCGTTCGGCGTGCGGTTCGACCCGGTCGGCGAGCGGATCTCCCTCGTCGACGAAAAGGGGCGGATCGTCGAGGACGACAGGGCGCTGCTCGTGATGCTCGACCTGGTGGCCGCGGAGCGTCGCAGCGGGAAGGTGGCCCTTCCCGTGACGACGACGCGGATCGCCGAGCAGGTGGCGGCGTACCACGGAACGCAGGTCGAATGGACCACGACCTCCCCGGACGACCTCACGCGCGTGGGCCGGGAGGAGTCGACGATCTTCGGCGGTGACGGGCGCGGCGGTTTCATCGTGCCGGAGTTCAGCAGCGTCTTCGACGGGACGGCCGCCTTCGTGCGGCTGATCGGGCTGGTGGCACGGACCCAGCTCACGCTGAGCCAGATCGATGCGCGGATTCCACGGGCACACGTCCTCAAGCGCGATCTCGCGACCCCGTGGGCCGTCAAGGGTCTGGTCATGCGCCGGGTCGTGGAGGCGGCCGGAGAACGGTCCGTGGACACGACAGACGGGGTACGGGTCGTGGAGACGGACGGGCGCTGGGTACTGGTGCTCCCCGACCCTGCAGAGGCGGTCACCCATCTGTGGGCCGAGGGTCCCGACGACGCCTCCGCGCAGGCCCTGCTCGATGAGTGGTCGGCCGTCGTGGACAGCGCCGGCCGGTAAGAACAGAGGGCACGCGTGCGTGCCGGACAAGTGCCCCCAAGGGTGCCTGTCCGGCATGCCGGTGGGGCCATTCGGAGTATGCGGTCACGACATGCGACGATGTGCTGCATGCCGCAGCCGCCCCCCGTTCGGAGCACATACGGCCGCCCGTCGCGCCCGGATGCTTCCATGTCGTTGCTCACCAACGTCATGGATCACAGCCTCGACGACGGATATGCGCAGGCCGCCGCCCGGAAGAAGGCCGAGGGCTCCGGCGGTATGCCGAAGACGGTCCGGGCCAAGCTCGGTCTCGCGGCGGGACTCGTGCTCGCCGCTCTCGTGGTGACCGTGGGCGCCGCCCAGGCGCGTGTGGCCGCCCCCACGGTCGCCAAGGAGCGCCAGGAGCTCATCGACCGCATCCAGCGCGAGACCGCGGCCGCGGACAAGCTGGAGGGCACCGTCGACGCACTGCGGGACGATGTGAGCGCACGGCAGCGGGCGGCCCTGAAGCAGGACGGCAGCGGCGACGGTGCCGATCTCGTCGGAATCCTGTCGGGGGCCGTCGCCGTACACGGCCCCGGGGTGAAGCTCGTCGTGAACGACGCCAAGGAAGCCACCACCGGCGGCAACGGGAATCCTCGTGAGACCGCGGACTTCTCCGACACCGGACGGGTCCGGGACCGCGATATGCAGCGGGTCGTGAACGGGCTGTGGGAGTCGGGCGCCGAGGCGATCTCGATCAACGGGCAGCGGCTGACGTCCCTGTCGGCGATCAGGGCGGCGGGAGACGCGATACTGGTCGACAACAGGCCGTTGGTGCCGCCGTACACGGTGCTCGCGGTGGGGGACGGTCAACGGCTCAGCACCAGGTTCCAGAACAGCGCCGACGGGTTGTACCTGCATGCGCTGCAGGAGAACTACGGGATCCGGACCGCTATTTCCGTCGAGGGTGACGTCCGGCTGCCCGCCGCACCGAGTGTGATCGTACGTACAGCACAACCGAGCACAGAGAAGGGCACATCGTGATCGCCGTACTGGGCCTGGTCGTCGGAGTCGTGGTCGGTCTGTTGGTCCGGCCGGAGGTTCCGGCGGTCGTCGAGCCTTACCTGCCGATCGCCGTCGTGGCGGCGCTGGACGCCGTGTTCGGCGGCTTGCGGGCCATGCTCGACGGCATCTTCGACGACAAGGTCTTCGTGGTGTCGTTCCTGTCGAACGTGGTGGTGGCGGCGCTGATCGTCTTCCTCGGTGACAAGTTGGGCGTCGGCGCCCAGCTCTCCACCGGTGTGGTCGTCGTCCTCGGCATCCGCATCTTCTCCAACGCCGCGGCGATCCGCCGGCATGTGTTCCGGGCGTGAGGCCGATGAGCGACGAGGAAGCGACGAACAGGCCGTCGCAGGCTCCGGAGCCGTCCCAGGCCCCCGGTGCGCCGCAGGGGGCGGAGGAGTCCCGGACCGCCGAGCACCGGCTGCGCAGGGAGCTGCCGCAGGAGATCCCCGCGGCGGCCGCCGGCTCGGCGGACCCCGAAGACGGCCAGGACCCGGAGAGCTCGCTGACGGGCCGTCAGCGCCTGGCGAAGGGCTTGTGGCCGCTGCGGGTCTCGCGGGCCCAACTCATCGTTGCGGTACTGCTGTTCGGCCTCGGTTTCGGTCTTGCCGTCCAGGTCGCCTCCAACAGCGACGGCAGCAGTGCCCTGCGCGGTGCGCGCCAAGAAGATCTTGTGCGCATCCTGGATGAACTGGATGACCGCACGCAGCGTCTTCAAGACGAGAAGCAGGGTCTCGAAGATCAGCGGTCCGAGCTCGAGAACAGCTCGGACCGGGCCGAGGAGGCCCGCAAGCAGACCGCCGAGAAGGAGAAGCAACTCGGCATCCTTGCGGGCACGGTGGCGGCGCAGGGGCCTGGCATCACGATGACCATCGAGGACACGAAGGGAACGGTCCAGGCGGACATGCTGCTCGACGCGGTCCAGGAGCTGCGCGCGGCCGGTGCGGAGGCGATCGAGGTGAACGGCGTCCGGGTCGTCGCCAGCACGTTCCTGTCGGACTCGGGGAAGAGCGTGAGCGTCGACGGGAACAAGATCACCCAGCCCTATCGTTTCAAGGTCATCGGAAAACCGGAGGATCTCGAGCCGGCGCTCAACATCCCGGGAGGCGTGGTGCAGACTCTCGAGAAGGAGCAGGCAGTGGTCACCGTGGAGCGTTCCACGAAGATCGTCGTAGATGCCTTGCGAGCGGTGAAGCAGCCTGACTACGCTCGGTCGTCATCGCAGTGAACCGGGGGTGCATGGAGCCGGTCCGGCAGGGGCAAGAGGTTGCGGGGGGTCGGCGCACCGAATGGGCGGTGCGTGGTGGAAACTGTCTGGTGGATACGGACGTTGTGAGGATGTCCGGGTCGGCCGATGTACGCAGTCAGGGTTCGTCCTGCCCCACGGGCGGGTCTGTTTCGGTCAAGGGGAATCGCCCGTGAAGTTGTTTGCGAAGTTGTTCGGCAAGAGCGCGCGAGAGGGCAGTGACAACGCGACGGCCCGCCATCGCGCACAGCCGGGAGAAGCGCAGGGGCAGCGTCCGCTGTTCCGGGACCAGGTGGCTGGTCCAGGTGGTGACATTTCCGGAGGTCAGGGCGCGGCGGCTGTTGACCATGGCGCGTCCGGCCCCATAGGTTTCGGGGACATGTCGACTCTGGTGTGTACGAGGTGCGGGCACCGCAACGCGGAGAACAGCCGCTTCTGCTCCAATTGCGGTGCCCCGCTTCGCCCGGGGGCCGTTCCGGAGCGTGCCTCCGAGACGACCTCCACGATCTCCATTTCCGGTCTCGAGGCGTACGACGCGGAGGCCACCGGCCAGACGCCGACCCCGACGCTGTCTCCGGAAGCCCAGGCGGCCGTCGACGCGCTGCCGTTCGGTTCGGCGCTGCTGGTGGTGCGCCGCGGCCCCAACTCGGGCAGCCGTTTCCTTCTGGACAGTGACCTGACCACGGCGGGGCGTCATCCGCAGAGCGACATTTTCCTGGATGATGTGACGGTCTCACGCCGGCATGTGGAGTTCCGCCGGAGCCCTGAGGGCGCGTTCACGGTCGCTGACGTCGGCAGCCTCAACGGCACGTACGTCAACCGTGAGCGCATCGACCAGGTGCCGCTCCACAACGGCGACGAGGTGCAGATCGGCAAGTACAGGCTGGTCTTCTACGCGAGTCAGCGGGGCATCTGACCTGCCAGGGCAGGGTCCCCCGCCAGGGAAGGGTCCATGCTTCACACACCGAGCGGCGGTGCCGACAGCGGTACCGCCGCCACGGACAGCGGGCTGATGAGTATCGGCACCGTGCTGAACGTGTTGCGCGAGGAATTCCCCGAAGTCACGATTTCGAAGATCCGTTTCCTGGAGACCGAGGGGCTGATCGAGCCACAGCGCACCCCCTCGGGATACCGAAAGTTCAGCGCGCACGACGTCGAGCGCCTCGGTCAGGTGCTGAAGATGCAGCGGGACCACTACCTGCCGCTGAAGATCATCCGTGAGCATCTGGACGCCCTGGAACGGGGCGAGGAGGTGCGGCTGCCCTCCCTGGGCCGTTCGCGTGACACGGGTGAGGGCGAGCTGCTCGGGGACGTCCTGGGCGAGCCCGAGGCCTCCGCGGCGATGCGCATCGGCCGGGGCGAGCTGCTGAAGGTCACGGGGATCAGCGCGGAGCAGCTCGAGGAATGGGAGTCGTACGGCCTCGTGGCGCCGTTCCCCGACGGGATGTACGACGCCGAGACGGTCACGGTGGCCACTCTGGTGGCCGAACTGGGCAGGCATGGCATCGAGCCCCGGCATCTGCGGGTCATGAAGGCCGCCGCGGACCGCGACGCAGGCTTGGTGGACCAGGTGGTGGCCCCGCTGCGGCGCCATCGCAACCCCCAGACCAGGGCACATGCCGAGGCACGCACCAAGGAGCTGGCGGGGCTGGCGGTGCGGTTGCACGCGGCGCTGGTGCAGTCCGCTCTGGGCCTGCGGCTGCCCTGAGCGGGGGTGTTCGCCGTCGGCAGATAGGTGGGCCGTTCTGTGCCCGACTACCCAAACGTCCCGGGCACGGCCTAGGGTTGCTGTGTGAACGAGCTCGATGTCGTAGGTGTCCGGGTCGAGATGCCCTCCAACCAGCCGATCGTGCTCCTGCGCGAAGTGGGAGGCGACCGTTACCTGCCCATCTGGATCGGCCCCGGGGAGGCGACGGCCATCGCGTTCGCCCAGCAGGGCATGGCTCCCGCACGACCGCTGACCCACGACCTGTTCAAGGACGTGCTGGAGGCCGTCGGCCAGGAGCTCACGGAAGTGCGCATCACGGATCTGCGTGAGGGCGTCTTCTACGCGGAGCTGGTCTTCGCCAGCGGTGTCGAGGTGAGTGCCCGCCCATCCGATGCCATAGCGCTGGCACTGCGCACCGGGACGCCGATCTACGGCAGCGACGGTGTGCTCGACGACGCGGGCATCGCGATCCCGGACGAGCAGGAGGACGAGGTCGAGAAGTTCCGGGAGTTCCTCGACCAGATCTCTCCCGAGGACTTCGGGACGAGCAGCCAGTGACGGTGCCGGCGGAGCGTCGGCCGGCCGTGCGTGCCGATCGACGGCCGGGCTGCGATGTGTGCCCCGGGGCGGACGGGAGCAGTGAACCGGCGCAGTGCGCGCGGGCCCGCGGCGTGGATGCGCCGGAGCGTTAGAGCGGATCGCACGAGTGCTCGGACGAACCGCGGAGCCTCCAGGACAGACCGGCATCCGGTTGTGGCACGCACAGCGAGACGAGACGCCGTCCTTGTCATGCCGAGCCTTGTGACTGCGCAGCGTGAAGCGCGCTGAGCCTTGGTATCAGGGAGGCGTGAGTGCGTCCGGCCTTCAAAGCGTCAAGTGGGGAGCGAGCCGAGGCGGCGCGCCCGGGAAGTAGCACATGCCTGCGGCCAGTGCCACTTGTGAGGCCCACCCGCTAGAGCATTCGGCTAGCCTTTCCCCGCGGAAGGGCACGGAAAACCACTCCTAGGGTGATTATCACTCGGCGTGCCGAGTGTGGCGATCGTTGACGCACCCCTGGTGACTGCCTACCGTCGAGAAGGCAGGTCAAGGACGGAGGTCGGCGTGAGAATCAGCGGCGGCGGTACGGCGGGGGGTGCCCCCGGACACAGTCTGGGGGACAGCGGCCCGTACCCTTCCTCAAGCTCTCGGCTCCGTCCGAGCAGGGGGTACCCCCATCCCAGCAGCACGACCGACCCTCCCTCTCCCCGGCCCACGGCCGTTCCGGACGACGGAGGGGTGGCTTCCGAGCAGATCGGCTATCGCGGTCCCACGGCGTGTGCTGCCGCGGGCATCACCTACCGCCAGCTGGACTACTGGGCCAGGACGGGCCTGGTCGAACCGAGCGTGCGCCCGGCATACGGATCGGGCACACAGCGGCTCTACAGCTTCCGGGACGTCGTCGTCCTGAAGATCGTCAAGCGGTTCCTCGACACCGGCGTCGGCCTGCAGAACATCCGTACCGCCGTCCAGCACCTGCGGGAGCGCGGTTTCCGCGACCTGGAGCGGATGACGCTGATGAGCGACGGCGCCACCGTCTACGAATGCACCTCACCGGACGAGGTCCACGCTCTGCTCCAGGGCGGTCAGGGCATCTTCGGCATCGCCGTCGGCGTGGTGTGGCGGGACGTGGAGAGCGCGCTGTCGCAACTGCACGGGGAGCGGGTCGACACGGGGGAGACCCTCGTCGGGCACAACCCCGCCGACGAGCTGGCAAAGCGGCGCAACCGGGCCGTCTGAGCCGCGCCGGCTCATCGCTGCCGAGATGTCAGTGGCGTAGGGCAGCATCGGACATGTGAGAGCCGTGCCCACGATCCTGCATCTCGACATGGATGCCTTCTACGCCTCGGCGGAGCAGGCATCCAAGCCGAGCCTGCGAGGCAAGGCCGTCGTCGTGGGCGGACTGGGGCCGCGCGGAGTGGTGGCCACTGCCTCGTACGAGGCCCGGGCCTTCGGGGTGCACTCGGCGATGCCCATGGCCCAGGCACGCCGGCTCGCGCCGAACGCCGCGTATCTGATCCCGCGCTTCACGTTCTACCGGGAGATCAGCGAGCAGGTGATGGGGCTGCTGAGAGCCTTGTCGCCGCTGGTGGAGCCGTTGAGCCTGGACGAGGCGTTCGTGGACCTGGAGGCCGGGGGAACGGCCTGGGACGAGGAATCCGCGCGGCTCGCCGGAATGAAGCTGCGCACCGACATCCGGGCCGTCACCGGGCTCACGGGTTCCGTCGGGCTCGCCGCCTCCAAGATGCTCGCCAAGATCGCTTCCGAGCAGGCCAAGCCGGACGGCCTCGTGCTCATACGGCCGGGTACCGAGCGCGCGCTGCTCGGACCGATGTCGGTGCGCACGCTGCCGGGCGTCGGGCCCGCCACCGGGGACCATCTGCGGCGGGCCGGGATCACTACGGTCGACGAGATCGCCGAGGCGGGGGAGGACGAGCTCGTGCGACTGCTGGGCAAGGCCCATGGGCAGGCGCTGTACGCCATGGCGCTCGCGCAGGACGAGCGGCCGGTGGTGGCCGAGCGGGAGGCCAAGTCGGTGTCGGTCGAGGACACCTATGACGTGGACATCCACGACCGGATCCGGGTCGCCCTGGAGGTGCAGCGGCTCGCCGACCGGTGTGTGCACCGGCTGCGGGGCGCCGGTCTGTCGGGCCGCACGATCGTGCTGAAGGTGCGGCGGTACGACTTCTCCACCCTGACCCGTTCCGAGACCCTGCGCGGGCCCACCGACGATCCATCGGTGGTGCGGGAGGCCGCCGCGAGGCTGCTGGAGGCCGTGGACACGACCGGCGGCGTACGGCTGCTCGGCGTCGGCGTCACCGGACTGGCCGACTACACGCAGGAGGACCTGTTCGCCCAGGCTCACCTGGCGGCGGCCGAGGCGGGCGGGGACGATCGCGCGCAGGCGGAGGAAGCGGTACCGGAACCCGCCGAGCAGGAGCCGCCGGCGCCCTCGGAGCACGTCTGGCGAGCAGGTCAGGACGTGCGCCACCCCGAGTACGGGCACGGGTGGGTGCAGGGCAGCGGTCTCGGCCGGGTGACCGTACGGTTCGAGACGCCTGACTCGCAGCCGGGGCGGGTCCGTACGTTCCGGAGCGACGACCCGGGCCTCGAGCCGGCGGATCCTCTGCCTCTGGTAGCCCGAAGCCCGGAAGTCGCGGATCCCGATCCTGGGACGGCGCCGTCCGGGGCGGAAGCGTGACGGGGCCCCTGCAGACCCGGGCCGTCATGGCCGCCCGCCGGGGCGAGTGAGGTCCGCCAGGGGCACCGCGCTCCAGGATGGCCGGCGCGGGTTGGTCCGGACGGGCGGTCTCAGGTCTCCTCGGTCCCCGCGAGATGCCCGAAGTCGCGGTCGTGCGCGGGCGGCGGTGAGGCCACGTCCAGACCGTAGTGGTGGTAGAGCTGCAGCTCCTGCTCGGGGGAGAGATGGCGCCCGACGCCGAAGTCAGGGGCGTCCTTGATCAGGGAGCGCTCGAAAGGCACGTAGAGGGCCCCTTCGACCAGCTCGCTGGGCTCCAGGGGGACGAACGCGTCCCTGCCGAACAGGCCCGTCCGTATGGCCGCCCACTCCGGTACTCCGGTCGCGTCGTCGAGATAGATCTCGTCGATCGTGCCGATCTTGTTCCCATTGCGGTCGAACGCCTTGCGGCCGATCAGATTCCGCGGATCGATATCGGTCTTCACGGTCCCTCCAACTGGTCGCAACGCATCCGTAAGCACTACAAAAGAGCACAATGAGCCAGGCGGCCACTCGAGGGTTGTCTTGTTGTTCCCGCTGGTAGTCTGGCAAGCGGCTGCTGACCCCGTGCGGGAGAGTCCTCCGGAGTGAACCGGAGGCGCCGAAGGAGCAAACCCTCCCCGGAATCTCTCAGGCACACGTACCGCACGGACGAGGTCACTCTGGAAAGCAGGGCGGGTGTCGACGGCTTCCGCTCTCACCGACGGTGAAAATCGGAGCGCCCTCGGGCGGACCGGTGAAGCTCTCAGGTTTGAGATGACAGAGGGGGAGGCCGTCGGGGTACCCGCGCCGGGGTACCCCTCGAAGGTCGCGTCAGACCAGGAGGCCTCTGCATGACCGCCCACCGCATTCCGCTCTCCGAGCTCGAACGGGGGACGCCCTTCGAGCAGCGCCACATCGGGCCCGACCAGGAGGCGCGAGCCAAGATGCTCGCCCAGGTCGGCTACGGCTCCCTCGACGAGCTCACCGCCACCGCGGTCCCGGATGTGATCAAGAACGCCGACGCACTGGACCTGCCGGGCGCCCGCACCGAGCCGGAGGTGCTGGCCGAGCTGCGCTCCCTCGCCGACCGCAACCAGGTCCTCGACTCCATGATCGGTCTGGGCTACTACGGGACCTTCACTCCGCCGGTGATCCTGCGGAACGTGATGGAGAACCCGGCCTGGTACACCGCGTACACGCCGTACCAGCCCGAGATCTCCCAGGGCAGGCTCGAGGCCCTGCTCAACTTCCAGACCATGGTCGCCGACCTCACCGGCCTGCCGACCTCCGGTGCCTCGCTGCTCGACGAGGGGACCGCCGCCGCCGAGGCGATGGCGCTGTCCCGGCGTATGGGCAAGAACAAGAAGGGCCTGTTCCTGGTTGACGCGGACGCGCTGCCGCAGACCATCGCGGTGATCCAGACCCGCGCGGAGCCCACGGGCGTCGAGGTCGTCGTCGCCGACCTCAGCGACGGCATCCCGGCCGAGGTGGCCGAGCGGGAGATCAACGGCGTACTGATCCAGTACCCGGGCGCCTCCGGCGCCGTCCGCGACATCAAGCCGCTCATCGAGCAGGCGCACGAGCTGGGCGCGGTCGTCACCGTCGCCGCCGACCTGCTCGCGCTCACGCTGCTGACCTCGCCCGGTGAGCTGGGCGCCGACATCGCCATCGGGACCACACAGCGCTTCGGCGTGCCGATGGGCTTCGGCGGCCCGCACGCCGGCTACATGGCCGTGCACGAGAAGTTCGCCCGCAGCCTGCCGGGCCGGCTCGTGGGCGTCTCCGTGGACGCGGACGGGCACAAGGCCTACCGGCTCGCCCTGCAGACGCGCGAGCAGCACATCCGCCGCGAGAAGGCGACGAGCAACATCTGCACCGCCCAGGTGCTGCTCGCCGTGATGGCCGGGATGTACGCCGTCTACCACGGCCCCGAGGGTCTGCGGACCATCGCGCGCCGTACCCACCGCTACGCCGAGATACTCGCCGCGGGTCTCACGGCCGGCGGTGTCGAGGTCGTCCACGACGCCTACTTCGACACGCTGACCGTGCGCGTCCCGGGCCGTGCCGACGCGGTGGTCGCCGACGCGCGTGAGCGCGGGGTCAACCTGCGCCTCGTGGACGCCGACCATGTGTCCGTCTCCTGTGACGAGACGACCGGCCGGGCCCAGCTCGGTGCGGTGTGGACCGCCTTCGGCGTCGAGGGCGACATCGAGGCGCTGGACGCCGGCGCCGGGGACGCACTCCCGCAGAGCCTGGTCCGCAGCGACGACTACCTCAAGCACCCGGTCTTCCACCAGCACCGCTCCGAGACCGCGATGCTGCGCTACCTGCGCCGGCTGGCGGACCGGGACTACGCGCTCGACCGCGGCATGATCCCGCTGGGCTCCTGCACCATGAAGCTCAACGCGACCACCGAGATGGAGCCGGTCACCTGGCCCGAGTTCGGTCAGCTGCACCCCTTCGCACCCGCCGAGCAGGCGCAGGGCTACCTGACGCTGATCCGCGAGCTGGAGGAGCGGCTCGCCGAGGTCACCGGCTACGACAAGGTCTCCCTCCAGCCCAACGCCGGCTCCCAGGGCGAGCTGGCGGGTCTGCTCGCGGTCCGCGGCTACCACCGCGCCAACGGTGACGAGCAGCGCACCGTCTGCCTCATCCCCTCCTCGGCGCACGGCACCAACGCCGCCAGCGCGGTCATGGCCGGGATGAAGGTGGTCGTCGTCAAGACCGCCGAGGACGGCGAGATCGACATCGCGGACCTGCGGGCCAAGATCGAGCAGTACCGCGACGAGCTCTCGGTGCTGATGATCACGTACCCGTCCACGCACGGTGTGTTCGAGGAGCACGTCGCGGACATCTGCGCGGCGGTCCACGAGGCCGGCGGCCAGGTGTACGTCGACGGCGCCAACCTCAACGCGCTGGTCGGCCTCGCCAAGCCGGGTCACTTCGGCGGTGACGTCTCGCACCTCAACCTGCACAAGACGTTCTGTATCCCGCACGGCGGCGGCGGTCCCGGCGTGGGCCCCGTCGGCGTCCGCGCGCACCTGGCGCCGTACCTGCCGAACCACCCGCTGCAGCCCGCGGCGGGCCCCGAGACGGGTGTCGGCCCGATCTCCGCCGCCCCCTGGGGCTCCGCCGGCATCCTGCCCATCTCCTGGGCGTACGTCCGGCTCATGGGCGGCGAGGGCCTCAAGCAGGCCACGCAGGTGGCCGTGCTGTCCGCCAACTACATCGCCAAGCGCCTCGAGCCCCACTACCCGGTGCTGTACACCGGTCCGGGCGGCCTGGTCGCCCACGAGTGCATCATCGACCTGCGCCCGCTGACCAAGGCGACCGGAGTGAGCGTCGACGACGTCGCCAAGCGGCTGATCGACTACGGCTTCCACGCGCCGACGATGTCGTTCCCGGTGGCCGGCACGCTGATGATCGAGCCGACCGAGTCGGAGGACCTCGCCGAGATCGACCGGTTCTGCGACGCGATGATCGCCATCCGCGCCGAGATCGAGAAGGTCGGCTCGGGCGAGTGGCCGGCCGAGGACAACCCGCTGCGGAACGCTCCGCACACCGCCGCTGCGCTCGGCGGGCAGTGGGAGCACGCCTACGCGCGCGAGGAGGCCGTCTTCCCGGCCGGTGTCTCGGCTGCGGACAAGTACTGGCCGCCGGTACGCCGCATCGACCAGGCCTTCGGTGACCGCAACCTGGTCTGTTCCTGCCCGCCGCTGGACGCTTACGAGGAGTAATCACCCTCCGACATGCGTCGGGGCCGGTTCGGAGCGTTCGTCTCCGGGCCGGCCCCCTTGTATGCGGGGCAACGGCTGCCCCTTGTGCGCCTGCCTCAGGCGGCGGTCATCACCTGGTCGGTGCCCATCGGGCGGTGCGGGGCGATGATCTGACCGTCGGGCAGAAGCTCACCGGTGTCCTCGAACAGCAGAACGCCGTTGCACAGCAGGCTCCATCCCTGCTCCGGGTGGTGCGCCACGAGACGGGCGGACTCCCGGTCGGCGGATTCGGCGGTCGGGCACGGTGGCTGGTGCTGGCACATGGTGGATGGGATCTTTCGCTCTGTCGTGATCTGTGGGTTGGCTGTCGTGTCTGTCCTGCGGCTCGTCGAGTCGTTCATGGCCGCTCCCCCGTCGTGAAGCATCGGTCTGGACCCAGTGTTGCCCTACGGACGTCAATCCGCAGGGATTTCGCAGCACCGCTCCTCACAGGTTCATGACGCGTCACCCGCGCGGACGGTTCAGTCCAACTCGAGGGTCACTTCAGGTGGTTCGCGATGGTCGGAAGGGGCTAGTCAAGGGCGCCCGACCAGCGCGCTGTCCCTCGTACGAGCGTTGTGGAGCACCAATGAGCAACGGCCGTCCGGGCGTGTCGGCGACCCGGACACACGACGTGCCCCGCGGCCTTCTGCGGCAGCGGGGCACGAACGGGCGGGGCTAGGCCGGCGTCGGCGAGCCGAGCAGCGGGCCCCGGGTGATCCGGAGGTTCAGCACCGGGAGGAGATCGGCGACCCGGTGCGCGCGATGGGCCGCGATGCCGGGCGGGGCCGGCGCGAGCGGCACCAGCAGGTCGGTCGCGGCCGGGTGGCCCGTCGCGCCGTCGGCGGTGCAGTCGCCGTGCAGCCACAGGGTGAGCATGTAGAGCTCGGGCACGGACAGCAGCCGTGCCTGGTAGGGCTGGGTCATCGTCTCCGCCTGGCGCAGGGCCCGTTCGGTGGAGGCGACATAGGGACCCTCGAAGAAGTGGGAGAACGCCCAGCCGTCGGGGGTGAGCATCGTCTCGGCGGCGGCCACGGCACGGTCGCCGGAGCGGATGAGGAATCGCCACCCGGCGAGCCGGGTGGCGGACGCGCCGGCCGGAGTGATCCGGTCCAGCGCATGCACCGGCAGGGGCAGTTCGGGTGTGACGGGTCCCTGGGCGGTGCGCAGGGACGGGGTGACAGCCTCGCGGACCGCGGTGGGGGAACCGAGGGCCGTGAGGACGGAGCGGAGGGCGGGCGCGGGAGCCGGGGGGACGTGCAACTGCATGGTGGGTCGCCTCTCATTCGACAGGCATGGTGGCGCGAGGGCGTGGTGGGGCGGGCGGACGGCGCTGTCAGCTCTCGGGGTCCGAGGGGCGGGGGATGGTGCCCGGACGAATGGCGACGCTTTTGACGACAGACTCAGGACCGCGAGTGCCAACTCTCTACCCCGTGCCGAAAGTTTATATGACGCGCGTTCATGCAGTGTTTCATCTAGTCGTCCCGCGTATGACGAACAAGGAGATATTCGGTCGGCGATAAGCGGGATTCGTCCCGGTGCTGCTCGGGCCCGACAGCCGTGACCTCGGAATACTCGCCCGTAGCGGCAGGCCGATTCTCGTCGGCGTTTTTCACGACGTGGTTGCGCCGTGAAACTGCTCAATGCGCCATGCCCCGTGAATGTGCCGGACGGCATCGGCCATCAGCCTACCGTGCGACCGCCCGAGTGCGGGACGTTATCGATCGCGTTGCCGGGGCATCATCCACCGAGACCCGGGACAGCAGCGGCCGGAACGTCGGCCTACCCATCACAGGAGGGACGCTTCGATGGGAGAGAAGGTCGTGGCGGGGCCGTTCGACCTGTCCGATCGCCAGCGCTACCGCGGCAAGCTCAGGCAGTGTCTGGAGGGACTGGCGCGACTGCTGGAGGAGAAGCGGTTCGACAGGCCGAAGAACCTGATGGGTCTGGAGATCGAACTGAATCTCGTCGGATCCGACGGCATGCCGAAAATGCTGAATGCGCAAGTGCTGGAAAGGATTGCCAGCCGGGATTTCCAAACAGAACTCGCCATGTTCAATCTGGAAGTCAACATAGCTCCACACGCGCTGGGCGGACGTGTATTCGACCGGCTCGCCGAAGAGCTGCGCACCTCGCTCGCCTATGCCGACCGCAAAGCCGGCGAGGTCGATGCCGGAATCGTGATGATCGGCATTCTGCCCACCCTCGACCGTGACGACCTGGTCTCCTCCAATCTCTCGGCTGTCGACCGGTACAGGCTGCTCAACGACCAGATCGTCGCAGCGCGCGGCGAGGACTTCAGGCTGGACATCGACGGGGTGGAGCGGCTGGAGTGCACCTCGCGCTCGATCGCGCCGGAGGCCGCCTGCACATCCGTCCAGCTGCATCTCCAGGTCACCCCGGGGCGCTTCGCGGACGTGTGGAACGCCGCACAGGCCGTCGCGGCGGCGCAGGTCGCCGTCGGCGCCAACTCCCCGTTCCTGTTCGGGCGTGAACTGTGGCGCGAGTCCAGGCCGCCGCTGTTCCTGCAGTCCACCGACACCCGGCCGCCCGAACTGCAGGCGCAGGGCGTGCGACCGCGCACTTGGTTCGGGGAGCGCTGGATCACATCCGCGTACGAACTGTTCGAGGAGAACCTGCGCTACTTCCCGGCGCTGCTGCCGATCTGCGACGACGAGGACCCGTTGCGCGTCATCGACGAGGGCGGCACGCCCAAGCTCGCCGAACTCGTCCTGCTCAACGGCACGGTGTACCGCTGGAACCGGCCTGTGTACGGCATCGCGGACGGCGTCCCGCATCTGCGGGTGGAGAACCGGGTGCTGCCCGCCGGCCCCACCACCGTCGACGTGATCGCGAACGCGGCCTTCTACTACGGCGTCGTCCGTGCCCTCGCGGAGGACCAGCGGCCGGTATGGACCCGGCTGCCGTTCGAGGCCGCGGCGGCCAACTTCGACGCGGCCTGCCGGTACGGCATCGATGCGCGTCTGCAGTGGCCGCGGCGCGGGCGCTACGGGGGGATCACCGAGGTGGACGCCGTGGACCTCGTACGCGACGAACTGCTCCCGCTCGCCGCGGCGGGACTCGACGCGTGGGGTGTCGAGCCGGCCGACCGGGACCTCTACCTCGGAGTGATCGAGGAGCGGTGCCGGCTGAGGGTCAACGGCGCGAGCTGGCAGGCAGCCAGCTTCCACCGGGCCCTGGAACAGGGTCTTGACCGGGACGCCGCGCTCGCCGAGACGACCCGCCGGTACTGCGAACTGATGAACAGCGGCGAGCCGGTGCACACCTGGCCGGTCGGGTTAGCGGAACCGGTGCTGCTGGGCTGACCCGCCGCACACCGGTCACCGGCCGCCGCCCGCACGATCCCGACGAGGTCCCGGGTGGGTCCGCGGGGCGGCCGGTGACCCGCGCTGAGCCCTGGCCGCCCTTGCGATCCACCTGGCGTCCGTACGTCGATCTGCGCGTCGATCCGCGTCCCGTATGTCTGCGTACGGCCCCCATGCCCGTCACGCACGATCTTCGTCACTTCTTTCGAGACCCGGAGGGGGTGAAGATGGGGGTCGGACGGGACTGCTCAGCGGGAGGCGGGAGTGCAGGTGGAGGCAGGATCGGTGGCCGATTCTTCGACGACGGAGCGGCCGACGCGACGGATTCTGCGGGACGAGACGCTGCTGGTTCTGGCGCTCTCGCTCGGCGCGAGCGGCGTATCCGCGCTGATCAGCTTTGTCGGATCGGTCACCAAACCAGGAGGTCTCAAGGATCAGGCCGCCACACTCAACGCCTCGGCGGCACCCGGCCGCCCCTGGCTGGATCTTGCCTGGCAGCTCTTCGGGATCGCGACGGCGCTGGTGCCCGTCGCGCTCGTCGCGCACTTCCTGCTGCGGGAGGGGGCCTCGCTGCGCACGCTGGGCTTCGACCGGACGCGGCGGTGGCCGGACCTCGGGCGCGGAGCGGCGATCGCCGCGGTGATCGGCTCCACGGGCATCGCCTTCTATCTGGCCGCCCGTGGTTTCGGTGCCAACCTCACCGTGGTGCCCGAGGCGCTGCCCGACGTGTGGTGGAAGTACCCGGTGCTCGTCCTGTCCGCGGTGCAGAACGCGGTGCTCGAGGAAGTCATCGTCGTCGGCTATCTGCTGCGGCGACTAGGCCAGCTGGGCTGGACGCCGGGCACGGCCCTGGTGGCCAGCTCGGTGCTGCGCGGCTCCTATCACCTCTACCAGGGCATCGGCGGGTTCTTCGGCAACATGGTGATGGGGGTCGTCTTCGTCTACCTGTACCGGCGCTGGGGCAGGGTCGGCCCGCTGGTGGTGGCCCACTCGCTGCTCGACATCGGGGCGTTCGTCGGGTACGCGCTGCTGGCGGGCAAGGTGGGCTGGCTGCCCACGGCGTGACGGCTACCGCGCAGCGGCCGTGCGGAAGCGTGCGGGCCGGGGCACACGCGGGAATCGTGCACCCCCGGTCCGGGGGTCAGACGAGCAGCTCGCCTTCGATGACGGTGACCGCCCGGCCGACGAGCAGGGTCCGGTCGCCCCGCAGTTCCGTGCGGACCCGGCCGGAGCGGGGCGAGGCCTGCAGCCCGGTGAGGTCGGGGCGGCCCAGACGCTCGGACCAGTAGGGGGCAAGGGCGGTGTGCGCGCTGCCGGTGACCGGGTCTTCGTCGATGCCGACGTTCGGGAAGAAGCAGCGCGAGACGAAGTCGTATCCCCGGGAGGGATCCTCGGCGCGTGCGGTGGCGATGATGCCGCGCGCCGAGTGGCGGCCGAGCGACCTGTGGTCGGGGGTGAGGCCCAGGACCGTCTTCTCGTCGGTGAGTTCGACGAGCAGGTCGCCCACGTTCGGGCCGGTGTCGAAAGCGGTGCGGGGCTCGGCCCCGAGGGCTTCGGCCACGCCCTCGGGGATCTCCATCCGGGTGAGCGGCGCGGTGGGGAAGTCCAGCCCGACGGAACCGTCCGCATGGGGCTCCGCGGTGAGCACGCCGCTGCGGGTGGCGAACCGTACGGGACCCTCGTGGGCGCCCGTGGTGTGCAGCACGTGCGCGGTGGCCAGGGTGGCGTGACCGCACATGGCCACCTCGGTGGCGGGAGTGAACCAGCGCAGCGCCCAGTCGGCCTCGTCGCCCTCGGGCAGGCGGTGGGCGAACGAGGTCTCGGCGTGGTTGACCTCGCGGGCCACGTCCTGGAGCCAGGCGTCGTCCGGGAAGGCGTCGAGGAGGAGGACACCGGCGGGGTTGCCGGCGAAGGGCCGGTCGGTGAAGGCGTCGACGATTCGAATCCGCATGCGCCGACGGTAGAGGGCGACGGGCGGGCCGGGCCAAGGGCCAATTCGGGCTGTCTGGACCACGTCCGCGGCGCCTTCGGCCGACAGAACGACAACAAGGGTGCTGCCCGCCCGCAGCCGCGGACTCCGAGCTGCGCGCCGTGCGCGGAGCACAGCTTCCGTTGACCCGTCTCACCGAAGTTCGACCAGTCTCAACGAGGTTTGACCGTGGCCCCCACCAGCGGGCGGGGTCCGGAGTGCGCAGTGTCAGAACGGTGGTTCGGTGGAGTAGGCGCCGTCCCAGGAGAGTGTGGTGGGTTTGGTCCTCGGCTGCTGGAGGACTCGTACAGCGTCCTCGATGCGGCCGAGGTCGATGAGGCGCTCGGCACGGAGAGACCTGTTGAAGGTCGGGTGCTGTTCGAGGACGGCGGCGGCTTCCTCGGTGCGGCCGGCCTCGGCGAGCAGGTCGGAGAGGGCCCAGGCCGCGTACCAGGTGTCGCCTTCGGGGTGCGCCCGTGCCTGCTCGATCGCTTCATCGAGCAGGCCGCAGTCGGCCATGAGCGGAAGCCGCATCCGGAAGAAGTCCCAGTCCTCCTCGCCGCCGCGGCGAGCCTTGAGGGCGTCGAGGTGGGCCAGGCCGTCCTGGGCCCGGCCGTGGTCGGCGTACAGGGTGCACAGCGTGTGGACGATCCAGTCCTCCGCGCCGCCGGGGCGTTCGGCGAGCACGCGCATCACCTCGATCGCCTCGTCGCCCCGTCCGCGCCGGACCAGCAGCTGGGACAGCGGGACGGCCACATGCCACATGCCGTCCGGCGTGGCACCGAATGTCCGGTAGGCGGCGATCGCGCCTTCCACGTCGCCGCGTTCGTCCAGCACTTCGGCGAGGCGCTCCACGGCGTGCCCGTGGTACTCGGAAGCTGCGTACGCGCGCAGTTCCGCGACCCGATCGTGCCTCGCCAACAGGTCGGCCAGCTGGTCGCGGCCGTTGACGGAGGTGGAGCCGCGGGTGTGCAGCAGGGCGATCGCCTCCTCGATGCGGCCTTGGCGTTCCCGGACGGCGGCGAGCAGGGCGACTGCGTTGAACGGTTCCAACCGGAGGTTGTCGCAGTCGGGGTCGTCGCAAGCGGGGACCGCTGCTTCTACCCGGGCCGCCAACAGGGCCGCCGCCTCCTCGTCCAGGCCCGCTGCTTCGGCGACGTCGACCAGGCATTCGGCGAGGAACCAGTCCTGGATCCCGGCGCGCAGCAGCATGAACGCCTCGCCGCTGCGGCCGTGGCGTGCCAGCAGGCGCGCGAAGAAGACCAGCGCCAGCCGGTCCCCGGCCTCCGCGTACGGGCGGGACAGCGTGATCGCCTCCTCCACCCGGCCGTAGCCCTCCAGCAGCTCTGCCCGGGCCCGGGCCGCCGGCCACCAGTTCATGGCGACGTACGGAGCGAGCACATCCAACGCGCGCTCGCGCTGGCCCCGGTCCCCGAGCAGCCGTGCCCACTCCAACGCGCAGAACCACTCCCCGCGGCCGGCCTGGAACTCCACTTCCCGCTCATGACCGAGTTCGAGAAGCCGCGCCACCAGCAGCGGAGGAATGCAGCCCGTCAACGTCCGGGCCCGGTAGTCAAGATCAGCAGCGTCCACGACAGCGCACCCTAGCCCTCACCACCGACACGGCCCGCACCTGTCACTGGTCAAAGTCCAACCCGTCAAACTCCGCTGAGACTCACCAAACTTCGCTGCGACAGGACATCCGTCTCCTCTTCGGAAGGGGCTTGCCGCGTCCCTCGTTCCGATATATCGTTGAGATATCGCGACAGATCAACGATGGAATGGAGTGTGATCGCGATGCGTACTCATGGACAGGACTTCGGATTCGAACGGCGCGGACACCGCGGCGGACCCGGTCATCACGCTCAGGGCGGCTTCGAGGGCATGCGTGGAGCCTTCGGGCCCTTTGGTCCCGGTGGGCACGGTGGCCCCGGTTTCGGCGGGCCCGGATTCTTCGGCCCGGGCGGCCCCTGGGGTGGACGCGGCAGGGGAGGACCGAGGGGGAGGGCGCGGCGCGGCGACGTACGCGCGTCGATCCTGGCTCTCCTCAAAGACCGGCCCATGCACGGCTACGAGATGATCCAGGAGATCGCCGAGCGCAGCGGCGGGGCGTGGAAGCCCAGCCCGGGCTCGGTCTACCCCACTCTCCAGTTGCTGGAGGACGAGGGGCTGATCGCGAGTGAGAGCGAGGGCGGCAAGAAGCTCTTCTCGCTCACCGAGGAAGGCCGTGCCGCGGCCGACGAGGGTCCCGAGGCCCCTTGGGAAGAGGCCTCGCGCGGCGTGGACTGGGAGGCGCTGCACGAGATCCGGCAGGCCGGTGTCGGCCTGATGGAGGCGTTCAGCCAGGTCTGGAAGACCGGCGACAAGGACCAGCGCGACAAGGCCCTGGCGGTCATCAACGAGGCCCGCAAGAAGCTGTACCTGATCCTCGCCGAGGAAAGCTGACGGCAGGTCGGGAGAGCGCAGGGCGCCCCGTGGAATCAGCTCCGCGGGGCGCCTTCGGGTTCGGGTAGCCCGATCAGGACACCAGCGCGCCCAGTTTGCGGAGCGACTCGTTGAGCGCGGCCGTCGCGGAGTCCTTCAGCTTGCCTGCCATCAGGGAGACCGCCGCGCCCGTGAACTCCCCGTCGATGCGGACCGAGGTCCCCTCGCCGTCCGGTGTCAGCGTGTAGCGCGTGGCGACGTTCACCGCCATCGGGCCCTTGCCTCGGATGGCCAGGACCCGCCCCGGCTCCAGTGCGTCGATGGTCCAGGTGACTTCGGCCGGGAAGCCCATGAGCTTCATGTTCTCCTCGAAGGTCCCTCCCACCTCCAGTTTCTCGGGGCCGCCCTTCGGGAAGCTCGTGTGGGTCGCGTTCCACTCGCCGTATGCCGGCCAGTCCGTGAGCTGGGCCCACACCTTCTCGGTGGGCGCCTCGATGCGCGCTTCCGCGCTGACTTCGGCCATGCGGCCACCCCTTCGTGTCGGGTGCTGCGCCTGGCGCAGCTCCGGTGTCGCGGAACGTAGCCGCAGACCATGGAACATTCAATACTGATGAACCGTCAGAAAAGGTGGAGTTGAAGTGCTGCATTTCCGGGTGCGGAAGTGCGTGGCTGTCCGGGGCGTCCGCGGCGACGTCATCCGCAAGGAGGAGAAAGCGTCCGGTGGTGCACAACCTGCGTCGGACACGGAAATGCTGCCCGCCGGGGATGTCAGGCGCCGATGGGGCTGATGAGGTGGTACACGTGTCACCCTCTCCTTCCCATCGGACGCCCGCGGAACGCGGCTCGCACCTCGGTGTCCGGCTCACCGACGAGCTCGCGGCGGCGGTCTCGGGTGCGCGCAGAAGGGCGCTGCGGGACGGGGACCGGCAGGTCGACACGGCTCATCTTCTGCACACCCTGCTGGAGTCCGACCCCGAGGTGCACGCCGTTCTCGACGGCCTCGAGATCGCACGGCTCCTGGGCTATCTCGTCCAGCGCGCGATCGGCTACGGGCTGCGCTGGCAGGGCACGGTCGAGGACTCCGGCGCGATACCGGTGCTGCATGAGCCCGGGGGCTGGTCACCGGCGGCGGCCAGCGCCCTGGACGCGGCCTACGGGCGCGCGGCGCGACGTGGCGACAGACGCGCGCGGGGGCTCGACCTCCTCGCGGCGATCGTCGCGGACCTCGATTCACGGGCCGTGGAGGTCCTCGGCCGCGCGGGCGTGGACGTGCATACGCTTCCGGCGCGGATAGAGGCGGCCGGCGCGGTGCGCGAGTACGCGGGGGAAGTGGAGGCCGGCCGCCAGGCGCAGGTGCGGTGGGACACGGGGGGATGAGCACGCCCACGGCGGGCGGGGTCCAGTTTCTGAGACAGGTGCATTCAGGGGTGACGCTCATGTCGTCGCCTGTCATCATGTGCCGGTGCATACGTCTCAGGGGAATCAGGGAAACCGCGGCAAGGGCGTCGGGCTGGGGCTCGCCCTCGCGTCGGCGGTCGCCTTCGGCGGATCGGGAGTCGCGGCCAAGCCGCTGATCCAGGCGGGGCTGGACCCGCTCGACGTGGTGTGGCTGAGGGTCACGGGCGCCGCGCTGGTCATGCTGCCGCTCGCCGTGCGCCACCGCGCGCTGCTGCGCCGCCGTCCCGCACTGCTCGCCGGGTTCGGCCTGCTCGCCGTGGCCGGTGTCCAGGCCTGCTACTTCGCCGCACTCTCCCGTATCCCGGTCGGCGTCGCCCTGCTCATCGAGTACCTCGCACCCGCACTCGTGCTCGGCTGGGTGCGTGTCGTGCAGCGGCGGCCCGTGACGCGTGCCGCAGTGATCGGCGTGGTGCTCGCGGTCGGCGGTCTCGCCTGTGTCGTGGAGGTGTGGTCGGGCTTGAGCTTCGACGCCCTGGGCCTGACCCTCGCGCTCGGCGCAGCCTGCTGCCAGGTCGGCTACTTCGTCCTGTCCGACCAGGGGAGCGAGGCGGGCGACGCGGCCCCGGACCCGCTCGGCGTCATCGCGTACGGACTGCTCGTCGGGGCGGCCGTCCTGACGGTCGTCGCCCGCCCCTGGGGCATGCACTGGTCCGTCCTGGCCGGCACCGCGCACATGAACGGCACATCCGTACCCTCCGTCGCGCTGATCGTCTGGATCGTCCTGATCGCCACGGTGCTCGCCTACGTCACGGGCGTCGTGTCCGTACGCCGGCTCTCGCCGCAGGTGGCAGGTGTCGTGGCCTGCCTCGAAGCCGTCATCGCGACCGTCCTGGCCTGGGTGCTTCTCGGCGAGCACCTGTCGGCGCCGCAGATCGCCGGTGGTGCGGTCGTCCTGGTCGGCGCCTTCATAGCCCAGTCGTCGGCGCCCGCGAAGGTCTCCGTCGAGCCGGTGGCCGGCGGTGGTGCCGAAAGGGAGTTGTCGATCCGCGGAACGGCCGCATAAGGTGCCGACCATGCATTCCGACGCACGCGTTCTTCCGCCTCCGGCCGCCTGAGGCGGGCCCTCCGGACATGCGCCCGGCGAGTCGCCGGGCGGAACGGTGCTGCCCGCAGAAGAAGTCCACGGGCCCCGGTGTTCCGGGGTTCCCTCCCGAACTTCTGCTCATCTGCGGAGAGAATTCGTGTCGAATGCTGCCTCCGGTCTGCCCGTCGGGCGAGGCCTCCTCTATCTGATCGTCGCCGGTGCCGCGTGGGGCACCGCGGGCGCCGCCGCCTCCCTGGTCTACCAGGTCAGTGACATGGGCCCGGTGGCCCTGTCCTTCTGGCGCTGCGCGGCCGGGCTCGTCCTGTTGGTCGCCGTCCGGCTCCTGCGCCCTGGCGCCCGGACCGCCCCGTCCGAGCCGTTCGGCCGCAGGGCGCTGCGGGCCGGTGCCACCGGTGTGGGACTCGCCGTGTTCCAGACCGCCTACTTCGGGGCCGTTGCCGCCACCGGACTCGCCGTCGCGACCGTCGTCACCCTCGGCGCGGGGCCGGTGCTCATCGCACTCGGCGCCCGTCTGACCATGGGGGAGCGGCTCGGCCGCGGCGGGTTGATCGCCGTCGCGGGGGCGCTCGCCGGGCTGGGTGTGCTCGTGTTCGGCGGCGGCGGTGCGACGGTACGCCCCTGGGGCGTGCTGCTCGCGGTCGTGTCGGCGCTCGGCTACTCCGCCATGACGCTGCTCACCCGATGGTGGGGCCGTGACGGCGGGGCCGACGTGTCCGCGGGGACCGTGTCGACGTTCGCGGTCACCAGCCTCTGCCTGCTGCCGTTCGCCCTCCGGGAAGGGCTGCTGCCGCACACCGCGCAACCGGGCGCCGTCCTGTGGCTGCTGGCGTACATCGCGGCGGTGCCCACGGCCCTGGCCTACGCCCTCTACTTCGCGGGGGCGGCCGTCGTACGGTCCGCCACCGTGTCCGTGATCATGCTGCTCGAGCCGGTCAGTGCGGCGGTGCTCGCCGTCGTCCTGCTGGGGGAGCGGCTCACGGCGGCGACGGCGGTCGGAACCGCGCTGATGCTCGGTTCGGTCACGGGGCTCGCGATGGCGGAGGCACGCGGAGAGCACATGCCCGAGGACGAGCCCGTTCTCGTGTGAATCGGTGGGTGCGGGGTCCGGCACCGGGCCCCGCACCCCGGCTCACTCCCCGCGCCTGCGCAGCAGATGCTCGCGCGCGACCTCGTCGCGCGGCCCGTTCCGCATCGACAGTCCGGCGGCGATGCGGTCCTGGATCTCTTCGGGTTTCCGTCCGGCGTACTTGAACTTCGCCCGGACACCCGTCACTTCGAGCCGCAGGCCGCGGATGCCGGACAGCAGGCGGCCGTAGGGCGCCTCACCCACCGCCGCCCGGGCGGACCCGCCTTCCGGCTGGAAGTGGTGCGTCTGACGGTTCAGCAGCTCCGCCTTCTCGGCGGGATCGTCCACGGCACGGGCGGTGCAGCGCAGTTGGACCGCTGCATAGAAGCTGGTGGGCACACCGTTCTCGGACGGGCCGTCCGGCGGTGCCTGCCAGGGGCCGGGCACGAACACATAGTCGTCGACCACGCTCAGCAGCACCTCCGGGTTCGCCTCCAGGGCGGGCCACAGCGGGTTCGGACGGGCCAGATGGGCCACCGCCTCGCCGCGGTCCACGTCGTAGGCGAAATGCAGTGGCTGGACGTACGGCGGTTCGCCCGCCGGACCGTTCACCGCGAGCTGTCCGAAGTCGCGGCCGACCAGCCAACGCTGCCACTCGGCGTCGTCCTGCGGTGCGTCCCAGGGGTGGATCAGCATCACAGCACCGCCAGGTAGTCGGGAAGGCCGGTGTCGGGCGCGAGGTCGGGGTCGGGAACCGGGGCGCCGTACTCGGTGCGGACCGGGACCACGCCGGCCCAGTGGGGGAGCGAGAGGTCCTCGGGTTCGTCGCTGACACCGCCGGTGCGCACCTTGGCGGAGACCGCGTCCAGGTCGAGGCGGATCACGGCGGTGGCCGCCAGCTCCTTCTTGTTGGCGGGCCGTGAGTCGCGCGAGCGGCCGGGTGTGACCTGGTCGACCACCGCGTCCAGGGCGATCCGCTTCTCCTCCGGGTCGTCGACCTGGTAGGCGACGCCGTGCACCACCACGGACCGGTAGTTGATCGAGTGGTGGAAGGCCGAGCGGGCCAGGACCAGGCCGTCGACGTGCGTCACCGTCAGGCACACGGCGAGCCCCGGGTCGGCCTCGCCCGTCATCCGCAGGGGACGCGAGCCCGTCGAGCCGTGGACGTAGAGACGTTCACCGATGCGGCCGTACAGCGTGGGCAGGACGACCGGTGCACCGTCACGCACGAAGCCGAGGTGGCACACATAGCCCCCGTCGAGTATCGCGTGCACCAGCTCCTTGTCGTACGACGCCCGGTGCGCGGAGCGCGTGGGGACGGTGCGATCGGTGGGTGCATAGGCGGTGGCGCGCGACGACGCCGGCTCGTGGGTCCCGTGCATTTGCGCTCCCTCTTGCACTAGTGCAAAATATGCTTTGTGCTAGGAGGATATCCGATCGAAGGGCGGGGCGCAGTCGAGATCGCGGCCAGCGTCGAGCGTGCGGTGGGTACGGGAAAGCTGGAGCCGGGTCAACTCCTGCCGCCCATGCGGGAGTTGGCGGTCGAGCTGGGCGTGAATCCCAATACGGTCGCGGCCGCGTACCGCATCCTGCGTGAACGGGCGGTCATCGAGACCGCCGGGCGCCGGGGGAGCCGGGTGCGGCCCGCGCCCGCCACGACGGGCCGGGACCACATCCGGGTGGACGTGCCCGCGGGTGTGCGCGACGTGTCCAGCGGCAATCCGGATCCGGCGCTGCTGCCACCGCTGGCCCCGGCGTTCGCGGCGGCCGCGGCGCAGGGCGACACGGAGCCGGTGCTCTACGGGGATGTCGCCGTGGAACCGGATCTCGCACGTGTCGCCCGGTCGGCCTTCGACGCCGACGGAGTGCCGGACGGGCCGCTCGCCGTGGTCTCCGGTTCCCTCGACGGCGTGGAGCGGGTGCTCGCGGCCCACCTCAAGCCGGGCGACAGCGTCGCCGTGGAGGATCCCGGGTGGGGCAGGACCCTCGACCTCATCCCGGCGCTCGGCCTGCGCACGGTTCCGGTCGGCGTCGACGACGAAGGGCCGCTTCCCGGCGGCGTACGCGAAGCGCTGGAGGCCGGGGCGCGTGCCCTGATCGTCACGGACCGGGCCCAGAACCCGACCGGGGCCGCGGTGAGCGCCACCCGCGCGCGTGCCCTGCGTTCCGTGCTGCGCGAGTTCCCGCAGACGCTGCTGATCGAGGACGACCACGGTCACGGGATCGTCGACGTCCCGCTTCACCCCATCGCCGGTGCCACCCGGCACTGGGCGTTCGTGCGCTCGGTCGCCAAGGCGTACGGGCCGGATCTGCGGCTCGCCGTGCTCACCGGGGACGACGTCACCCTCGACCGGGTGCGCGGGCGGCAGCGGCTCGGGCCGGGGTGGGTGAGCCTGATCCTGCAGCGGGCCGTGGTGCGGCTGTGGGCCGACGGTTCCCTCGACGCCCGCGCGGTGGCGGCGGAGTACGGCCGACGTCGCGACGCGCTGATCGGCGGGCTCGCGGAACGCGGTGTCGCTTCCCGGGGGCGCAGCGGGTTGAACGTGTGGGTGCCCGTGCCGGACGAGACGGGCGCGGTCGCGCGGCTGCTGCATGCGGGATGGGCCGTCGCCCCCGGCGCCCGCTACCGGATGAGCGCGCCGCCCGGTATGCGGATCACCGTCTCGACGCTGACACCGGACGAGACCGAGTCCCTGGCGGAAGCGGTGGCCGCCGCCCTGGGCCCCGCCCCCGCCCGGAGCTACGTCTAGCGGTCCGTCGCTCCGGGGCCGCTCTCCATCCGGCTGACGTCCGGTTCCGGCGCGATCCTGCCCGGTGCCACGTCCGGTCCCGGCCGGGCCGCTTCCGTGCGCTCGGTCTTGGGCCTGGCCTGCGTCGGTGCCGTTCCCGTGCGCTGGATCTTGGGCCTGGCCTGGGTCAGGGCCGCTCCCGCCAGGACGATCAGCGCCCCGATCGGTGTCGACCAGGTCAGCGACTCGCCGAGGATCGCGACGCCCGCCGCGGTGGCGATGACCGGGATGAAGTATGTGACCATCTGCGCCGTCGTCGGCCCCACCTCGGCGACGAGACCGTACTGGAGGAGGACGGCGAGTCCGGTGCCGAGAGCGCCGAGCGCCGCGACCGCGAGGAGCGGGACGAGCGGGAAGCGGCTCGGCATGCTGGTGAACAGCGGGGTGACCAGGGCCAGTTGGAAGGTGGCCAGGAGCAACTGCGCGCCGGTCAACGACAGATGGGACGGGCCGGCGCCCGCGAGGGTGCGGCGTACGTATATCCAGCCGACGGGGTAGCTGAGCGAGGCCAGCAGGGCCATCGCCGTGCCCGTCATGTCAAGGCCGTGGAAGCCCTGCCAAGCGCCGAGCACCGTCAGGACGCCCAGGAAGCCGATGCCGAGTCCTGCGACCCGGCGGCGCGTGGGCCGGTCCTCGGAGAGCGCGACCAGGGACAGCACCATGCCCCACAGAGGCGAGGTCGCGTTGCAGATCCCCGCGAGCGTGGACGGGATCGTCAGCTCCGAGTAGGCGAACAGCGAGAACGGCAGCGCTTTGAGCAGGAACGCGGCGACGGCGAGATGGCCCCAGGTGCGGGCGCCGCGCGGGAGGCGCTCACGCTTCACGGCCATCGCCGCCGCGAGCACCGCCGTGCCGAAAACCAGACGCCCCAGCGTGACCTGGAAGGGGGCGTAGGCCTCGGTGCCCACCTTGATGAACAGGAAGCTGAAGCCCCAGATCAGCGAGAGCACACCGAAGCGGATCCGCCAGTCCAGGGCAGCCCGGCGGTGCGGGGTGACGGTGGGAGCGGTGGGAGCGGTTTCGGACGGTCGGGCGGCGACGGTGCTCATGACCGTAACAATGGCGCAGACAACCTCTTAGAACAATCGAGAATTCGCTGCCGATACCTCGTAGCATTGCTTATGTGTTGAACCTGGAGCGCCTGCGCACCCTCGACGCCCTCGCCCGGCACGGCTCGGTCAGCGGTGCGGCGGAGGGACTGCATGTGACGACGTCGGCCGTCTCCCAGCAGATGTCCAAGCTGGAGCGGGAGGTGGGGCAACAGCTCCTTGCCAAGAACGGCCGGGGGGTGCGGCTCACGGACGCCGGCCGGCTGCTCGCCGATCACGCGTCACGCATCCTGTCGCAGGTCGAACTGGCCCAGGCCGATCTGGAGGCGCAGCGCGGGCAGGTGGCCGGCGAACTGCGGCTGGCGGCTTTCCCGACCGCCGCGCGCGGTCTCTTCCCGACCGCCTTGGCCGAGCTGCGCGCCGGGCACCCCGCGTTGCGGCTGCGCTCCTGTGAGCTCGAACCCGAGGCCGGAGTCGCCGGGGTGGTGCGCGGCGACCTCGATCTCGCGGTGGTCCTCGACTGGTACAACAAGCCGATGGCGCTTCCGGAAGGCCTGGTGAAGGCGGCCATCCTCGATGATCCGGCGGATGTGGCGATGCCCGTGGGGCACCGGCTCGCGGATCGGACGGAGGTGGATCTCGGGGAGTTCGCGGACGACGAGTGGATCACCTGGGGAGAGGGCGAGTTCTGCCATGAGTGGCTGATGTTCACCCTGCGCTCCAAGGGCGTCGAGCCATGCATCGGCCACCGTGCCGCCGAGACGCACACCCAGCTGGGACTGGTGGCCGCCGGTCTGGGCGTGTGCATCGCGCCCCTGCTCGGGCGAAATCCGATGCCTGCCGGGGTCGTGACCGTGCCGTTGCGGCAGCGGGTGCGACGGCACGTCTACGTGGTGTGGCGGGCGGACGCCGACCGCCGCCCGTCGATCCGGGCGGCGGTGGAGGCGCTGCGGGTGGCAGGACGGGCCGTGGCGGCCGGGTGAGCTGGGCCAAGCCCGCCGGCGGGCTCAACGCAAGCCGAGTTTGCGGAAGTCCCAGGTGACGATCTTCTGCGGCGTCAACCGGATCCATGCGTGTCGCCCGTCGTACGGCATCTCCTCGAGGCCGAAATTCTTCCGCGCGAACAGGGTCTCCGGTGCGTCGAGCTCGGCGCACAGCTCCCCGGTGCGGGGGATCTCGCCCACGAACTTCGCCACGCCCGCCAGCTCGGCACCCCTGAGCTGCTCGTACTCCTCACCCGTGTCGATCACGATGGCGATCCGTGGATCCCGGTGCAGATCGGCCCAGCGCTTGCTGCGCACGACGGAGTACAGCCACAGCGAGGTGCCGTCCCAGGCGAACCACAGCGCGCTCACGTGCGGGGCGCCGTCGGCCGACACGGTCGCCACCCGGCAGGTGCGCTGGGTGGCGAGGAATTCGTCCAGCTCACCGGGTGTCATCATGATCTTCCGGCCCCGGCGCTGAGTGTCGGTCATGGGTCCCCCTCTTCTTCTCCCACGTCGTGCCAGAGAGATCCTCTGACATCACGTCAGAAAAGAATGAGGTGTCTTCCTTCCACCCGCAATGGCCGCTACCCTCGCCGCTCCCGGCCGTCGACGACAAGGGGAGCCATGCCGTCGTACGAAGTGCTCAGCGAACTCCTCGATCCCCGGACCACGGTGCTGCTCACCGTCGAGTGCCAGCACGGCGTCGTGGGCCCTGACAGCGCGCTGCCCGAACTCGCCGCGGAGGCGCGTTCCTCGGGCGCTCTCGCCCATGTGGCCCGGCTGGTCGCCGCCGCGCACCAAGCCGGGGTGCAGGTGATCCACGCGATCGCCGAGCGCCGCCCGGACGGCCGGGGCGCGAACCGCAACGCCCGCCTCTTCCGCGCGGCCGAGCGGCTCCCGGTGCAGCAGCTGTCCGGCACCACTGCGGTACGTGTGGCGGCACCCATCGAGGTGACGGAAGAGGACCTCGTCGTACGCCGGCTGCACGGCCTGTCGCCGCTGGCGGGCACGGAGGTCGACGCGCTGCTGCGCAATCTGGGCTGCCGCACCCTGGTCGTCACCGGCGTCTCCGCCAACGTCGCGATCCCCAACGCGGTGTTCGACGCGGTCAACCGCGGCTACAGCGCCGTCGTGCCCGCCGACGCCATCGCGGGGGTGCCCTCGGACTACACCCCCGCGATGATCCGCAACACTCTCGCGCTGGTCGCCACGATCGTGACCACCGACGAGGTGCTGGCGTGCCTGGGGCCGCGGCGCCGGGCGGCGGGGGCCTGAGCGGGCGCCGGGATCAGGCGAGCTTGATCTCGTCTCCGGACACGGTGATGTTGGCGGCGGGCAGCGGCTGCGTCGCCGGACCCTTCTTCACGCTGCCGTCGGCCACGGAGAACTCGCTGTTGTGGCAGGGGCAGGTGATCACGCCGTTCGAGATGTCCTTCACCGCACAGCCCTGGTGGGTGCACTTGGACGAGAACGCCTGGAACTTGCCCGCCGTCGGCTGGGTCACCACCACGCCCTTGTCGTCGAAGACCTTGCCGCCGCCCTCGGGGATGTCCGACGTCTTCGCGAGGACCGTGCCGCCGGAACCAGTCGCGGCGTTCTCGCCGCCGCCCGTGCTGCCGCTGCTCGCGGTGCTGCTGTCCTGGGTGCTCGTCGACGCCTTGTCCGAGCCCCCGCACGCGGTCAGCGCGACGGCGAGCCCCGTCGCGCCGACGGCTGCCACGACCGTGCGGCGGGCCGGTGCCGGTACGGACTGGAGCGATTCGCTGGTCATGCTGACGTTTCCCTTCCATGGGTGATTCGTACTTACGGACGGTGGTACGGCCTGGGGGCAACAGCTGTTCAGATACTCTCGAGATCTTGACCGCTTCGAGATGAGCCGGGCGTCAGACACGGCTGTCGTTCCGCTGTCAGGGGGGACTCAGAACCCGAAAGGGGGTCTCCGCGGCGCTCCGACGCGCCAGTAGCCTGGGGCGATGCTCAAGGAAGTCATCGCGACCCGCTACATCACTCCGATGCGCGAGGGCGGTTCGCTGCCGGGGCTCGTCGAGGGCGACGATCTCGGGACGTACGTCATGAAGTTCACCGGCGCCGGGCAGGGCCGCAAGACGCTCGTCGCCGAGGTCGTCAGCGGCGAACTCGCCCGCCGGCTCGGGCTGCGGGTCCCCGGCCTCGTGACCATCGGCCTCGACCCGGTGCTGGGGCTCGGGGAGCCCGACCAGGAGGTGCAGGAACTGCTCAAGGCGAGCGGCGGGCGCAACCTCGGCATGGACTTCCTCAGCCGCGCGATCGGCTTCGACCCGCTGGCCTTCGCGGTCGGCCCCGAGGAGGCCGGGCGCATCGTCTGGTTCGACGCGCTCGTGAACAACGTCGACCGCTCCTGGCGCAACCCCAATCTGCTGATGTGGCAAGGCGACCTGTGGCTCATCGACCATGGCGCCACCATGATCTGGCACCACAACTGGCCGGGCGCCGAGGCATCGGCCGCGCGGTCCTACGACGCCTCCGACCACGCCCTCGCCCCCTTCGCACCGGACGTCGCGGGCGCCGCCGCCGAGCTCGCGCCGCTCGTCACCGAGGAGCTGCTCGCCGAAGTGACCGCGGAGATCCCGGAGGAATGGCTGACCGGCGAGCCCGGCTTCGACACCGCAGACGCGCTGCGCCGGGCGTATGCGCGGCCGCTGCTGGCCCGCGCGGCCGACATCCACGAACGCATCCAGGGCATCGGGACCACCAAGGGGGACAAGTGAGCGAGCGGGACGTCTTCGAGTACGCGCTGCTGCGGGTCGTGCCGCGGATCGAGCGGGGCGAGTGCATCAACGCCGGCGTGCTCGTGTACTGCCGCGCGAAGTCGTTCGTCGGCGCCCGGACGCATCTGGACGAGGGAAAGCTGCTGGCGCTCGACCCGGACGCGGACGTGGCCGGAGTACGTGCCGCGCTCGGCGCCGTCGAGGGTGTGTGCGCGGGGGGCGCGGCGGCCGGGCAAGCTGCCCTTGACGACGCGGGACGGCGTTTCCGCTGGCTGATCGCGCCCCGCTCGACAGTCGTCCAGCCCGGGCCCGTGCACACCGGGCTGACCGCGGACCCGGCGGCCGAGGCGGAGCGATTGCTCGACCTCCTGGTGCGGTAATGGATCACATGCACCGGGTCGGCCGTTGACACCGAGTGCCAGGACTTCTAGCGTCACGTCTGCTGAAGGTACTAAGCGGTCGCTCACCAGCGGGGCGTACCGTGGGAGTCGCAGACTTTCCGAAGGTGTTCCAGGCTTTCCTAGGACGAGGAGAACCAGCAATGTCCACCAGTGAGCAGCGGGTCGCTGTCGTCACCGGCGGTGCGCGCGGCATCGGCGCCGCCACCGCCGTACGACTGGCCGCCGAGGGCCGTGCCGTCGCGGTGATCGACCTCGATGAGGCCGCGTGCAAGGACACCGTGGAGAAGATCGGCGCCGCCGGTGGCAAGGCCATCGCCGTCGGCTGCGACGTCTCGGACGAGGCGCAGGTCGAGGCGGCCGTCGCGCGTATCGCCGAGGAACTGGGCGCGCCGACGATCCTCGTGAACAACGCGGGCGTGCTCCGCGACAACCTGCTGTTCAAGATGAGCGTGTCGGACTGGGACACCGTCATGAACGTGCACCTGCGCGGTGCGTTCCTGATGTCGCGTGCCGTGCAGAAGCACATGGTGGACGCGGGCTTCGGCCGTATCGTCAACCTCTCTTCGTCCTCCGCGCTCGGCAACCGGGGACAGGTGAACTACTCCGCCGCCAAGGCCGGTCTGCAGGGCTTCACCAAGACCCTGGCCAAGGAGCTCGGCAAGTTCGGCGTCACCGCCAACGCCGTCGCGCCCGGCTTCATCGCCACCGAGATGACCAAGGCCACCGCCGAGCGCGTCGGTATGGGCTTCGAGGACTTCAAGGCCGCGGCCGCCACCCAGATCCCCGTCGCGCGCGTCGGGGAGCCGGACGACATCGCCAACGCCATCGCCTTCTTCACCGGTGACGCGGCCGGATTCGTCTCCGGCCAGGTGCTGTACGTCGCCGGTGGACCGCTCGACTAGCGCCGGGAGTACCGAGACATGACTGCACTGCCCGAACTCAGCGGGAAGGTCGCCCTCGTCACGGGCGCCAGCCGCGGTATCGGCTACGGCGTCGCCGAGGCGTTCGTCGCCCGCGGCGACCGCGTCTGCATCACCGGACGCAACGAGGACGCTCTGAAGGAGGCCGTCGAGAAGCTCGGCGCCGACCGCGTCATCGGTGTCGCCGGCAAGGCGCACGACGAGAACCACCAGGCCCTCGCCGTGGAACGCACCATGGAGGTCTTCGGCCGGGTCGACTTCCTGGTCAACAACGCCGGGACGAATCCGGTGTTCGGACCGATCGCCGACCTCGACCTGAACGTGGCGCGCAAGGTGTTCGAGACGAACGTCGTCTCCGCGCTCGGTTTCGCCCAGCGGACCTGGCACGCCTGGCAGAAGGAGAACGGGGGCGCGACCGTCAACATCGCCTCGGTGGCCGGTCTCTCCGCCTCCCCGTTCATCGGCGCGTACGGCATCAGCAAGGCCGCCATGATCAACCTGACCCTTCAGCTCGCGCACGAGTTCGCACCGCTGGTCCGGGTCAACGCGATCGCGCCGGCCGTCGTCAAGACGAAGTTCGCCCAGGCGCTGTACGAGGGCCGGGAGGCGGAGGCCGCCGCGGCCTACCCGCTCGGCCGGCTCGGCGTGCCCTCCGACATCGGCGGCGCGGCCGCGTTCCTGACGTCGGACCAGTCCGACTGGATCACCGGTCAGACCCTCGTCGTCGACGGCGGCATCTTCCTGAACTCCGGGGTCTGATGAGGTGAGCCCCGACACGGGCGCCGTATGGACAGAAACGGCGCCCGTGTCGAGCCGCGTACGACACAAAGACGGATGACAACGTCGTCATATACACGCTGATCACATGCACTGCGCGAACCAGGTCCGGCCGGCCTGGTGCTGCGGTATGGTCTGCCGCCGACCACTGGTAGGCAGACCGAGGAGTGTGCGCGTGTTCAACCGGAACCGTTGTCTTCGTCGGCTGGCGGCGATCACGTCCATATCCCTGGTGGCCGGCTGCAGTGCGTTCTCCTCGGGGTCCGCCGACGACAGGGGGCCCATCGTCGTCGGTACCACCAGCTCACCGAGCACCCTGGATCCGGCCGCCTCCTGGGACAACTCCTGGGAGCTGTTCCGCAACGTGTACCAGACCCTGCTGAACTACCCCGACGGCGCGACCGAGCCGGGACCCGACGCCGCGGAGAATTGCACGTTCACGGCCGGAAACCTGGCGTACCGCTGCATTCTGCGCGAAGGCCTGACGTTCTCCAACGGGGACAAGCTCGACGCCCGGGCCGTGAAGTACTCGATCGACCGGATCAAGCGCATCAACGTGTCGGGCGGCCCGGCCGGGCTGCTGGGCAGCCTCGGGCGGGTCGAGACGAAGGGCGACCGCGAGGTCGTCTTCCACCTCAACGAGCCCGACGCCACCTTCCCGTTCGTCCTGACCACCCCGGCCATGTCGATCGTCGACCCGGCCGAGTACCCGGCCACGCGGATACGCGAGGACGGCAAGGTCACCGGGTCCGGGCCGTACACACTGCGGTCCTACCAGGAGGGCAAGGAGGCCCGGCTCGCGCGGAACCCCCACTACACCGGCTACGCCGACCGGAAGAACGACGCGGTGACCATTCGGTACTTCCAGGACTCCGCCAGCATGGTGGGCGCCCTCAGGAGCCGGAAGATCGACCTCACCTACCGCGGACTCGGAGCCTCCGACATCGTCTCGCTCCAGGGTCACGGCTCCGACAACGGCATCCAGCTCCTGGAGAACCCGGGTATCGAGATCAGCTACCTGGTCTTCAACCCCAAGGACCCGTGGGCCGGCAAGGCCGCCGTCCGCAAGGCCGTGGCCCAGGTCGTGGACCGGGGCGCGATCGCCCACAACGTCTACAAGGACACCGTCGAACCCCTCTACTCGATGATCCCGGCGGGACTGACCGGGCACACCACGGGGTTCTTCGACGACTTCGGCGATCCCAGCACGGCGAAGGCCCGCAAGCTCCTCACCGGCGCGGGCATCAAGCAGCGCGTCCCGTTGACCCTCTGGTACGCCACCGACCGCTACGGCTCAGAGACCGGTCCGGAGTTCCAGGAGCTCAAACGTCAGCTGGAGGACTCCGGTCTGTTCCGGGTCACCCTCAAGAACCGCCCCTGGAAGACGTACGTGGGGGGCTACCAGAAGGGCGAGTACCCGGTGTTCGGGCGCGGGTGGTTCCCCGACTTCCCGGACCCCGACAACTACATCACGCCCTTCGTGGGCCGGCAGAACGCGCTCGGCACCCCCTACCCGTCGCCGGAGATCACCGACGTGCTGCTGCCGCGGTCCCGGCGCGAGAGCGACCGCGGCAAGGTGGTCGAGGATTTCGAGCGGGCCCAGCGGATCCTGGTGAACGACGCCCGGCTGGTGCCCCTCTGGCAGGGCAAGCAGTTCGTGGCGGCGAGCGAGGAGATCTCCGGCGGGGAGCGCGCCCTGGACCCGTCCACGATCATGATGATGTGGGAGCTGTCCCGCAAGACCAGCTGGTAGGCCCGCCCCGGGCCGGGGTCCGGATCCCGTTGTCAGTGGTCACCTGTAGGTTCTGAGGCCTGGAAGTGACCGCACATCGGAGGAAGTTGACGTGACCGACATCGCCATGCTGCCGGAGTCCTGGCGGGGCGTTCTGGGCGACGAACTGCAGCAGCCCTACTTCAAGGAACTCGTGGAGTTCGTCGAGGGCGAGCGCGCCAAGGGTCCTGTCTACCCTCCGCGCGAGGAGGTCTTCGCCGCCCTCGACGCGACTCCGTACGACAAGGTGAAGGTCCTCGTCCTCGGCCAGGACCCCTACCACGGGGAGGGCCAGGGACACGGCCTGTGCTTCTCCGTGCGGCCCGGCGTGAAGATCCCGCCCTCCCTGCGGAACATCTACAAGGAGATGCACGAGGAGCTCGGCACGCCGGTCCCGGACAACGGCTATCTGATGCCGTGGGCCGAGCAGGGGGTGCTGCTGCTGAACGCGGTGCTGACGGTGCGCTCCGGCGAGGCGAACTCCCACAAGGGCAAGGGATGGGAGAAGTTCACGGACGCGGTGATCCGTGCGGTCGCCGGGCGGCCGGACCCGGCGGTGTTCGTGCTGTGGGGCAACTACGCGCAGAAGAAGCTGCCGTTGATCGACGAGAGCCGGCATGTCGTCGTCAAGGGCGCGCACCCCTCGCCGCTGTCCGCGAAGAAGTTCTTCGGCTCGCGTCCGTTCACGCAGATCGACGAGGCGGTGGCCCGGCAGGGGCACGAGCCGATCGACTGGACCATTCCCGACCTGGGATGAGCCCGGGGCGGGTTCGGGCCCGGCTCGGACCCGCCCATCGCCACTGTCCGCCGCCACCGCTCGTGGCGCCCGCGTCACCGCCTTGGCCCAGCGGCCGTACGGAGCCGCCTGACCGCGATTGCCGGTGCGGGCGGTTAGCGTCGTGGATGGGAGTCCCCCTGGCTCATGGGGATCCCCCCGCTCGGGCCGAGCCCCGAGCGGGGGAGGCGACGAGCGTGGAGGACGCGGTGGCGAAGCGACAGGCGGAGATGGAGCCGGATCCCGTCATGACCCGGATCGGACAGGTCGTCATGCTGCACCACGGCGGCGACCGCGAGGAGGCGCGGGACCGTTTCCTGCGCCTGTGGGCCGAGCTCGGCGAGGACGGCGACCCGCTGCACCGCTGCACGCTGGCGCACTACCTGGCGGACACGCAGGACGACCCCTCGGACGAACTCGCCTGGGACCTTCGGGCGCTGTCGGCCGCCGAGGAACTCACCGACGGGCGCCTCGCCGACCACGACGGGGCGCTCGCGGTACACGCCTTCTACCCCTCGCTCCATCTGAACCTGGCCGCCGACTATGTGAAGCTCGGGCGCTCCGAGGCCGCCCGCGTCCATCTGGGCCGGGCCCGAGGTGCGGTCGGCGCCCTCGGGGACGGCCTGTACGGCGACGGCGTCAGGGCGGCGATCGCACGACTGGAGCGACGGCTCGCGGAGGAGTGGCCGACCGGGGGCACACCGGAGCCCGGCCCCCTGGACGGCCCCGGCGGGGAGACGCTGGGGCCGCAGCGACGGCGGCCTTGAAGCCCGCGCTGTCGAAGGTTCTTGCCGGGGCGGGGTGACGTCGGCCGCCGGGGTCGCGCTTTCGGGGTGCCGGGGCAGGCCGGGGGCGTGTCTTGGGGATGGTGGGCCATGCCGGGACGGTGGTTGCAGGGTGCGCGGCCGGGCCACGAAGCCGGGGGCGACGTAGCAGCGCCAGTGCGCGTCCACCGCCGGCACGGATACCGGCTTCGGGGTGCCGGGCCAGTTCCGGACCGTGGTGCGGCTCGAGGTCGCAGGGGAGCCTCGTCGCCGGTGTGAGCCGCGGGTTCACCGCCCGTAGGTGCCGGCGCAGATCTTCGCCTCGGGGCTGTCCGCTTGCCACCCTCCGTACCTGTGGCCCAGGTCGCACACGTCTCCGTTCCCGGGGAACACCTGGGAGGCGGCGGGCGGCACCTCGATGCGCCCGGCGTGGCGGCTCCACCTGGGGCGCGGGCCCGGGTACGGGTGGTGCGGCGCGGCCGGAGGCACCGCACCGGCGTCCGGGCGCCGTCCGCGGTGCGGGGCGGGAGCGGTCGGCGAGGGGCGGCCGGAGGGCCCGACCATCTCCAGCGCCTCCCGTGCCGGCGCCTGGACGACCTGGGGCTCCGTGCTCCCGTCGGGGCGCGGTGCCGAGGGGTTCGAGGGCGCGTGCGGCGGGCCCGGAACGGGCTGACGCTGGACGGTCACACAGCCGGTGAGGGCCGAGACGGCCACGGTGACCAGGAGCGTTGCGGTCGTCGTCGTTCGATGCACCCGCGCCACTCTGCTGGGTCCGGGCCGCTTTGGGGGAGCGGACAGGCGGAGGATGCCCCTCATGGGTGATCTCCAGCCCCGTACGGAGGGCCCGGACCCGTCCAGGGTGACGTCAGTCCCCGGTGGACCCGTCGATCCGCTCACGGATCAGGTCGGCGTGGCCGTTGTGGCGCGCGTACTCCTCGATCATGTGGGTGTAGATCCAGCGCAGATTGAAGGGTTCGTCGGTGAACGTGCTCCGGCCCTTGGAGAGGTCGTCCAGGCCGAAGCCGGCGGAGTGCCGCCGGGCGATCTCGATCTCGGCCTGCCACGTGGTGAGCGCGTCCTCCCAGGTGTCGGCCTCGGTGAGATGGAACTCCCCGTCCCGGTCCTCGTCGCTGTAGTAGATCGGTCCGGGCTCCTCACCGGCGAGCACCTTGCGGAACCAGCCGCGCTCGACCTCCGCCATGTGCCGCACGAGTCCCATCAGGGAGAGTTCGGACGGTTGCACCGAGGCGGTCCTGAGCTGGGCATCGGTGAGCCCCTCGCACTTCCATGCGAGCGTCTGGCGGTGGTAGTCGAGCCAGCCCTCCAGCATGGTGCGTTCGTCGGCGTTCTGGGCGGGTTCACGGCGCTCAAGGGTCATACCCGGCATCCTCACCCAGCCCCGGTCACCGCCGCCAGACGTTTGACGCGGCGGCCCGTCAGCCGTGGAGCATCCCGTCGAGCAGTTCCCGCAGGCCGGTGCGCACCTCGTCCAGGGTGGGCACCGCCGCGGTGAAGGACCCGGCCACGCACGAGAACATCAGCCCGTCCAGCCAGGCGACCAGCGACAGCGCGTGGCGCGCCGGGTCGGCCGAACCCGCGGCCGTGACAAGGGCGGTGAGCTGATCCCGGAAGCGGGCGCCCGCCACGTCGAAGTACCGGCGCAGCTCGGGCCGTCGCGTGGCCTCAAGGGCCAGTTCGTAGCGGGCGAGAGTCAGTGCGCGATTGCGGGTCAGGGACCGGTGGGTGGCGAGAGCCAGCCCGTCCACGAGGGGGCCGAGTCCGCTCCCGGGACCGGGCATCTCGTGCGCCGCGAGAACCCGGGCCTCACGGTCGGCGAGGCGTCGCACCGCGAGTTCCAGGAGCGCCAGGCGGGTCCGCGCGAGGTTCGAGGTCGAGCCCTGGGGGAGTCCCGCCGACTCGTCGACCGCCCGGTGCGTCAGCCCGCGCATCCCGCGCTCGGCGAGCAGGGCGAGCGCGGTGTCGGCGACGTGGTCGGCGCGTGCGGCGCCCATGGCATGTGCGGACATGGAGGTCAACCTATCTGTCTGACTACACCCGTAGTACAGTCGACGCATTCGTACACTACATATGTAGTGGCGTCCGGAGAGTCGCCCCAGCACTGCTCAGGAGGAGCCATGGCACAGTCGTCGCACGCCGTCGTCATCGGCGGCGGCATCGGGGGTCTCACCGCGGCGGTGGCGCTGCATCTGCGCGGGTTGCGGGTCACGGTGCTGGAACGGGCCCGTTCCCTGGAGCCGGTCGGCGCCGGCATCTCCCTCGCCCCCAACGCCCTGCGCGCCCTGGATGTCATCGGCCTCGGCGACGAGATCCGGGACCTGGCCGCCTGGCAGGGCGACGGCGGACTGCGCACCCCGCGCGGACGCTGGCTCTCGCGCACGAACGCCTCGGCCGCGGCCGAACGCTTCGGCGGCCCGCTCGTCCTGCTGCACCGGGCCACGCTCATCAACAGCCTGGCCGCCCGCATCCCGGCCGGCGCCATCCGCACGACCGCCGCCGCGTCGGTCGCCGACCCGGGCGACAGCGGCCGGCCGGCCCGTGTCACCACCCCGGACGGCGAACTGGAGGCGGACCTGGTCGTGGCCGCCGACGGCATCCACTCCGGTGTACGCCGGACGCTCTTCCCGCACCACCCGGGGCCGGTCTACTCCGGATTCACCACCTGGCGGGTGGTGATCCCGGTGCCCGGCGTCGAGTTCGCCTCGCACGAGACGTGGAGCCGGGGCGCCCTGTGGGGCACGCATCCGCTCAAGGACGGCCAGGTCTACGCGTACGCCGCAGCCGTCGTGCCCGCCGGGCGGCGCGCGCCGGACGACGAGAAGGCCGAACTCCTGCGGCGTTTCGGCGACTGGCACGACCCGATTCCCGCCGTCCTCGCCGCGGCCCGGCCCGAGGACGTGCTGCGCCACGACGTCCACCACATCGCCGAGCCGCTGCCCGCCTACCACCGCGGCCGGGTCGCCCTGCTCGGCGACGCGGCGCACGCCATGCCACCGATGCTCGGCCAGGGCGGCAACCAGGCCGTCGAGGACGCGATCGTGCTCGCCCACTGCACCGACGACCTGGCCGCCTTCAGCGCCGCACGGCTGCCTAGAACCACCGCCATCACCCGGCAGTCCGTGCGGGTGGCCCGGCTCGACCTGATGACCAACGGCGCCGGGATCGCCCTCCGCAACGCCTCCATCGCCGTGCTCTCGAAGGCCGCTCCCGCCCTGTTGTTGCGCGGCTTCGACGGCATCGCCGGCTGGCGGCCGCCGGCGGACACCGGGCCCGAGCGGAACCGGGAGGCGGCAAGGCCGTAAGCTTCCGGACAGGACCAGGTCGGCGATCCCAGGAGAGGCCCGTGAAGGTCGGCTGCATCGGACTCGGCGACATCGCGCTGAAGGCCTATCTGCCGGTGCTGGGGCTGCAACCGGGGCTCGAACTGCACCTCCAGACCCGGACCCCCGCGACGCTCCACCGGGTTGCCGACAGTCTGCATCTTCCGCTGGAGCAGCGGCACGTGGACTTGGACGCGCTGCTCGCGCAGGACCCCGACGCGGCCTTCGTGCACGCGCCCACCGCCGCCCATGCCGAGATCGTCACGCGGCTGCTGGAGGCGGGCGTGCCGACGTACGTCGACAAGCCGATCGCCTACGAACTCGCCGACTCCGAAAGGCTGGTGCACCTCGCGGAGCAGCGGAACGTGACCCTGGCGGTCGGCTTCAACCGGCGCCACGCACCCGCGTACGCGCAGTGCGCCGACCACCCCCGCGAGCTGATCCTGATGCAGAAGAACCGCGTCGGACTGCCCGAGGAACCCCGCATGATGATCCTCGACGACTTCATCCACGTCGTGGACACCCTGCGGTTCCTGGTGCCGGGCCCGGTGGACGATGTGACGGTGCGCGGCCGGGTCGAGGACGGGCTGCTGCACCATGTGGTGCTCCAGCTCTCCGGTGACGGATTCACCGCGCTCGGTGTGATGAACCGGCTGAGCGGTTCGGCGGAGGAGATCCTGGAGGTCTCCGGGCAGGACACCAAGCGGCAGGTGCTGAACCTGGCCGAGATCGTCGACCACAAGGGCCAGCCCACCGTGCGCAGGCGCGGGGACTGGGTGCCGGTGGCCCGGCAGCGGGGCATCGAGCAGGCCGCGCTGGCCTTCCTGGACGCGGTCCGCACGGGCGAGGTGCTCAGCGCCCGTGACGCACTGGCCACTCACGAACTGTGCGAGCGGGTCGTTGCCGCGGTGCAGGAGCGCCCCGTCGCGCTCTGAGCGCCCGGAACCCCTCCGTCGCGCACAGCCCGGCCAGGACCAGCAGGGCCCCGTGCAGCGGCCAGTCGCCGAAGCGGACGTACGGGGTGACGCCATGGCTGAGCGGGACGGCGAAGACCTCTGTGGCACTCCGGTCGGTGCCGAGCCAGGAGCCGACGCGCTCGCCGCTCGGACCGTAGACCGCGGAGACGCCGGTCAGCGTGGCGTGCACCATCGGGCGGCCGGTCTCCGCGGCGCGCAGCGCGGCCAGCGAGGCGTGCTGCTCCGGCGCCCAGCTGTGCTGGAACGTGGAGGTCGAGGACTGGGCGAGCAGCACTTCGGCGCCGTCCAGCGCGAGATGGCGGCTCATGTCGGGGAACGCCGACTCGAAGCAGACCATGGGGCCGACGCGCAGTCCGTGCCCGACGTTCATCACCACCTGTTCGGAACCGCGCCTGCGGTCCTCGGCGGCTGCCCTGCCGACGGAGGTGGCCCAGCCGAGCACGGAGCGCGCGGGTATGTACTCGCCGAACGGGACGAGCCGCATCTTGTCGTAGCGGTCACCGGTCGGGCCGTCCGGGCCGACCAGCACGGAGCTCTTGTATATGCCGGGGTGGTCGGAGCGGCGCGCGTCGACGTTGACCAGGATGTCGGCCTTCACCAGCCGGGACAGGTCCGCGATCCGGGTGGCCAGATCGGGCCGCCGCGCGAGGTCGAACCCCACACTGCTCTCGCCCCAGACGACCAGGTTCACGTGGCTGCCGGCCAGCTCGCGGGTCAGCTGCTCCTCGCGGGCGAAGCGCCTCATACCGCTGTCCGCCCCGCCGACGATCCCGGGCTGCACGACCGCGATGCGCATCTGGCCGTCGAGGTCCGGGCGTGGCGACCAGACCCAGGCGGCCGATGTCGCGACGGCCGCGGCCACGAGCCCGGTCACGGCCGTGACGCGCGCCGCGCGCACCGAGACGAGCACGGCGACGGCGACGTTGACGCCCACCACCAGAAAGCTCAGCAGCCACACCCCGCCGACCGAGGCGAGCCGCAGTGCGGGTGCCACCTGCCACTGGCTCGATCCGAGCAGCCCCCAGGGGCCGCCGAGGGCCTGCCAGGAGCGTATGAGCTCGACCGTCAGCCAGCCGGAGGGCAGCACGACAAGGGCCGCGGCGACTCGCCTCGCTGTGGGCACCCCGGCAAGAAAGCGCCGTACCAGCCAGCCCCAAGGGGCCCACAGAGCGCCCAGGAGGGCGGCGATGACGAAGGTGAAGACGTTCAGATTCGGCAGCAGCCAGTGGTGCACGGCGAACATGAAGCCGAAGCCGCCGAGCCAGCCGTCGTAGAGGGCCTGTTTTCCGGTCGGGGCGGTGCGCAGCAGCAGAATCCACGGGACCAGACAGACGTACGCGAACCACCACCAGGACGGTGCCGGGAAGGCGAGCACCGGCAGAGCACCGGCGAGCGCAGCGGCGACACCCCGTCTCCAGCGGGAGGCGAGCCAGTCGCTGGGCATGGTCATTCGGCGTGTCCCTCCCCAGAGCATGTCTCCAGTGTGCGCGCCGCGGACGATCTCCGACAGGGGGCGTGGAGGTGTGCGGGGAGGGGCTCGCTCAGGCGCCGGTCTCCTCCTGGTGAGGGCCGGGGTGGGGGAGCGGTGTGCGACGCCATTTCTCCTGGACGACCACTTCGCGCAGCCGCCAGCCCTCGCCCGTGCGCAGGAAGGCGAACGTGTACCGGCCGCCGCAGACGAAGTCCGGCTCGGCGGGGCCGCCGTCCCGTCCCGCGAGCCGCATGGGGTTGACGTAGTCGGCCTGGACCCCGGCGGTGTCGCCGACGTCCTGTTCCCGCACGCCGAACCGCAGCCGCCGGTTGACGATCAGGTGCTGGCGCATCGGAAACAGCCGCATGGTCCCCGCCAGCCAGTCCGCGACCTGCCCGGCGTCTCCCTCGATGCCGCCGGCGGAGCGGTAGTCGGCGCGGCCGTCCGCGGTGAACAGTTCTCGGTAGGAGTGCCAGTCACCGTCGTCCACGGCCACCGCGTACTCGGTGACGAGTCCGTCGAGCGCCAGCCGGTCCATCAGGGTGGCGAGCTCCACACGCTGGGTCATCGGCTCAGTGTTGGGGACGGGGGGCGTGCAGCCAAGGGGTGTGCGGAGGGTTTAGGGACGACGGTGACCACGTCGCCCGGTGAACGATGCCGGGAGCGCCGGCCCGATTCCGGCGGGCCGGCGCTCCCGGTGCTGGTGGGGCCCCTCACCAATCGCCCTGGTCGATCACCCGGAAGCTGCCGACCGTGGCATTCTCGAGGAACGCGCCGCCGGCGAAGGGGAAGCCGCCGTCGGAGAGCCCTTCCCCGTACCCGCCGTCCTGGTTGTTGTTGGTCACCACGCCGAACGTCCTGCCGTAGGGGCCGACCGTGGCGACCGGGCCGCCGTTGTCGCACGTGAAGCCGCGGAAGACCTCGACAGTCTTGTCGCTGTCGTTGTCGACGCTGAAACTGGTGGAGCCCAGTCCGCTGGCCGCGACGATGCAGCCGGCCGAGAAGGCGGGGTACTCCCGCTCGTTGAAGTAGATCCGTCCGACCCTCTTGTGGTCGCCGCCACGGTCGCCACGGTCACCGCGGTCGCCACCGTTGTCGCGGTTGCCACCGTTGTCGCGGTCGCTACCGTTGTTGCGGCCGCCCCCGTTACCGCGGTCCTCGTTTCCGTAGTTCCCGCTGTTCCCGCTGTTTCCGGTGTTTCCGCTGTTTCCGCTGTTTCCGCTGTTCCCGCCCGAACTGTCGCCGTTGGGAGCGGTCGCGGGGGCAGCGACGGCCTCGAGAGGAGCAGCCATCTGGACGGACGGTCTCTTGACCGCCTTGTGGGCAGCCGGGGCCGCGCGCTTGGCGGACGGCGCGGCCTCGACGGATTCGTTGGTCGAGGCGTAAGTGATGCCGGTCGTGACCAGGACCGCCGCGCTCACGGCGGCGGCGGTCACGGCGAGAGTACGCGTGCGCATATCAGTTCTTTCTGTCGCAGAGACGCCGGCCGGGCAGCCGATCTGTGATGAAAGTACTGATAGCCTCTTTTAGTTTCATGTCGGACATGTCTGACGAGTGAAGCAGGAGGGCCGGGCGGGTACAAAGGAGGCGCTCACGGCGTGTCGTTGCGCGCTTCTCCATTTCTGTCGTGCTGTCAGAACGCGTGCCGGAACCGGATTCGACCGTGCCGCGGCACCGTTGCCGGCCGAGTGGCCGCCTCTCGCGGACGGGATGTCTGTGCCGTCCGCGATCGTGCGCGCTCGCTCGGCAGGGGGACACATCGCTTGGCGGGTACCAGTGCCGCGACGTGCGTGCGTCTTGCGGCCGACGGGCGCGAGCCGGCCGACCCTCGCGCGGTCAGGCCGCTTCGATCACCTTGCCGTGCATCGCCGCCGCCCACTCCACGACCAACAGCTCGTACTCCGCGCGCTCCTGGGCCGACAGGGAACCGCCCGCACGCAGCCACAGCGCGCGAATCCGCGCGTTCAAATCCTCGGCAGACCGTGCGGAACCAGGGCTCAGTGAGTCGGAGGGCATACCGACAACCCTAGGGGCACGGACTGACAGCGCGCTACCGACCGGCTACGCGACCGGTATGTGGTTGGTCACGGTCGTTTCCGCGGAGGCAAGTTGGGGATTTCTGTCGCCGCCTCAGATGAGCCCACGGGCGGCAGTCCGGCCGAAGGTGGGCGCCTGGGTGTGCGGACGCGGCGGACTGATCCGCAGAAGTCGTTGCACTGGCCCGGGAATCCACCAGTTGAGGTGGTCGGAGGAGGAGACGAGGGAGAGGAGGCCTGGGCGCCACCGCCGAGTCGCGCCCAGGCCGTCCCGCGCGAGCGGGGGCAGACTCACGACGAGGAGTGGGCCTGTCCCTGCACGTCGGCGCCCGCGGGCCTCCCCCCGGAGTGCGGGCGCCTCGACCCCGCCTGGGGTCACTCTCTCCAGCGGGCGGTGCGACGGGAGTGTCACGGGTGACGACGGGTGGCCACAAGATCGGCACCTTTGTAGAGGCGCCGATGCGTGGCCATCACGCGAAAGCGCAGAGACCGCACGTCAACGCGCGGCACGCCGCAGTCGCTGTACATCGCGCGGCAGGCCGTCGCGTCGCCCACGATGACGCACTGGATCCGGTCAGCCCGCGGACTCGGCCGCGTGCGGGCTCAGAATTCCCGCGCTGACCAGGGCGATGATGAGCACTCCCAGCGCGATCCGGTACCAGACGAACGGCATGAAGCTCTTGCTCGAGATGAACTTCATGAACCAGGCGATGACCACGTAGCCCGAGACGAACGCGATGACCGTCGCGAACAACGTGGGCCCCCAGCTCACATGTCCCGCCTCCGCGGCGTCCTTGAGTTCGAAGGCGCCGGACGCGAGTACGGCCGGGATGGCGAGCAGGAAGGAGTAGCGTGCCGCGGCCTCGCGCCGGTAGCCGAGGAAGAGGCCACCGCTGATCGTCGCTCCGGAGCGGGAGACGCCGGGGATCAGGGCCATCGCCTGGCAGGCGCCGTAGATCAGGCCGTCCTTGATGTTCAGGTCCTGGAGCGACTTGCGCTGCTTGGGCGCCCGGTGCCGGCCGCCGGTCTCGTCGCGTGCCGCGAGGCGGTCCGCGGTGCCGAGGATCAGGCCCATGACGATCAGCATCGTCGCCGTGACCCGCAGATCGCGGAACGGTCCCTCGATCTGTTCCTTGAGAGTCACGCCGAGCACGCCGATGGGTATCGACCCGACGATCACCAGCCAGCCCATCTTCGCGTCCTGGCTGCGCCGCATCGCGCTGTCGAACAAGGAGCGGAACCAGGCCGAGACGATGTTCGCGATGTCCTTGCGGAAGTAGATCAGCACCGCCGCCTCCGTGCCGATCTGGGTGATCGCGGTGAAGGCCGCCCCTGGGTCCTCCCAGCCCGCGAACGCCGCGGTCAGCCGCAGATGTGCGCTGGAGGAGACGGGAAGGAATTCGGTCAGCCCCTGGACGAGCCCGAGGACGAGGGATTCAAACCAAGACATGAAGTGAAGGGGTCCAAGCGCTGATCGTGGTGACGGCGACGGGTACACCCGGGGCGCGGCTGCCGTGGCGCAGCCGACGATCAAGTGTTCCCGGCAGCGTAGCGCCCCGGGATGACTCGCCCTTCACCGGGGCTTTGCCAATGCTTGGGGCAGTCGGGGTGTCACCGCACGGGCCTGGACCGTGCCCGCCTGCCGCCGACGGCCGGTTCGCGGTGTTGACCGCCTTGTTGAACGGTGCTTTCGTTGCAGCTCGGGGAAAGCGCTTGCCGCGAGTCCTCGGAAGACATCACGCGTTGGCCAACGTCTGACATCACGTCCGATGGAGCGCTGATCACGGTCATGCCCACAGCCCGCAACGCGTCCGCAGCCGACCAGCTCACCAGCCCGGGGACCACCCCGGTTCCGCATCCCGGCGACGCTGCGCGCCGGGCCACCGGTCCGGAACGGAACCCGGAGCCGAGCCCGGACCGCCCGGCGCCGGGCCCGTTCGCCGGCCGCCGTATCCGGGCCGCTCTGGTGGGAGCCGGTGTGATCGCCCGCGGCTCGCACCTGCCCGCGCTCGCCCGACTGGCCGAGGAGGGTGAGGTCGCGGTGGTCGCCGCCGTCGACATCGACGCCGTCGTGGCCGAGCGGCTATGCGCGGACGGCGGCATTCCGCACCCGTACACCGACCTGGAGCTCATGCTCGAGGAGCAGCGGCCCGATCTGGTCGGCATCTGCACTCCGCCCACCCTGCACCGGGAGCAGGCCGTCGCCGCACTGCGGGCCGGTGCCTGGGTGTGGTGCGAGAAGCCGCCGGTGGCGACGCTGGCGGACTTCGACGCCGTCGAGGCGGCGGAGGGCACCGAGGACGGCCCGTACGCGGCGATCGTGTTCCAGCACCGCTTCGGGTCCGGCGCCCGGCACGTCAGGCGGCTGCTCGCGGAGGGGGCCATGGGCCGTCCGCTGGTGGCGCACTGCCAGACCACCTGGTACCGCAACGCCGCCTACTACGCCGTCCCGTGGCGGGGGCGCTGGCAGACCGAGGGCGGCGGACCCGCGATGGGCCACGGCATCCACCAGATGGACCTCCTGCTCGACCTGCTCGGACCCTGGAGCGAGGTGCGGGCGATGGCCGGGCGTCTGGTGCACGCCGTGGAGACCGAGGACGTCTCCACGGCGCTCGTACGGTTCGAGAGCGGCGCGCTCGCCACGGTCGTGAACAGCGTGCTCAGCCCGGACGAGGTCAGCCGCATCCGCATCGACTGTGAGCGGGCCACCGTGGAACTGACGCATCTGTACAGCCACTGCAACGACGACTGGCGCATCACCCCCGCCCCCGGCGTCCCCGAGGAAGAGGTGGCCGCATGGCGGGACTTCGGTGCGGACGTGCCGAGCTCGCACCTGGCGCAACTGCGCGAGCTGGTCGCGAGCATGCGCGCCGGCGAACGGCCGCGCAGCAGCGGTGCCGACGGTCGCACCAGCCTGGAACTGATCACCGCGCTGTACAAGTCCGCCTTCACCGACGCCACCGTCCGCGCCGGGGACATCGGCCCGGGCGACCCGTACTACACGGCCCTGCACGGAGGCACGCCCGGCTGGGCGCCCGTCGTGACCGAGGCGTCGGCGACTTCGCCGAGCAAGGAAGTGCCCGCATGACCGCGACCCTGCGCATCACGCACGCGCACGGCGACCGCATCGGGGTCACCGAACCGGTCACAGGCGTCGAGCTGTTCAGCTACGTCTACCGGCCCGAGGCGGCCTGGGAGGCCCCCAAGCCGTATCTTCACCCGATCCGGACCCTGGCCGACGACGTCGTCACGGACTACCGGCCGAACGACCACCGCTGGCACAAGGGCCTGCAGCTGACCGCCTCCCATCTGTCCGGGCAGAACCTGTGGGGCGGCAACACCTACGTGCACGGCGAGGGATATCTCGCGCTGCCGGAGTGCGTCGGCTCGATGGCGCACGTCGGCTTCGACGAGGTCGGCGCGGACGGCGGCCGTGCGGTCATCGCCGAGCGGCTCACCTGGCACCCGTACAGCGGCGAGCTGTGGGCCGACGAGGAGCGCCGTATCGAGGTGCACGACGTCGACACGGCGACCCGGGCCTGGGCACTGACCTGGACCTCCGCGATCACCAACCGCCGCCCCGAGCCGCTCCTGTTCGGCAGCCCGACCACGGCGGGGCGGGAGCTGGCCGGCTACACCGGGCTGTTCTGGCGCGGACCGCGGGCCTTCCGGGACGGACGGGTCCTCGGGCCGGACTCCGAGGGGCTCAGGATGATGGGCCGGCCGGCGTCCTGGCTCGCGTACACGGGGGAGCACGACGGCACCGACGGGCACGCCACGCTCGTCTTCGCGCACGCCCCCGAGAACGACCACCTCGGAGAACGGGGCACCCACCCCGCCCACTGGTTCGTCCGCAACGAACCCTTCGCGGCCGTGGCCCCGTCCTGGGCGTTCTACGAGGAGCTGGAGCTGGCCCCGGGCGACACCCTGCGGCGCCGCTACCGCGTTGTGGTGGCGGACGGCGCGTGGGAGCGTGAAGAGGTCGTCAAGTACCTCGAGGAGCACCCGTGGTGAGCGCCGGGGAGTTCACGGGCCTGCCGGGCGCGGTGGCCGTCTCGCACCTCACCGTCTACGACTGGCCCGCCGCAGACGGCGTGTGCGGTGGCACGCCCCATCTGCATCTGACCTGTTCGGAGGCGTACGTCGTCACCGGCGGGCGAGGCGCGGTGCAGACGCTGACGACGACCGGGTACCAGGTCACCCCCCTGACGCCCGGAACGGTCGCCTGGTTCACACCCGGGACCGTCCACCGGCTGGTCAACGAGGACGACCTGCGCATCACCGTGCTGATGCAGAACAGCGGGCTCCCGGAGGCGGGCGACGCCGTGCTCACCCTGCCGCCCGAGTACCTCACCGACCCGCAGACGTACGCCGCCGCGACCGCGATCCCGGCCGGTGCGCCGGAGGAGGAGCAGGAGCGGATCTCCCGGGCACGCCGCGATCTCGCCCTGGAGGGCTACCGGGCGCTGCGCGACGCACCGGGGCCGGAGGCGCTGGCCGCGTTCCACCGGGCCGCCGCGGCGCTCGTACGGCCGCGCCTGGCCGAGTGGCGCGAACGGTGGCTGCACGGTGCCGGGGCGGCCGCCGCGGCCACGGGCGAGCAACTGGACCGCCTGGAGCGCGGTGACGTCTCCCACCTCGCCGGAGCGGTCGTCCAGGCGCAGCAGCCGTCCGCCCACGGCAAGTTCGGGATGTGTGGACGGCTGAACACGTACAAAGAGACGTTCTAGTCGCGGGCGGCTAGGCGGCGGCCGGCCCCGACACCGTCCAGCCCGGTGCCTGCGGGTGCGGCGTCTGGCTCCCGTGACGGACCTCCTCGCCGCAGGCGGAGCAGGTGACGACCGGGACGAGCTCGTTGCCGCAGGCGTGCTCGATCACCATGGGGCGATCGTCCTCCTTCCGGAGATGACGGTCGCCCCACGCCATGAGCGTCATCAGGACCGGCTCCAGCTCCAGGCCGGCCGGCGTGGGCCGGTACTCGAAGCGCTGCGGGCGCTCGCTGTACATCCGCTTCGTGAGGATCCCGGCGTCCACCAGCCGCTTCAGACGTGCGGCCAGGATGTCGCGGGGGGCGCCGATGTTGCGCACGAGCTGGTCGAAGCGCCCGTTGCCGAGGCACGCCTCACGCAGGACGAGCAGGGAGTACTTCTCGCCGACGAGCGCCAGAGCGTCGGCGATCGAGCAGGGGCGCGGGTCTTTGGGGGCGGCCATAAGCCCAGTCTAGGTGAGGGTTTGTTTTTCCAACTCTCGGCGTTATGGTGGAACCAGATTTGCTACTCACCGGTAATCACCGCACCGGCACAGGCCGGGCAAGGAGGACCGCGCCATGCGCGACGCCGTGATCGTCGAAGCCGTACGTACCCCGGTGGGCAAGGGCAAGCCGAACGGCGCCCTCGCCCATGTCCATCCCGTGGAACTCCTGGCCCACACCCTGCGCACCTTGGTCGAACGCTCCGGCATCGACCCCGCGCTCATCGACGACGTCATCGGCGGCACCGTCGACCAGGTCGGCGAGCAGGCCATGAACACCACCCGGTACGCGGTCCTGTCGGCGGGCTTCCCGGAGACGGTGCCCGCGACCACCGTCGACCGCCAGTGCGGGTCCTCGCAGCAGGCCGTGCACTTCGCGGCCCAGGGCGTGCTCTCGGGCGCGTACGACATCGTCGTGGCCTGCGGCGTGGAGTCCATGAGCCGGGTGCCGATGTGGTCGAACGTGCCCCCCGGCAAGGACCCCTTCGGCCCGGGCGTCGCCGCGCGCTACCCGGACGGCCTGGTCCCGCAGGGCATCAGCGCGGAGCTGATCGCCGCCAAGTGGTCGATCACCCGCGAGCAGATGGACGCCTTCGCCGTCTCCTCGCACCGGAAGGCGGCGGCGGCCTGGGACGCGGGCCTGTTCGACGCCGAGACGGCCCCGCTCGAGGACCTCACGCGCGACGAGTGCGTCCGGCCGTCCAGCACCCCGGAGATCCTCGCCGGGCTCAAGCCCGCGTACTACGACCCCGGATTCGCCGAGCGGTTCCCGCAGATCGAGTGGAACATCACCGCCGGCAACGCGAGCCCCATCAACGACGGTGCATCGGCCGTGCTGATCACCTCCAGCGAGACCGCGGCGCGCCTCGGACTGCGCCCGATCGCCCGGCTGCACAGCTTCGCCGTGACCGGCTCCGACCCCGTGCTGATGCTCACCGGAGTCATCCCCGCTACCGAGAAGGTGCTGCGCAAGGCCGGTCTGGCCGTGGACGACATCGACCTCTTCGAGGTGAACGAGGCCTTCTCCAGCGTCGTGCTGGCCTGGCAGCAGGAGACGGGCGCCGACCTCGCGAAGGTCAACGTCAACGGTGGGGCCATCGCCATCGGCCACCCGCTGGGCGCCAGCGGCACGCGTCTGACGACCACCCTCGTGCACGCGCTGCGCGCGCGGGGCGCGCGCTACGGCCTGCAGACGATGTGCGAGGCGGGCGGCCTCGCCAACGCGATGATCCTGGAAACTCTCTGATCCTCAGTGGCCGCGCAGGTGGTGGCGCTTGCGCCAGGCCACGAACGCGCCGATCAGCGTCGGCACCGCGATGGAAGCCACCGCGATCAGAAAGATCGGCGAAGTGGGCCTGGCGGCCCGGGCGCCGGCGACGACGTAGGCGGCGGTGTTCGGTATCGAGCCGAGCGCCGTCGCCAGCAGATAGTGCCCCCACCGCATCCGGGAGACGGCCGCGCAGTAGTTGACCGCCCAGAAGGGCAGCCCCGGGAACAGCCGGGCCGCCAGCATCGAGCGGAATCCGTGCCGGCTGAGCAGCCCGTCCGCGGCCTTCAGCACGCGGCCGCGCAGCAGCGGTCGCAGGGCGTCCTGCCCGAGCATCCGGCCGAGGCCGAAGGAGATTCCGGCCGCGAGCACGGTGCCCGCGACAGCGGCCCCCGTGCCCAGCGCGGAGCCGAACAGCGCGCCCGCCGCGAGGCTCAGCAGCGGGCGCGGTACGAACGCCGTCGCGCACAGCCCGTACGCCACAGCGAACAGGACGGCAGCGGCGGCGCCCCCGAACTGGTGCGGCCAGCCGTGCGTCAGCAGCTTCTGCGGCTGGAACAGCAGCACGCAGGACCCGGCAGCGGCGAGCAGGCCCAGCAGCAGGCACAGCCGCGACCAGGGCGAGAGCAGCGCTCTTGTGCCGCGGGCGGCGAAGCCGAGGGGTACGACGACGGCAGCGGCCTGCCCCGCGGCCGCGTCCGCGGCGACCAGGGGCGGGACCGTTGTGTCGAGTTCCGCGGCGGCGAATTCCGTGGCGGCGGCCTGGGCTGCGGCCGTGGCGGTGCCCCCAGAGCGGGTGGTGGCATCGGGCATTCCGCGACACTAACCGACCGATGTGTGCGAAGGCCGTATGGTTCGTCTCATGGGCGTCACAGATTCCGGAATTCACCGCGGACAGGTGGCGTCGCCGAACAGCGTTCTCGCCGACGCGGTGTTGGAGCGGCTCACCGATGTGTATGCTGCCGCCGCGGATCCGGAGCGGGCTGCCGCGATGAGTGCCTACATGAAGGACGTCGCGCCCTTTCTCGGCCTGCCCACGCCCGTCCGCCGGACCCTCTCCCGCAGCGTCCTGGAGGGCATCCCCCGTCCCGACGAGGCCGACTGCACCGCGCTCGCGCTGCGCTGCTGGGCGCTTCCGGAACGCGAGTACCACTACTTCGCCGTCGACTTCCTGCGCGGCAACGTGCGCCGGCTGTCCCCCGGATTCCTGCCCGTGGCACGCCATCTGATCTCCACGGTCCCCTGGTGGGACACGGTCGACGCACTCGCCTCGCATGTGGTGGGAGGTCTTGTGACCGCCGCTCCCGAGCTGCGCAGCGACATGGACGCGTGGATCGAGGACGACCACCTGTGGATCGCCCGCACAGCCCTCCTGCACCAGATGCGCCACAAGGAGGCGACCGACACCCGCCGCCTCTTCGCGTACTGCGTACGGCAGTCCGGCCACCCCGACTTCTTCATCAGGAAGGCGATCGGGTGGGCCCTGAGGGAGTACGCGAAGACCGACCCGGAGGCCGTGCGGGAGTTCGTGGACCGGGAGCGCTCGCGGCTCTCCCCCCTGTCGGTGCGGGAAGCACTCAAGAACCTCTGATCCCGTCCTGCCCCGGGCGTCCCGCCGAACTCGCCCTCCGGGAAAACCATTCGACGCGGGCCGGTCCTTCGACGACGATCTACAACATGTTCCGGTACGCCTTCGTCCTCGCAGCATCCGCAGTCGCGGATGCGCCGAAGGCTGCCGTCCCGATCCTCGTGGCCACAGTCGACGGCGCCCGAAGCTGACCCTCCCCGGATCGTCCGGCGGACCCCGCAGGGGGAGGGTCGGCACGTCCTTGGGGTCCCCGTCCCGGCCGTCCACGCGACACCGGGGCCATCACTCGGCATCACCGAAGAGGCTTCGAGGTACAGCCATGCCCAAGACGGCATACGTGCGCACCAAACCGCATCTGAACATCGGCACGATGGGGCACGTCGACCACGGCAAGACCACCCTGACCGCCGCCATCACCAAGGTCCTCGCCGACCGCGGCGCCGGCGGCACCCGTTACGTACCCTTCGACCGGATCGACCGGGCCCCGGAGGAGGCGGCGCGTGGCATCACCATCAACATCGCGCACGTCGAGTACGAGACGGACACTCGGCACTACGCGCACGTGGACATGCCGGGCCATGCCGACTACGTCAAGAACATGGTCACCGGCGCCGCACAGCTCGACGGGGCGATCCTTGTCGTCTCCGCACTCGACGGGATCATGCCGCAGACGGCCGAACACGTTCTGCTCGCCCGGCAGGTGGGCGTCGACCACATCGTCGTCGCCCTGAACAAGGCCGACGCCGTCGACGACGGCGAGGACACCATGCTGACCGACCTCGTCGAGTTGGAGGTCCGCGAACTGCTCACCGCGCAGGGCTATCCCGGCGACTCCGTACCGGTCGTACGTGTCTCCGGGCTCAAGGCCCTTCAGGGCGACCCCCGTTGGACGGCGGCGATCGACGCGCTGCTCGACGCGGTGGACACCTATGTCCCCATGCCGGAGCGGTACCTGGACGCGCCGTTCCTGCTGCCGGTGGAGAACGTGCTCACCATCACCGGCCGCGGCACGGTCGTCACGGGCGCCGTGGAGCGCGGCACGGTCCGTGTGGGCGACCGGGTCGAGGTGCTCGGCGCGGGCGTGGAGACCGTGGTCACCGGTCTGGAGACCTTCGGCAGGCCCATGGACGAGGCGCAGGCCGGCGACAATGTGGCGCTGCTGCTGCGTGGGGTGCCGCGCGACGCGGTGCGCCGCGGGCACATCGTCGCGGCGCCCGGCAGCGTCGCTCCTAGCCGCCGCTTCTCGGCGCGGGTGTACGTCCTGTCCACCCGGGAGGGCGGTCGTACGACCCCGGTGTCGACCGGTTACCGGCCGCAGTTCTACATCCGCACCGCGGATGTGGTCGGGGACGTCGACCTCGGTGAGACGGCCGTCGCCCGGCCCGGCGACACGGTCACCATGACCGTGGAACTGGGCCGCGCCATCCCGCTGGAGCCCGGCCTCGGCTTCGCGATCCGCGAGGGCGGCCGGACGGTCGGCGCCGGGACGGTGACAGCCGTGGAGTGAGGGGCGTGTGAGCTCCAGGGGGAACCGCGGACCGGACGGGTCCGCGGTTCCCCCGCCCGCTGCACAGGGGTGGGGGAGCGGCGCCGGCCTCCGCAGGCCCGGCACAATGGCACCGTGAGCGACTCCATACCCGTGACCCGCACCGTCGACCACGGCACCGCCAAGCTGATGCCCGACGTGGACCGGGAGCGGGCCTGGCTGCTGACGGTGGACGAAGCGCCGCAGTCGTACGTCGATCTGGACGAACCGACGCATCTGGAGTTCGAGTACACGCGCCGACTCGGTCATGCACTGGACACGCTGGCGGAGCCGGGCCGGCCGCTGGACGTGCTGCACCTCGGCGGAGGCGCGCTCACCCTGCCCCGCTATGTCGCCGCGACGCGGCCGGGCTCACGGCAGGACGTCGTCGAGGCCGACCGGGGACTGCTGGACCTGGTCGTGGAGCACCTGCCCCTGCCCGGCGACGCCGGCATCACGCTGCACGCGGCGGACGCCCGCGGCTGGCTGGAGACCGCCGCACCGGACTCCGCCGATGTCGTGATCGCGGACGTCTTCGGCGGCTCCCGCATCCCCGCGCACCTCACCACGGTGGCGTACGCACGCGCCGCGGACCGGGTGCTGCGCCCGGGCGGTATCTATCTGGCCAATCTGGCCGACGCCGCGCCCTTCGCCTTCCTCCGGTCCCAACTCGCCACCTTCGCCGCGGTCTTCGAGGAGCTCGCGGTCATCGCGGAGCCGGGCGTGCTGCGCGGCCGCCGCTTCGGCAACGCCGTGCTGATCGCGGCCCACCGGCCGTTCGACGTGGCACCGTTGGCACGCCGAACCGCCGCGGACGCGTTCCCCGCCCGGGTCGAACACGGCGCGGGGCTAAGGGACTTCATAGGCGGCGCCGAGCCGGTGCACGACGAGAACGCGGTCCCCTCCCCGGAACCGCCCGACGGGGCCTTCACCATCGGCTGACCGACCGCCGTCGGCCCGCAGGGTGCCACGGTCGCCGTGGCACCCGGTGCGCGCGGGCTCAGGACGCCGTCGGGTCGCCGTGCAGGCGTACCGTGCTGAGGATCTTCGCGATCGTGGCGTCCGGGATCTCGTCCTTCACGCCCGTGGCGCCGTACAGGCTCCACGCGACGAAGTCTCCCGCGGAGTTCTTGAAACCGAACGTGACGGCCTTGCCGTCGGATGCGCACTTCCCCTTCTGGGGCGTGTTCTTGGACCGGGCCCAGGCGATGCTGCCCTTGATACCGGACGCCGTCGTGTACGCCTTGGCCTTCTTGTCGTACGTGACGCTCTTCTTGTCCGGCTGCGTGTAGCCGCCGTACACCCACCAGGCCACCTGGTTCACGGCGGCCTCATCCGTGGTCTTCGCGCCGTTCGCGCCCTTGGTGCCCGCCGCGGCCAGCGCCTTGTCGTCCGGCCGCCCGTCCTTGTCGTCGTCGGAGGTGCACCACTTCTCCTTGAGGAACGCGGGTGCGGACATGGTGATCAGAGGCTTGCCGTCGGCCTTGGCGCTGTCGTCCTCGAAACCGATCAGCAGCCCCGGCGACTTGACGTCCCAGTCCGGCGGTACGTCAAAGGCCGTGCCCCACTTGGGGTTGACGACGACCTTCCAGCCGGCGACGGTCGGCTTCTCGGTCTCGGTGCCGCGGGGGTTCTCCGACGCGGGCGCCGAAGGCGTCGTGCTCTGCGAGGCGCTGAGTGACGGCTTGGTGTTGCCCCCGGCGTTGTCGTCCTTGCCGTCGTTGCCGAGGACCAGGAATCCGGTCAGCCCCGCGGCCACGACCACGGCCGTGGCCGCACCGATCGCGACGTACTTGGTCCGGTTCCCGCCGCCTCCGCCGCTCGGCGGCTTCGGCGCCCCCATGGGCGAGGGCGTCCCCCACTGCTGCGCACCGGGCTGCTGATACGGGTTCGGCTGCTGGTATCCCGGCTGCTGGTACGGGTTCGGCTGCTGGTACCCCGGCTGCTGATAGGGGTTCTGGTGCTGCGGGTTCTGCTCGCCCCCGGGCGGCTGCTGTCCTGGCCACATGGACGGTAACCCTAGTGCGGCCTGTGCCACGTTTGGGTCACCGCCCATCGTCAGACCCGTACCGCAAGCGGGAGTTGAGGAATCCGGCCCCGGACCCGGAACGGATCAGGGCGACTTGGGCAACCGCGTCGGCGGGGCGGCACACCGGGGCGTGGTGGCCGGTACCCACACGTCGGTCTTCCGTACCGGTCCGGAATTCCGACGGTGGAGAAAGCGCCTGGCCCGAGGCGCTTCACCCGGGCCTGGAGCGGGGAAAACAGCGGGGTGGCCAGGATTACTACTCGTCGGTAACCTCGTCCCCATGACAATCAACAGCGCCTCGATGGGCGAGATGCTTGCCGCCACGGTCCCCATGGTGCGCACCCTGAACCTGGAGTTCGTCGAGGTGACCCCGGAGCGTGCCGTGCTCCGGCTTCCGGACCAGCCGGACTACCACAATCACCTCGGCGGTCCCCATGCGGGCGCCATGTTCACCTTGGCCGAATCCGCCAGTGGCGCCATCGTTCTCTCAGCCTTCGGCGACCAGCTCTCCCGAGCGGTGCCGCTCGCGGTGCGGGCTGAGATCGGCTACAAGAAGCTGGCCATGGGCCCGGTGACGGCCACGGCGACCCTGGGGCGCCCGGCGGCCGAGGTCATCACGGAACTCGACGCGGGCACGCGGCCGGAATTCCCGGTGAGCATCTCCGTCCAGCGCGAGGACGGGGCTGTCACGGGCGAGATGACGGTTGTCTGGACGCTGCGGCCGAACGGCTGAGGGTTTCAGCTGGAGGAACCGCGCTCCCTGGCTTCGCTGCTCTGAGGGCAGGGAGCGCTCAGGGAGATCATTGACGAAGCGCCCGCGAACCAGGCATCCATCGCCGTCCGACCCCGGCATCATGTGCGCATAGATCTTGAGCGTGATCCATGATCGACGGGTCCGAGTGCCCCAGCCACTTCGGCACCGCCACCACCGACTCCCGGGCGCCCAACTGCACCGAGGCGAACGTGTGGCGCACGGCGTGGAAGCCGTCGTCCGGCTGCAACTGCAGGTAGATGCCGACGGTCTCGTTCTCGACGACCTGCTCGTCCAGCCGACGCAGGATCGCGTGGAGACGCTCGGGATCAGGGGGCAGTTCGGGCATGGGGCCGAGTCCCAGGGCGGTATCGGGTCTGCCATGCTGAGCGCGACGAAGGAGGAGATCGTGGACGAGCCGCGCATCACCCTGTTCAGCGCCGACCTGCTCTCGAAGTGGGGTTTCCACGACGGCAGCGACCCCGACGAGTGGATCGACTACTGCGACAACAACGGTCTCGACTGGGCCAAGCTGGACTTCCCGCTCGTCGAGGTCGTCCGCCGCTTCCTTCTGCCGAAGCTGGAGCAGAACGTCACGGTCGTGGAGATCGAGACGAGCCACAACCCGATTCGCGTGGAGACGATCGACGGAGTCGACGTCAGCGAGTACTGGTGGCTGGAGAGCGAGTCAGGCCCGAAGCTCACCCCGGAGTACGTCGACGTGCCGCTCTCGGAGGTGGCACGGATCGCGCAGGAGCTGGCCGCGTGACCAGCCCGAGCGAGTCCACTTCACCCTGACCGGGGAAGGGCCGAGCCATCGGGGTGCTGCCGACGGGTGAGTGGCGCAGCCTTCGGTGCGGCCGTCTTGAGTTGCAGGCTGAGTAGAGGCGATCCGGCCGACTCGCCGCTGCCGGCGATGACCGGTATCAACTGTGCAGAGCAGACGGGGTCGGTCGCATCCGGGGGCCGACCCCGCTGCAGAGCCTGACCCTCGAGGTGTCAACCCCACCACCATCCGTGAGAGCGTCGTGCCCGTGACCGAGGCCTGGGTGATCGCTGACGGCAGCACCGCCCCCGTGGCGTCCGAGGCGGTACTGGCGGCTCTGCGGTCGAGGATCGGCAAAGGGCGGCTTGAGACGTGGCTGACCAGTTCGTACGGCCGATCGCTGGCCTTCGTGACGAACACCGAGCGCGCGATGGTGATGCTCCTCGACGGCGAAGGCGATCCAGGCGAGCACGCTGTGCATCCAGGGGCCCCCGGGTCGAGTGAGGGGTTCGTCCTCGCCAACGGGCAACATGACGAGTACCCGGACGAGGACACCGTGCCGATCGACGACGCGTTCAGGATCGTGGAGCACATCGTCGGCAAGGGATCCTGGCCTCCGTACGCCCGATGGGTGTCCGATCGCTGACCGGCAGGCTGCCGCCGGGCCAAGACAAGCCAGACAAGGACGGCGGCGACGGCGAGCTCGCTGCGCAGGCGCTGACGCAGCCGGAACGGCCTTCCGCGAGGCGTCGTCGGGGGCGGCCGAACCGGTAGGCTTCCCGGGGGTCGGCCCGAGCGGGCGTGCCCACGGAGAACGCGGACGCGAATCGGAGAGGAACCGACTGTGCACGTCCAGGAATGGCTCGACACGGTGCCCGCGGTCGCCGTCTACGCCGTGGTGGCGCTGGTCATCGGCGTGGAGAGTCTGGGTATTCCGCTGCCGGGCGAGATCGTCCTGGTGTCGGCCGCGCTGCTGTCCTCCCAGCACAGCGGCATCAATCCCGTGATCCTGGGCGCCTGCGCGAGCCTCGGCGCCGTGGTCGGCGACTCCATCGGCTACGCCATCGGGCGCAAGGGCGGACGGCCGCTGCTCGCCTGGCTCGGGAACAAGTTCCCCCGGCACTTCAGCGAGGGCCATGTCGCGACCGCCGAGCGCTCTTTCGAGAAGTGGGGCATGTGGGCGGTCTTCTTCGGCCGCTTCATCGCCCTGCTGCGGATCTTCGCCGGTCCGCTCGCCGGTGTCCTGCGCATGCCCTACTGGAAGTTCCTGATCGCCAACCTCCTCGGCGGCGTGGTCTGGGCCGGTGGTACCACCGCGGTCATCTACTACGTCGGAGTGGTCGCCGAGTCCTGGCTCAAGAAGTTCTCGTGGGTGGGTCTCGTGGCGGCGCTGCTCATCGGTCTCGCCTCGATGCTGATCGTGAGGCGCAAGGCGAAGAAGGCGACGCAGGAGAGGGAGGCGGCCGAACGGGAAGCCGTCCCGGCCGCCGAGTGAGGTCAGGGCTTCTCGTGCACGTCTCGGTGCGCCCTTGCCAGTTCCGCGTACATCGTGCCGTTCAGCGTGACGACTTCGCGCTCCTCGGGCGTCAGTTCACGCTTGACCTTCGCGGGTACGCCCGCCACGAGTGAGCCCGGGGGTACGCGCATGCCCTGCGGCACCAGAGCCTGCGCCGCGACCAGCGAACCCGCGCCGATCACCGCGCCGTTGAGCACCGTGGCGCCCATCCCGACCAGGCAGTCGTCCTCGACGGTGGCGCCGTGCACCACGGCGTTGTGCCCGATGGAGACTCGCTCGCCGACGGTCACCGGGAAGCCCGGGTCGGCGTGCAGCGTGCAGTTGTCCTGCACATTGCTGCTCGCACCGATGGTGATCCGCTCGACGTCGCCACGCAGTACCGCGCCGTACCAGACGCTGGCGCCCGCGTGCAGCGTGACGTCTCCTATCACCACGGACGTGGGTGAGACGAACGCCTCCTGATCCACCTTGGGGTCCTTGCCGCCGATGCCCGTGATCAGGGCCTTGTGCGTCATCGCCGTCTCCTCGTGGTCGGTTCACCGGCACGGTACGCCATCGGTGGGGTGAAGATCACAGCCGTCCCTACTCATGAGTACCCCCGACGCCGACTACGGTGTGCGGGTGCCCAGAAGCAAGAACACGTTCTCGTCATGGCGCCGCGGCCTCGCGCAGCGCGCCGTCCACGCGGGCTGGGCCTGGGCTCAGCGCCGGGGGGCCGTGACCGCGGAGCAGCCCGGGCGGTTCCGCTTCGGCGCGATGGGCGTGGGCACCAGGCTCGCCTTTCCGCTCGGCACCGTGTTCGGCGAACCCTGGATCCATCTCGGCGCGCACTGCATCATCGGCGAGCAGGTCACCCTGACCGCAGGGCTGATGCCCGATCTCGATCTCGGCCCCCACCCGATCCTGCGCATCGGCGACGGCGTCGTCCTGGGCCGCGGCAGCCATGTCATCGCCGACACCGAGGTCACCATCGGCAGCGACTGCTACTTCGGTCCGTACGTCTATGTGACCTCCACCAACCACTCGTACGACGATCCGCACCAGCCCATCGGCAAGCAGTGGCCGCGGATGGAGCCGGTGGAGATCGGCCCGGGGTGCTGGATCGGGACGGGCGCGGTGATCCTGCCGGGCGCCCGGATCGGACGGAACGTGGTGGTGGCGGCCGGGGCGGTCGTACGCGGAGCCGTACCCGACCATGCGGTGGTGGCCGGGGCCCCGGCACGGGTCGTGCGGCGCTGGACCCCCGATGCCGGCTGGCAGCCGCCGCTGCGGACTCCCGCTCCGGTGCCCCTACCCGACGGGGTCACCCCCGAGCAGTTGCAGGCGCTGTCGCAACTGGACGAGGGGGACATCGCCCGGCTCGCGGAGCTGGAGGCCGAGTCCTGACTCAGCCGGTGGCCAGCAGCACCGTGCCGACCAGCGCGAGGCCCGCGCCGGCCGCCTGAACGGCGCGCAGCCGCTCACTGAGGAAGCCTCGCGCGGCGAGCGCCGTGACCACCGGGTAGAGCGAGGCGAGGACCGCGGCCACGGTCACGGGGCCGTGCTGGGCGGCGAGCGCGTAGGTGCCGTTGGCGGCGACGTCGGCGAGACCGACGAACGCGAGCGCGGGCAGGGAGCCCCATGGGAAGCCCTCGCCCGGGAGCGCGGCGGCACCACGCCGCACGGAGGCGTACAGGGCGGCGCCGCCCACGGCCACATTGGTGAGGCGCTGGACGAACAGCGCCGGCAGCAGCCCGGTGACCGTGGTCGACGCCTCCGCGATCAGGGCGAACACCGTGCCGAAGCCGAGTGCCGCGACCAGCGTGAGCAGGACCGCGCGCCGCTGCACCGGCGCGCCCCTGAGCTGGGGCCCGCCCGCGAGCACGACCCCGGCCATGGCGACCGCGATGCCGGCGGCCTGCAGCAGCCCCGGACGCTCGCCGAGGACGAGCCCGACGCCGACGGGAACGGCCACGCTCAGGGTGGCGAGCGGTGAGACGACTCCCATCGGGCCCAGAGCGAGCGCCTGGTAGAAGGAGAGCAGGGCGATCGGCCCGACCAGGCCCGCGGTGAGCGCGAACCAGAGCCGGGGTCCCGCCTCGCCGAAGCCGCCGGTCGCCACCACGAGCGCGCCGAGGACGGTCGCGGCGACGGCCTGGGAGACGACGACCACGGTCAGCGCCGGAATCCGCCGGGTCAGCAGCCCGCCGCCGAAGTCGGCCAGGCCCCACAGGAGGCTCGTGGCCAGGGCGAAGAGTGCTGTCATGGACCGCCTCGCAGTACAGTTCAGTGAACGATCAGGTGCACCACACCATAGTTCATTGAATTAAACTCTGTCATACACAATATTGGACGGAAAGTGTCGGACCTCGACCTGCTGACTCAGTCCCTGGCGCGCAACGTCAAGCGCTGGCGTACCGAGCGGGGCTTCACGCTGGAGGCGCTCGCCGCCCGCGCCGGAGTCAGCCGCGGCATGCTCATCCAGATCGAGCAGGCGCGTACCAACCCGAGCATCGGCACCGTCGTGAAGATCGCCGACGCACTCGGCGTCAGCATCACCACGCTGCTCGACTACGAGCAGGGCCCCAAGGTCCGCATCGTCCCGGCCGAGCAGGCCGTGCGCCTCTGGCACACCGACGCGGGCAGCTACAACCGCCTTCTCGCGGGCACCGAGGCGCCCGGACCGCTGGAGATGTGGGACTGGCACCTGATGCCCGGCGACCACAGCGCCTCGGACCCGCATCCCTCCGGAACGGTGGAACTCGTCCATGTCACCGCCGGCGAACTGTCCCTCACGGTCGACGGCGTCCTCTACGTCGTCCCCACGGGTGCCAGCGCCTCCTTCGAGGCCAACACCCCGCACGTCTACGGCAACGACGGCGACGGCCCGACGGAGATGGTGATGGCGATCTCGGTGCCGCCCGTGCGCTGAGACGCCGGTACGGCCATGGGCGTACGGCTGTTAGCGTGCGCCCATGCGCGCACCCATCGGAGACTTCGACAACGCCCGGCCCGCCCCCGACTGCCTCGACGAGCTCGCCCGCCCGGTGGCGGACGCCCTGCGTACTTGGGCCGGCAGCGTGCCCGCCGAGCGGATCGTCTACGTCGACACCGAGCCCGAGTGGGCCGACACCGCGGTCTTCCTGGAGCACTACGGCAAGGACCTGCTCGACACGTCCGCCAACTGCGTGGTGGTCGCGGGCAAGCGCGGCAGCGAGACGACCCTGGCCGCCTGCATGGTCCTCTCCACCACCCGCGCCGACGTGAACGGCGTCGTCCGCCGTCAACTGGGCGCGCGCAAGGCGTCCTTCGCGCCGATGGAGACGGCGACGGGGGAGAGCGGGATGGAGTACGGCGGCATCACGCCGATCGGACTGCCTGGCACCTGGCCGGTGCTGGTGGACTCGGCGGTCGCCGACCTGCCGTACGTGCTGGTCGGCAGCGGTAGGCGCCGCGGCAAGCTGCTGGTGCCGGGCAAGGCGCTCGCCGAACTGGCGAACGCGGTGGTGCTGGAGGGGCTCGGCGTCTGACGGCCCTCCGGGCCGGCGCCCCCGGGTGTGAGCGCTGAGCCTGGGAGGACAGGGCCCGCCCGGCCTGGCGGAGGGGCCGCGACGCCCCGGGCCGGGTCTCAGGTGTGAGCGCCCCGCCTGGACAGGCTCGTCGGCCCCGGGAAGGGGCCCCTGGTGTGAGCGCCCGGCCCGTGCAATCCCGGGACGGGGCCGCCCCCTTGGGGCAGGGCAGCCCGGGAAGGGCCGCTGGTGTGAGCGCCCGGCCCGGGACAGGACGCGTACAACCCCGGGACGGTGCCGCCTCCCTTGGGGCAGGGACCGAGCAGCCCCGGGCCGGGTCTCAGGTGTGAGCGCCCGGCCCGGGACAGGTCGCGTACAACCCCGGGACGGGGCCGCCCCCTTGGGGCAGGGCAGCCCGGGAAGGGCCGCTGGTGTGAGCGCCCGGCCCGGGAGAGGGCCCGCGCGGCCCCGGGACAGGACCGCCCCGTTCGGGGCAGGGCAGTCAACGTAGCCCGGACAGGCCCGCCCGCCCCGGGAAGGGGCCCATGGTGTGAGTGCCTGGCCTGACTCATGCCCCTGGCGTGAGCGCTCCGCGCGAAGCCAGTACCCCCGATGTGAGCGCCCGGCGCGTGACGGGGCCCGCGCACCCCGGGACTGGGCCCACCCCGCCCGAGGCGGGCCCCCCGGGCGTCAGCCCACAGCGCGGTCGTGATGCGCCAGAGCCAGATGCGGATCCGTTTCGCCCGGTGCCGGGGCCGGATCGGCGTGGACCAGGGCCGCGGTGAGCTTCGGGACCGCGTGCAGCAGGGCGTGTTCGGCCTCGACCGCGATGGCGTGCGCGCGGCGCACGCTGACCTCGCCGTCGACCACGACCGCCACTTCGGCGCGCAGACGGTGCCCGATCCAGCGCAGCCGCAACTCGCCCACCTCACGTACGCCCGGCACTGCCCGCAGCGCCAGCTCGGCCCGGTCCACCAGCGCCGGGTCGACGGCGTCCAGCACCCGCCGGAACACCTCGCGGGCCGCGTCCCGCAGCACCACCGCGCTCGCCGCGGTGATCGCCAGGCCCACGACCGGGTCGGCGAGCTGCCACCCGAGCGCCGCCCCGCCCGCGCCGAGGAGCACCGCGAGCGAGGTGAACCCGTCCGTGCGCGCATGCAGCCCGTCGGCCACGAGAGCGGCCGAGCCGATCTCACGGCCCACCCGGGTGCGGTGCCGGGCGACCCACTCGTTGCCGACGAATCCGATGACCGCCGCCGCGGCCACGGCCGGGATGTGCTGTACCGGGCGTGGGTCCAGCAGCCGGTCGACCGCGGCCCAGGCGGCGAACGCGGCGGAGGCGGCGATGGTCAGCACGATCACGATTCCGGCGAGGTCCTCGGCACGGCCGTACCCGTAGGTGAAACGGCGCGTGGCCGCACGCCGGCCCAGGACGAAGGCGACGCCGAGCGGTACGGCGGTCAGGGCGTCGGCGGCGTTGTGCACCGTGTCGCCGAGCAGCGCGACCGATCCGGACAACACGACGACGGCCGCCTGGGCCAGTGCCGTCCCCCCGAGTACGGCCAGCGAGACCCACAGCGCCCGCATGCCCCGGGCGGAGGACTCCAGCGCGGAGTCGAGCTTGTCGGCGGTCTCGTGGGAGTGGGGGACAAAGAGGTGCCGGAGGCTGGGCAAGGGCCCGTGGCGGTGCGGGTGGTCGTGGCCGCGACCGTGGTCGTGAGGGTGGCGATGCAGACGGGCGTGATCGTGACCGGCCGCTATGTCGTGCTCGTGCCCCGCAGGCTCGTGTCCCGCATGCCCGTGCCCCGCGTGTTCGTGTCCCATCCGAAGGCCCCTTCCGCCGCGCGGCAGTGGACGCGTCCGCCCCCACAGGGCCATTATGTGCTTATGAGCGCACGCATGCACCTATCACCTGCGGATGATGCGCAGCCGCGCACGGATGGCGCGGCCGGCGACCATCCCCGCACCCCTGGCGAGGAGCAGTTCGCGCTCGCCGCCGAGTTGCTCGCCCTGCTCGGCGACCGAACCCGTCTCGCCCTCCTGCACGCCCTGACCAGTGGGGAGGCGGATGTCTCCACGCTCACAGAAGCGTGCGGCGCGGCCCGGCCGGCGGTGAGTCAGCATCTGGCGCGGCTGCGGCTCGCAGGACTGGTCCAGACGCGCAAGGAGGGCCGCAGGGTGATCTACTGGCTGCGCGACGGCCATCTGCGCAGAGTCGTGGACGAGGCTCTCAGCCTCGCCGACCACCGGCTCACCGACCGTCCGGCGCACGACTGACGGGTGCGCACGGCGCCGTGGCCGCAGGACGTGCGTGACGCCGTACCCGAACCCCCGGCTGCCGAATGCCGCATGCCGAAGGACGCGTCGCCCGGGCTGGGTGCGAGCCGGGTGAGTGACGTCAGGGCGCCCGCGTCGGGCGCCCTGACGCGACACCGGCCGTCGGCGGGCGGCAGTGCGTGCTCCTGCCGAGTGAGGCCCAGACGCGAAGTCGCACCGAGGCCGGGCGCGGCCGCACAGCCTCCCGTTCGGGCGGATGCCCCTGGCCCGGGGCCCGTTCAGTGGCTGTTGTCGTCCTCGCCCGCCTCCAGCAGGTTGGCCGCCGCACCAACGATGCTGGGATCGGGGCTGCCGACGACGTCCTTGTCCTTGTCGCCGTAGTCGAAGCGGGCCAGGACGCTGCGCATCGCCTCCACCCGCGCCCGCTTCTTGTCGTTGCTCTTCACCACGGTCCACGGCGCGTAACCGGTGTCCGTCTCGCGGAACATGGTGACCTTGGCGGCGGTGTAGTCGTCCCAGCGGTCCAGGGAGGCAAGGTCCATCGGGCTGAGCTTCCACTGCCGTACGGGGTCGACCTGACGGATCGTGAAACGGGTGCGCTGCTCGCTCTGCGAGACGGAGAACCAGAACTTCACGAGGTTCACGCCGTCGTCCACCAGCATCCGCTCGAACAGCGGCGCCTGGCGCATGAAGCGGTGGTACTCGTCGTCCGTGCAGAAGCCCATCACTCGTTCGACTCCGGCCCGGTTGTACCAGGACCGGTCGAACATCACTATCTCGCCCTCGGTCGGCAGGTGTTCGACGTAACGCTGGAAGTACCACTGCCCGCGCTCGCGCTCGGTCGGCTTCTCCAGAGCCACCACCCGGGCGCCGCGCGGGTTGAGGTGCTCGGTGAAACGTTTGATCGTCCCGCCCTTGCCGGCCGCGTCGCGGCCCTCGAAGACGATCACGAGACGGCGGCCGGACTCCTTGATCCAGCTCTGCAGCTTCAGCAGTTCGATCTGCTGGAGCCGCTTGTGCCACTCGTACTCCTTGCGCTCCATCCGCTGGTCGTACGGGTAGTTCTCCCGCCACGTGTCCACCGGGCTGCCGTCGGGGCGAAGCAACACCGGATCGTCGTGGTCGGTGTAGTCGACCCGCAGGCCTTCCGTCACCAAAGGTGTCATCACGTCCTCCCTGCCTGCTCTCTCAGTGGAACTGCGGCACGATCAGATAGATTCCGTATGCGACCGCGGCGGCGCAGGCCAGAAAGCAGAGCCCGGCCTGGGCGATGCCGAGGGCATGAGTGCCGCCGTCCCGCTCGCGGGCGGTCTCGACCTGTGCGAGGCCGAGCACGCCGAGCGCGAAGACGACGACCACACCGACGGTAACTCCGATGCTGACCGCGGTGACCTCGCCGAGGGCGGTCCAGTCAAGGTGCATGTCTCGTATCCTTCCTGGCTCAGGCGGCGGTGCCGACGCTCGAGGGGGCGGTGGCGCGGACGGTGACCTCGTGGCTGTCGTTCACGTTGTGGGCGTGTACCGGGTTGCGGCGCGAGGCGACGACGATGAACGCGGCGACGGCGGCGGCGACGAGGGCGATCACCACGGTTCCGGCGTTCCCGCCGTGCTTCACCACGGCGGCGGACACTCCTCCGACCAGCGCCGCCGACGGGAGGGTGATCAACCATGCGATCACCATGCGGCCCGCGGTGCCCCAGCGCACTTCGGCGAGCCGTCGCCCGAGTCCCGCGCCGAGGATGCCGCCGGAGCAGACCTGTGTGGTGGACAGGGCGAAACCGAGGTGGGCCGAGGTGAGGATGACGGTGGTGGACGCTGCCTCGGCGGCGAAGCCCTGCGGCGACTGGATGTCCGTGAGCCCCTTGCCCATCGTGCGGATGATCCGCCAGCCACCCAGATAGGTGCCGAGCCCGATGGCCAGGCCGGCCGTCGCGATCACCCACACGGGAGGACCGGCGTCGTGTCCCAGTGCTCCCGCGGAGATCAGCGTGAGCGTGATCACGCCCATCGTCTTCTGCGCGTCGTTGGTGCCGTGCGCGAGGGAGACGAGCGAGGCGGAGGCGATCTGCCCGAGGCGGAAGCCCTTGGTCACCGACTCCTTGCGGCCCCGGGCCGTGATCTTGTAGGCGAGGTAGGTGGCCAGCAGCGCCGCGAGACCGGCGACGACGGGCGAGGCGAACGCCGGGACCAGCACCTTCTCGACAACCTTGGCAAAGTGCACGCCGTTGCTGCCGGCGCCCACCCATACGGCGCCGATCAGACCACCGAACAGCGCGTGCGAGGAACTCGACGGCAGTCCGACGAGCCAGGTGAGCAGATTCCACAGGATCGCGCCCACCAGCCCGGCGAAGATCATCCCCGGTGTCACCAGGGTGTCGTCCACGATGCCGCCCGAGATGGTCTTCGCCACCTCGGTGGACAGAAAGGCGCCGACGATGTTCAGCACGCCGCTGATCAGGACCGCGGTTCTCGGCTTGAGGGCGCCGGTGGCGATGGAGGTGGCCATCGCGTTGGCGGTGTCATGGAATCCGTTCGTGAAGTCGAAGGCCAGTGCCGTGACGATGACGGCGGCCATGAGGAACGTGATGTGGTCCATTCCCCGATCTAAGCAACCCGAGACATGCTGACGGAGAATCACAAGCGAAGCGGAACCGTGTGTCTGATGGGCGAACAGGCACCGGATGCACAGCCGGTCAAGGGTGTAGGGAAGCCCCTGCGGGGTACGCGGCCGACTCACGGTGGCACGGTGCGGTCCCGGTGGAATGCGGAGACGGCCGTGGGCCAGAACCCCCCTAGGGTTCTGGCCCACGGCCGGTCACGCACGGGGCGCCGACGAGCCGGATCCCCCAGAGGTCAGGCGGCGGCGGGGGCGGCCTGCGAGAGCTGGTCGATGACCTTGGTCAGGCCCTCGACGACCTCGGCGTCGTCGGCGGGGTGGATCTCGGCGAAGCGGGTCACGGAGCCGGGGATGGACAGCTTGGCCTCCTCGACGACGGTGCCACCGGCGATGCCCACGGCCTTGCGGGCCTCGTCCTGCGCCCACACACCGCCGTACTGGCCGAAGGCCGTGCCGACCACCGCGACCGGCTTGCCGATCATGGCGCCGGCGCCGTACGGGCGGGACAGCCAGTCGATCGCGTTCTTCAGAACGGCCGGGATGGTGCCGTTGTACTCGGGCGAGAACAGCAGCAGGGCGTCGGCCTGGTTGGCGGCGGCACGCAGCGTGGCCGCGGCGGCGGGCACGTTGCCCTCGACGTCGATGTCCTCGTTGTAGAAGGGCACCTCGGCCAGACCCTCCTGGAGCACCACCTCCACGCCCTCGGGGGCGTGCTTGACGGCGGCCTCGGCGAGCTGGCGGTTGTGGGAACCGGCGCGAAGGCTGCCGACGAGGGCGAGGATGCGTACGGACATGGCGTTAACTCCCAGAATCTACGATCAGCACGAACGGAACGGCTGATTCCGTTGAATGTTGTACCACTTTAACCGGACCCCGGTCCACTTTCTATCACGTCAAACGGACCAGGGTCCGATTGTCTTCCCGGGGCGCTAGGCTGATCTCATGACCGAGCCGCTTCCGCACTTCCCCGCGCCGCCGGACGACCGGGGCCCCGCGGACCTCAGCCTCATGCCGAGCGGTGAGCGCGCCCAACTGCGCGCCGACGCCGCGCGCAACCGCACCCGCCTGCTGGAAGTGGCCGCCCGCCTGGCCGCCGAGCGCGGCATCGCGAACGTGACCATGGAGGCCATCGCCTGTGGCGCGGGGGTCGGAAAGGGCACGGTCTTCCGTCGGTTCGGCGACCGTACCGGCCTGCTGGTGGCGTTGCTCAGCCATCAGGAGGAGCAGTTCCAGGCGGCCCTGATCTCAGGACCGTCGCCGGTCGGTCCGGGGGCGCCCGCGGTGGAGCGCCTGCACGCCTTCGGCTCGGCCCTCATGCGCCACGAGCAGGCACACCGGGATCTGTATCTGGCCGCCCACGCGGAGCCGGGCCGCATTCGTACGAGTCCGCCGTACCAGTTCCGGCTGGCCCACGTCTGCATGCTGCTGCACGAGGCGCGCGCCGACGGCGACATAGACCTCGTCGCGCACACCCTGCTCGCCTACCTGGAGACGGTGTTCGTCGACCACCTGGTCACCGGCCGCGGGATGTCCATGGAGCGTCTCGAGGTCGGCTGGTACGACCTGGTCGACCGGTTCACCGGCCGATGTAGCGGCTGACGTCCCTTCGGGCGCCCGAAGATGGTGGCCATGACCCCTCCCAGCAGAAGAGCCGAGATGTTCGTCGCCGCCGGGCCGGATCCCCGTCCCCTCGGCCCCGCCACGGGCGGCGAACGGACCCTCCTACGCGATTTCCTCGCCGCCCAGCGCACCACGTTGGAACTCAAGTGCCGGGGTCTGCAAACGCGGTTGTCGCAGCGCTCCGTGGCGCCGTCCACCCTCTCGCTGCTCGGCCTGGTCCGGCACCTCGCCGACGTCGAACGCCGGTGGTTCCGGTGCGCCTTGGCCGGTCAGGACGCACCGCCCCGGTTCTCCTCGCCCGCCGACCCCGACGGGGACTTCACCGGGGCGATCCCCGACCCGGAGGTGGTCCTTCACGCCTGGGAGGCCTGGCGTGCCGAGGTCGCCTTCGCCGAAGTCTTCGCCGCCGACGCGCCGCACCTCGACGTCGAGGGCCATGACTCCTGGCGTGGCACGGTCTCGCTCCGCTGGGTACTCATCCACATGATCGAGGAGTACGCCCGTCACAACGGGCACGCGGATCTGCTGCGGGAGTGCATCGACGGGGCGGTCGGCGTGTGAGGAGCGCCCATGCGGGCGTGTGCGGATCGCCTATCCGGGGTGTGTCTCGGGGCTAGGACGTTTGTGCAGGTCAGCGGCTTATTATCGGACATGACAATGGTCACCGATGCAGCCTTTGCCGAAGGGCCCCGCGATGCGTTTCACTTCGATCGGGGCATCCGAAGCAAGGGAGAAGGCGGACCAGATGAGCGACCACGGCCATGGGCACGGCGCGGGAGGCCACGCCGGACACTCCCACGGTGTGTCCGCGGACGCCGACCGCCGCTGGCTGGCCCTCGCGCTGACCCTGATCACCGTGTTCATGGCGGCCGAGGTCGTCGTCGGTGTCCTCGCCGGCTCCCTGGCCCTGATCTCCGACGCGGCCCATATGCTCACCGACGCCGCGTCCATCGTGCTCGCCCTCGTTGCGATGCGGCTCGCCGCTCGTCCTGCCCGCGGCGGTTTCACCTATGGGCTCAAGCGCGCGGAGATCCTCTCCGCCCAGGCGAACGGCCTCACGCTGCTCCTGCTGAGCGTCTGGCTGGCGTACGAGGCCATACGGCGCCTCATCGCCCCACCGGCGGTCGCCGGAGGAGCGATGCTGGTCACCGCCCTCGTCGGCATCGTCGTGAACGTGGCCGCGGCCTGGTGCATCTCGAAGGCCAACCGCACCTCACTGAACGTCGAGGGTGCGTACCAGCACATCCTGAACGACCTGTTCGCCTTCATCGGCACCGCGGTCGCCGGTCTGGTCGTCGTCCTGACGGGCTTCCAGCGCGCCGACGCGGTCGCCACGCTCGTGGTCGTGGTGCTGATGGTGAAGGCCGCGTACGGGCTGCTGCGAGACTCCGGTCGCATCTTCCTGGAGGCGGCGCCCGCCGACGTGGACCCGGACGCGCTCGGCGACCGGCTCGTCGCCCGGGCCGATGTCGTCGAGGTGCACGACCTGCACGTCTGGGAGATCACCTCCGGCCAGGCCGCGCTGTCCGCGCATGTCCTGGTCGAGCCCGGCCGCGACTGCCACGCCGTCCGCCGCGATCTCGAGGACGTCCTGCGGCACGACTACGGCATCACCCACACCACCCTCCAGGTCGACCATGCCCCCGAGCAGGTCCTCCAGTTGGCGCTGCCGGGCGACCGGAAGAGGGCGGACGACGCGGATGCCCACTGCGAGGCCCCGCACGGCCCGGTGCACCGAGAGGAGCCGCACCACCACTGACGGGCACTGCCGTGCCCGTCCCGTTTTGACCGTCTCTTTTCCCGATTACCTCTGATGCAGAGGTAATCTTGCGGGTGTGGGATCGGAAGACTTCACCGACGATTTGTCGGACGCGCTCGTCGGCGTGCAGCGGCTGATCCGGCGGCGGCTGCGCCGCGGGATCAGTGCGCCGCGGCTGCGCGGTGCCGAGGTGGAGCTGTTGCGCCTCGTCGCGACGCGGCCGGGCATCGGGGTGTCGGACGCCGCGAGGGAGCTGTATCTGGCGGGAAACTCCGTCTCGACGCTCGTAAATCAGTTGGTGCGGGACGGCTATCTGGTCCGCGAGACGGACCCCGCCGACCGGCGGGCCGCGAGACTGCTGCCCACGGAGGCCGCGGAGGCGCGGCTGAGGGATTGGCGGGAGCGGCGCACGGCACTCGTGCGCCGCCAGGTGGCCCGCCTCGACGAGGTGGATCGCAAGGCGCTGGAAGCGGCCCTTCCGGCCCTGCGCAAGCTGGCGGAGAACCTGCACGAGGAGGCCGAGGAGATATGACGCGCAGCGCAACGGACGGCGAGGCCCCGAAGGTCGACGCGGTCACCTGTGCCGGACTCCGCTACTCCTTCGGGGAGACCACCGCGGTCGACGGGCTCGACCTCTCCGTCGGCGACGGCGAGGTGTTCGGACTGCTCGGCCCGAACGGAGCCGGCAAGACCACGGCGATCCGCTGTCTCACCACCCTGCTCCCGGTCCCGGCGGGCATGGTCCGCGTCTTCGGTCACGACGTGACCCGTGAGCGCATGGACGTACGGCGCCTGCTGGGCTACGTGCCGCAGCAGCTCTCCGCCGACTCCGGCCTCACCGGCCGGGAGAACGTCGCCCTGTTCGCCCGCGTGTTTGACGTGTCCCGGCGTGAGCGGACCCGGCGCGTGGAGCAGGCGCTCGCGGCCGTCGACCTGACCGCCGCCGCCGACCGGCTGGCGAAGACGTACTCCGGCGGCATGGTCCGCCGGCTCGAACTCGCCCAGGCACTGGTGAGCGCGCCCCGGCTGCTGATCCTCGACGAGCCGACGATCGGCCTGGACCCGATCGCCCGGACCAACGTGTGGGACCACATCAACGCCGTGCGGGCCGCCACCGGCATGACCGTCCTCGTCACCACCCACTACATGGACGAGGCCGACCAGTACTGCGACCGGGTCGCTCTCATGCACCGCGGTCGCGTCCGTGCCCTCGGCACGCCCGACGAGCTGAGGAGCGGCCTTCGGGAGCGGCTCGGCACCGATGGCCCGCTGCCGACGCTGGAGGACGTCTTCCGGGACGTCGCCGGCAGCGGACTCGACGACCAGTCAGGAGACTTCCGCGATGTCCGAAGCACCCGCCGCACCGCGTCCCGTGTCGGCTGATCCCGCCCGCGAGGTGGAGCTCGACCTGCTGCTGGCCCCGCCGCGGGCCCGGACCGGCTGGAAGGTGCTCCCGGCCCGGGTCGGCGCGATGTGCGCGGTCGAGCTGCAGAAACTGCGCCACGACCGCACCGAGCTGTACACGCGCGCCATCCAGCCGGCGCTGTGGCTGCTGATCTTCGGCGAGACCTTCACCCGGCTCAGGGCGATCCCCACCGGCGGTATCCCGTACCTGGACTACCTGGCCCCCGGCATCATCGCCCAGTCCGCGATGTTCATCGCCATCTTCTACGGCATCATGATCATCTGGGAGCGGGACGCCGGGATCCTCACCAAGCTCCTGGTCACACCGACCCCGCGGGCGGCGCTCATCACCGGCAAGGCGTTCGCGGCCGGGGTCAAGGCGCTGATCCAGGCGGTCGTGGTCGTCCTGATCGCGGCGGTCCTCGGCGTGGCGATGACCTGGAACCCGCTGCGACTGCTGGGCGTCGCGGTGGCCGTCGTCCTGGGCTCGGCCTTCTTCTCCTGCCTGTCCATGACGATCGCGGGCATCGTGCTCACCCGCGACCGTCTGATGGGCATCGGCCAGGCGATCACCATGCCGCTGTTCTTCGGCTCCAACGCCCTCTACCCGGTGTCCGTCATGCCCGGCTGGCTGCAGGCCATCAGCAAGGTCAACCCCCTCAGCTACCAGGTCGACGCGCTGCGCGGACTCCTCCTCGGCACACCCTCCCACCTGCTCGCCGACTTCGGCGTCCTGGCGCTGGCCGCGGCCCTGGGCATCACCTCGGCCTCGTCGCTGCTGGGGCGGCTGGCCCGCTGAGCCCGCGGTCACCGCTTCTTCCAGAACGCCATCAGATCGGCCAGGGCCCTGATGATCTCGGGACGCTCCGCCGCCTCCGCCTGGCGCAGGCTGATGAGGAGTGACAGCAGGATCATGACCACGAAGAGGCCGACCGCATAGAGGAAGAGCTGCGGAGCGGCGACGGCCACTTGCTCCAGCACGGTCCACATGGTGCCTCCCGGACGGTCCCGTCCGCCGCCTCCGAGAGGCTTCGCCCTGACGCGAAGACCTCAGCGGAGGCAGGCGGACGCCTGTCATCACCCAGCACCCGCCGACTGCGAACCCCGGTGGCGTGGTGCGGGAGGGAAGGCACGTCCTCACCGAGGAAGCCTTCCTGTACCCGGTCGGCATGGTGTGGCGCTCGTACCTCGAGCGGCTCGGCGCCACGACCGCGTCGTCCTGCTCCGTGAGTTCGGCGGGGACGGCGTCATCGAGTCCGGCGAGTCGGCGCCCTGCGCGGCCCCGTCTCGTCGACGCTGGCGGTGTGGGGCAGGCCCCTCGACACCGCCTGACCAGTAGCTTCGCAAGATCGACCATAGTCGCGAGGACAACCTGGCCCCGTCTGACCCGCACATCCGTTCACTCGTTGGGTCCTCACGGCCCGGCCATACGGGTGGCCCGGCGCCGGCCCGCGGGCCGGCGCGGCGGCCGGGGCACGGACTAGCGCAGGGACGGAATCTCGATCGCCGGGCAGCGGTCCATGACCATGTCGAGACCCGCGTCGCGCGTCCGCTCGTACGCCGCCTCGTCGAGTACGCCGAGCTGGAACCAGACGGCCTTGGCGCCCTTGGCCACGGCTTCATCGGCGACCGCGCCGGCGAGATCGCTGTTCACGAAGACATCGACGACATCGACGTCGAACGGAATGGCGTCGAGAGACGGGTAACCCTGTTCCCCGTGCACCGTCTCGGCCTTCGGGTGAACCGGGACGATCCGCTTGCCGAAGCGCTGAAGGACCTGGGCGACTCGGTAGGCGGCGCGCTGCTCGTTCGAGGAGAGACCGACGATCGCCCAGGTGTCACCGAGTTCGGTCAGGATCTTTCGGACTGTCTCCGTCTCACTGTGCATGCTCTGCCTCCGCTGGGTTGGTGTTCGCCGCAGACGGAAACGACCTTCGACTGTGTGCCATTCCCGGCGGCTCCCGGACAGTGAGGAGAGCGGGAGGAAGGTGAGCAAGAGGGGGAGGGGATCCACTGCTCTTCTCACCGAGGTCCGATCCCTCCCGACGTGTCGACGGACCCTGCGAGGTCCGGGTTCAGGCAGCATGCGCACTGCGGGAGACGGGAGCGACCCTGATCGGAGTGCGGCAGGGCACTTACCGGCCAGCAGCGCGGCGGCCAGTCCCGCCCTGTCGCCGAAGCGACGGAACAAGGTGGCCTTGCCGACCCCTGCGGCGGCCGCCACTTCGTCCAGGGAGACGTCGTCCGCACCGCGCTCGGCGAACAGCCGGGCGGCGGCCGCGAGTATCGCCGCACGGTTGCGCGCGGCGTCCGCGCGCTCTTTGGGCGCCGGGGCCGGCATCGGCGCGGAGGCGGAGAGGCCGGGCGGGTCCTGTTCATGTCTCATGTGCGGTTTTCTGACCAAAGCTGTTGTCCGGGCACGGCGGGTTCAAGGGCGCCGCGGAGTGGCGGCTCATGGTGAGCGGAGCAGCTCGCGCCGCCTCCCCGCCCCGCCTGCCGACGAGGCGGCCGCCACGAGCGGCGAGACGTTCGCGAGCTGCTCGCCGTGCGCGTAGCGGCCCTGGCGCCCGGCGGAAGGACGGGCCGCCGCGGGAGGCCGCTGGGGTAGTGCAGGCCCAGCCCAGGTGCTCTGGTTCGTCGCGGAGCCGAGAAGGGGCCGGCGGGATGCGCGTCGGCACGAGGCCCGGTACGCATCTCGCCCCACCGGGAACTCCGTACGGCCTGCGCCGGAGCCGGACCTTGCGAAGGTCAGTCGCCGATACGGGGCGGGGTGGAGGTCCCGTGGACGCGGACGCGATGGCCGTCGCCGTTGACCGGTGCGGTGCCGCAGCGCTTCGACGAGAAGTCGCTGCGGCACCGCACCGGAGGCCGCACGGATCTCTGCCCGGGACGCTCGGCGAACGGGGCCGGGAAATCCGTTGGTTCCGCTCCATCAGCTCGTGAGGCTCTCACCTCACGGCATCGATGGCCGATTCGATGACCTCGGCGACCGGCTCCGGGTTGGAGATGAGTGTGAGGTGCGAACCGCCCTCGAAGGTAGTGACCTTCGAGCCTGCCCGTCGCGCCATCTTCATCTCGGACGCGGGAGTGATGATCCGGTCTCCGGTACTGATGAAGAACCAGGAGGGAATGGTCTTCCACGCCGCGTACTTGGAAGGGGTGTTGAGGGCGGCGGTCGAGGCGGCGCGTTGCGAGGCCCAGAGATCGGTGGCCTGTTGCACCGGCAGGTTGTTGGCGAAGTTCTTCAGGAAGACGTCCTTCTTGAGATAGAGATTGCTGGCTCCGGCCGGGGCGTTGGCGTAGGGCACCGAGTCGAACAGCGTGCTCGCCGGTGCGTTGAGGGCGGAAGTGGAACCGCTCAGGGACGCCGTGGTCTCCCCGACAGCCGGGGCGGCGGCGTCGACGAAGACGAGTGCCTTGACGTTCCCGGTCTGGGCAGCCGCATTGGTGATCACAGCGCCGCCGTACGAATGCCCGACCAGGACGACGGGTCCGGGGATGCTCTGCACGAAGTCGGCGACCGTGCGTGAGTCGGTGGTCAGGTTCTGCAGCGGGTTGGCGATGGCGCGGACGGTGTATCCCTTGCGCCGGAGGATGTCGATCTCACCGTTCCAGCTCGATGTCCCGGCCCAGGCGCCGTGCACCAGCACCACGGTGGGCTTGCTGCTCTTCGACGCCGGGCTTCCGGCGAGCTGGACGGTGGCCGTCCGGGCGATTGCCTGTCCGTTCCTGGCCTCGGTGCTGCAATTGATGGTCAGGGCGGTCCCTGCGACAGTGGCTGCCGATGCGCACAGTGCGATCCGTATGAGGCTTCTTCGTGATCCGAAGACATGCATGAACGGGCAGTCCTCCTTTGCTCTTCTGCTCCACCCGAGCGTGCGACTGCGAGGATGCGCTTGCATCGGAAGGCGTCGCCGAGCAATCCGTGGCCGGACATGAGATCGGCCTCTTCTGCGACACTAAGTGCCCGCTGGTGCACAGTGCTCGTTACGAGGGGTCCAATGGGTGATGTTCCGGTCCCCATCGGCGGAAACGGCCGTGGCGATCGTGGTGCGGGGTCAGCCGAGTTTGCGTCGTAGTTGCAGGCTGTACAGCACCAGGAGCGAGGGCGCGATCAGCCCTGCGGCGACGCAGGTCACCACGAACAGCACCCACAGGCTGGCTGCCGGAGCCGCTGCGTGCTGGATGGTCAGATGCGTGCCCAGCAGGTAGGGGTACTGGGCGACGCCCCAGCCCGCGACGACGGTGGCGATCGCGATGGCCGCCAGGGTCCGTACGACGGAAGGGCGGCCCCGGCGCAGCAGGAGCAGCGCGGCGAGGCCGCACACGCCGGAGACGGCGAGGAGGGGAGCGCCCACCGTGCGCAGCTGGTGGAACAGGCGCGGGGAGTCCGTGTGCAGGAGGAACACACCTGCCAGTGCCCCCAGACCCGCGGCGATGCCCGCGCCGAAGGCCCGGTAGCGGAACGCCTTTTCCAACGAGGTGTCTCCACGGCGCTGGGCCTGCCCGGTGAGGAACACGGCGGCGAGATAGGCGCAGACCGTGACCGCGAGTACTCCGCCGAGAATGGACGTCGGGTTGACCCAGCTGGTCAGCGCGTCACCGTGCCCCGCCGAGGGGACGCGTCCGGAGGCGATCCCGCCCGCGATGGTGCCGAAGAAGTACGGGGTCAGTACCGACGAACAGGCGAAGACGGCACCGCTGATCCGCTCGCCCCGGCTCCGGGTCAGCACATGACGGAAGGCGAAGCCCGCTCCTCTCGCGACGATGCCCAGTGCCGCCAGCCCGAGAGGGATGTACAGGGTGGTGGTGATCGCGGTGAAGGCCTGGGGAAAGCCCGTCCAGATCGTGACGAGGCAGAAGATCAGCCACGTGTGGTTGGCCTCCCACACCGGGCTGAGGGAGAGGTTGATCAGCTCGCGAGCGTGCCGTCCCCGGGCAGGCCCCCCGGCCGTCAGGTCCCAGAAGCCGGCCCCGTAGTCCGCCCCACCGAAGAGGGCATAGGCGATGACCCCGACGAACAGGATCGCGGCGATCAAGGTGCTCATTAGAGGACCATCCCTTCTGCAGCCCTCATGGGTGGGGTTGTGACCTCTCGGTCCCGGTGGGTGCATGGCCATGGGTGCGCGCCGT
>NZ_JBEYXD010000037.1:0-82598 GCF_040644975.1 Streptomyces sp. NPDC046900 | reverse complement strand
TCCATCGCCGTTGTCGCCCTTGGTCGACCTCGCACGGCCCAGCGAGCCCGGCGCTGAGCGGGCCAAAGCTCGCCCGGTGAATCACCCAGCGATGAACACCCGGCCCAGCCGCTCGTTCGTCTGCCCGGGCAGGCTCGGGACGGGTGTGCCTCACTCAGTCCACCCCAGGGCGGCACGCGCATGCCTGGTAGGTAATAGATCCGCCGGCCCGCCTCCCTTGCGTCAGATCGAGCTGTGCCTGGTCCGGCGCTCGCCGAGCATCGTCTCGAACGTGAGATGCACGAGACCCAGATGGTGCCCGCGAAGTGGTGTAGTTGGTCGTTCTGGGAACGTGCGGGTCACGGCGAGGGCGTCGCGCTGCGGGTGCCGATAAATCATCCGCCCAGTTCACAGCCTTGATCACCAGTCTCCGGCCGTGCCCGCTGATCGCGTCAGAGCCTCGGCCAATGCCGGGCATCGACGGCCGGCCCGGTATAGGGAGGCCAGCCACCTCTCCCCCACGAAGCCCACCAACCTCACGGAACTGGCCATCGCCAGTGTGCAGACACCTCCACCGCAGGGGCGGCGCAGCCGACGCACAGGATCCACGTCGCCGCAGCCCCACGCCGCAACGCGAAAACCCCACCCCCGCGGCAGGGGACGGGGGTTCGCAAACGAGCGCCGGGCCAGCCTTGCACCGGCATCTCCCCGCAGGAAGCGGAACATCTTTTCCCGGACCACCAACGCACAACCGGCCACCAGAAGTTGCGGCGGCCTGCTCAAGATCAGTCCTAGCCCATGCCCACCCGTGAGCCCGCCACTCGGGCCGAGCCGGGCAGTGCGCAGCGTCACCGTGTCCATGCACACACCCCGCCGCAGGGAAACTGAGGCCCATTTGCGCAGGCTTCCACCCCCGACCACAAGCCCGACCACGGCAGGTCACAGTACCGCGCAGCCCGCCGGGCCGGACTACGCAGCTCCCGGGCGCCTGCGCATCGCGTGCGCAACCGGGCCACGCCCTGCCGAGGCTGCACACGCACGGTCAGCGATGACGCATCGCGGCCACGGGCGCCCTCCGCGACCCGGGGCGCTGACCAGGCATGGCCACACCTGTGGTCGGGCCGGCATGGCGACGGTCAGGGGGTGTCTCCGCACCAGTCGAACCGGCGCCGGTCCACCGCTCTCGGGGAATACAGGGCGTGGCCGCCCGACCCGTACCGGCCTATCTCCGTATGAAGGGCGACGTCTTCGGCTCGAGCGTGGTCGGGCCAGTCCGTGACGTCCAGGAGCAGACCATCCAGCGGGCCGGCCACCAGCTCCACGTAGGTGCGCCCCTGCCGCGGTCCGGCATCGTCGTGGTCGGCCCCGTCGACACGGCCGCGCAGGAACTCCAGCTCATCCATGACGGACAGCGTCCGCCACCGACAGCCTGCGTGACCCACTCGTAAGACGGCCGCTGAACCGGGCTGACGGCGACCACATCGTCGCTGCACACCTCAGCCACCGTCGTCTGCTGCGGGCCCAAGCCCTCAGCCAGAGCCCGCACCACCACGTCGCGGTCACTCACTCAGTCTCACTGGAGCGCTCACACACAAGATCGTCGCGCCCCGCAACGGCACTCGCGGCCGCACAACCCGGCCCGGCCACAGAGAATCGTTACATCCCGAAGGGTCACAGGGCTGACCTCCTCGCCCCGGGGCGATGCCCCCGTTGGCAGTCGTCTCCGCCTTCGCCCCTATGGGCATCCCTGCGCATCGCGACGGCTTTATCCCTTCCTGAACGTGGCGGGGAAAGGTTGAGACATCGGAACGCGTCAGGGCCGCACCCGAACCTCGGGTGCGGCCCCATGTCCAGGTTCATCCGGGCAATGCGGTCAGTTCCCCGAGGGGATGCGGGCGGCGATCCCCCGCGCCAGCCGCGCCGCCTCGCGGGACATCAGCGCGCCGGCCTGGGCGACTGCCACCAGCAGGCGCAGCAGATCGTGCGCCTGTTCGAGGGAGAGCAGGGTCAGGCGCTTGGTCGTGTGCCCGACCGGCGCGAAGTCGATCTCGTCGAGGTCGAGGTGATCGTGAGCGTCCATGCCTGAGCAACGTGGTCGGCAGCCCCGGCCAGCGCGGGCACCGGTCGAGGCTGAGCGAAGTGTGATCGTGAAGGGCGGTTCGCCTACGCGGCGAAAGGCTCATGAGGCTTCAGCCGAACGATCGTCCTCATGGGCAATAGGTGAGGCCCGGGGTCCTGCTCGCTGTGCGCACCGCCTCCGGTGCGCCGGTGACGTTCTCCAGCGACCTGCCCGCCGGCAGCGCCTTCGTCCGCGTGGTCGGGGGTGTGCCGATGCATATCCGGCTCACCGACACCGAGCTGTACGGCGGCGCGTACGCGGCCGAGCCCCAGAACCTGTACCCGTAGGCGCCAGGCCCGGGGGGCGAGGGCATGCGATGTGAAGGGCGGGAGAAACGACGCAGCACCACCACCTCATGGCGCAAAGCGATCAGCCCGGCATCTCCGGCCTGGTCGGTACGGGAAGCAGCGGAAGCCGGGCGAAGATCCGGGCAGAGCATGCGCAGTGCCATGCCCGCCGAACGCACCAGGTCCGCCGACCCTCGCAAAGTTCCAGTCCAGTGCCTATACGGGAGTTTCGGCATCTCCCAGGGGCTGGCGTAACCGCAGAGCCTGCGGTGGGTGGATAGGGGGTGGCCCGGTGGCCACGGCAGCGGCGGTTGCGCCTGCCGGCAGGGCCCCGTGCGCAGTATCGCAACGCCTGGCCTGCACACAGGCCACTGTTCTTCAGCCGTTCAAGCTTCTGGTCTGCCGCGTATGTGGGCTGACGGAGTGTCGGCTCCCGTTCGGTTCGGCCGTGGGCAGAGCATGGTGGTCACCACCCCGCGGCCGGCCACGCGAGGCACCGGGGGATGCAGGTCGCGAGTAGGCAACGGCAGCATCCGAGGAGGCGAATGGTGTGAGCACTGACCGGGTCGACGCCGCGGCGGAACGGCTGATGCGTACGGCGCAGTACTTCTTCCCCGGAACCCAGTCACCCGACCGGCGGATGCTGTACCGCGAGGGCGGCCGGGCGGCGGAGGAGTTCTACCGGGAGCGGTGGCGCCACGATCGGGAAGTGCGCTCCACGCACGGCGTGAACTGCACCGGGTCGTGCTCCTGGCGGGTGTTCGTCAAGGACGGTCTGATCACCTGGGAGACGCAGGCGACCGACTACCCCTCGGTCGGCCCGGACTCCCCGGAGTACGAGCCGCGAGGCTGCCCGCGCGGCGCGTCGTTTTCCTGGTACACCTACTCGCCCACCCGCATCCGCTACCCGTACGTGCGCGGCCCGCTGCTTGAGCTGTGGCGGCAGGCGAAGGCGCGGCACGCGGATCCGGTCGAGGCGTGGGAGTGGCTGACCGCAGACCCGAAGCGGTGCGCCGCCTACAAGCGGGCCCGCGGCAAGGGCGGCTTCGTACGCTGCGGCTGGCGCGAGGTCACCGAGTTGGTGGCGGCGGCGCAGGTGCACACCGTGAAACGGTACGGCCCCGACCGCATCGTGGGGTTCTCCCCGATTCCGGCGATGTCCATGGCGTCCTACGCGGCCGGGACGCGGTATCTGTCGATGATCGGCGGCACGATCTCTTCCTTCTACGACTGGTACGCCGACCTGCCGATGGCCTCGCCGCAGGTGTTCGGCGACCAGACGGACGTACCGGAGTCCGGTGACTGGTGGAACGCCGGCTACCTGATCGTGTGGGGCACCAACCTGCCCATCACCCGCACCCCGGACGCCCACTTCATGACCGAGGCCCGCTACCGCGGGCAGAAGGTCGTGGTGGTCTCCCCGGACTACGGCGACCACACCAAATTCGCCGACGACTGGCTCGCGGCGACCCCGGGCACGGACGGCGCGCTGGCGATGGCCATGGGGCACGTCATCCTGACCGAGTTCTACCGCGACCGGCAGGTGCCGTACTTCACCCAGTACGCCAAAACCTACACCGACCTCCCGTTCCTGGTGCGGCTGCGCAAGCGCGGAGACGCGTTTGTGCCGGACAAGTTCCTCACCGCCGCCGACCTGCCCGGCCGGGATGGCAAGGAGGAGGCGGCCGAGTTCAAGACGGTGCTGCTGCACGCCCGTACGGGAGAACCAGTGGTGCCGAACGGGTCGCTGGGCTTTCGCTGGACGTCCCAGGACGGTGGCCCCCGGTGGAACCTGAACCTGGAGAGTACGGATCCGCTGCTGTCCCTGCACGGCCGGCCAGACAGTGAGGCGGTGGCCGTCGACCTGCCGCGCTTCGACGCAGGGCCCAGCGAGTCCGGCGGAGTGCTGGGGCGCGGGGTGCCGACGCTGCGGGTCGGCGGACACCTGGTCACCACCGTCTTCGACCTGGTGCTCGCCCAGTACGGCGTGGCCCGCCAGGGCCTGCCCGGAAAGTGGCCGGCCGGGTACGACGACGCGGACACCCCGTACACCCCGGCCTGGCAGGAGGCGATCACCTCCGTGCCGGCCAAGGCGGCCGCCCGCGTTGCCAGAGAGTTCGCCCGCAACGCCGAACGCACCGGCGGCCGTTCGATGATCGCGATGGGAGCGGGGACCAACCACTGGTTCCACTCCGACCAGATCTACCGGGCGTTCCTGTCGCTGGTGATGCTCACCGGCAGCCAGGGAGTGAACGGCGGCGGCTGGGCGCACTACGTGGGCCAGGAGAAGGTGCGCCCGCTGACCGGCTGGTTCCATCTCGCGTTCGGCCTGGACTGGCAGCGGCCCACCCGGCACATGGTGGGCACCCCGCTGTTCTGGCTGGCCACCGACCAGTGGCGCTACGAGGCGTTCCCCGCCGACACGCTGACCAGCCCGCTCGGGCAGGGCCGGTTGGCGGGACGTAGCCTGCCGGACTGCAACGCGCTGGCCGCACGGCTGGGCTGGATGCCCTCCCACCCCGCTTTCAACCGCAACCCCCTCGACGTGTGCGACGAGGCCGAACGGGCCGGTAAGGAGGTACCGGAGTATGTCGTAGAGGAGTTGAAGGCCGGCCGGCTGCGGTTCGCCGCCGAGGACCCCGACGATCCGGCCAACTTCCCCCGCGTGCTGCTCATCTGGCGGGCGAATCTTTTCGCCTCGTCCATGAAGGGCCACGAGTACATGCTGCGGCACCTGCTCGGTACCGACGACGCGGTGACCGCCGCCGAGACCCCGCTGGAGCTGCGCCCCAAGGACGTCACCTGGCGCGAGCGGGCCCCGGTCGGCAAGCTCGACCTGTCGGTGGCCGTCGACTTCCGCATGACCAGCACCTGCCTGTTCTCCGACGTGGTGCTGCCGGCTGCAACTTGGTACGAGAAATACGACCTGTCCTCCACCGACATGCACCCCTTCGTGCACGCCTTCAACCCGGCCATCGCACCGCCCTGGCAGACCCGCACCGACTTCGACATCTTCCACACCGTCGCGGCCGAGTTCTCCCGCCTGGCCGCCACCCATCTCGGCATGCGACGGGACGTGATCGCCGCCCCGCTCGCCCACGACACGGCAGACGAAATGGCGCAGCCACACGGGCGGGTACGCGACTGGAAGGCCGGCGAGTGCGAGCCGGTACCGGGCCAGACGATGCCGAAATTGATCGTGGTCGAGCGCGACTACACGGCAGTGGCCGAGAAGATGGCCGCCATCGGCCCGCTGCTGGACCGTCTGGGCACCACCACCAAGGGCCTGACCTGGAAGCCCGACGAGGAGATCGACTACCTGCGCCGCCGCAACGGCACCGTGCGCGGCGGCATCGCCACTGGGCGTCCCTCGATCGCCCGAGACGACCAGTTCTGCGAGGCGATCCTCACCCTGTCCGGCACCACCAACGGCCGTTTGGCCGTGCAGTCGCTGCGCGCGCTGGAGGAGCGCACCGGCGTGGACCTGGCCGACCTGGCCGAGGAACGCTCCGGCGACCGCATTACCTTCGAGGACACCCGGACCCAGCCCCGCGCGGTGATCACCTCGGCGGAGTGGTCCGGCACCGAGTCCGACGGCCGCCGCTACTCCCCGTTCACCGTCAACGTCGAACGCCTCAAACCCTGGCACACCCTCACCGGTCGCCAGCACTTCTTCCTCGACCACGACTGGATGGCCGAGTTCGGCGAACAACTGCCCGTCTACCGGCCGCCGCTGAACATGATGGCCCGCTTCGGCGACCCGACCCGCTCACCGGACGGCCACCCGGAACTCGTGGTGCGCTACCTGACCCCGCATTCGAAGTGGTCCATCCACTCCGAGTACCAGGAGAACCTGCACATGCTCACCCTCTTCCGCGGCGGCCCGGTGATCTGGATGAGCCCGAAGGACGCTGAGAAGATCGGGGTGGCCGACAACGACTGGATCGAGGCGTACAACCGCAACGGGGTAGTGGCCTGCCGGGCGGTGGTCACCCACCGAATGCCCGAGGGCACGGTGTACATGTACCACACCATGGACCGGCACCTGAACGTGCCGAAGACGGAGACCTCCGGGCTGCACGGCGGCGGTGACAACTCCCTGACGAGGCTGCTGATCAAGCCGACTCATCTGATCGGCGGCTACGCACAGTTCTCCTACGGCTTCAACTACATCGGCCCCACGGGCAACCAACGGGACGAGGTCACGGTCGTCCGGCGGCGCAGCCAGGAGGTGCAGTTCTGATGCGCGTGATGGCTCAGGTCGCCATGGTGATGAACCTCGACAAGTGCATCGGCTGCCACACCTGCTCGGTCACCTGCAAGCAGACCTGGACGAACCGGCCGGGATCGGAGTACGTCTGGTTCAACAACGTCGAGACCAAGCCCGGCGCCGGATACCCGCGCCGCTACGAGGACCAGGAGAAGTGGAAGGGCGGCTGGACCCTGAACCGCCAGGGCAAGCTGAAGCTGAAGGCCGGCGGCCGGGTCCGCAAGCTGCTCAGCATCTTCTACAACCCCGATCTGCCCTCACTCGACGACTTCTACGAACCGTGGACATACGACTACCAGAGCCTGACCACCGCGCCGCTGTCCGACAGCTTCACCAGCGCCCGCCCCAAGTCCCAGCTCACCGGACGGGACATGCGTCCGGTGCACGGACCGAACTGGGACGACGACCTCGCCGGAGCCGCCGAGTACGCAGACGCCGACCCGAACCTCAAGGGACTGTCGGAGCGGGTGCGGATGGAGTTCGAGCACGCGTTCATGTTCTACCTGCCACGGATCTGCGAGCACTGCCTCAACCCCTCCTGCGTCGCGTCCTGCCCGTCCGGGGCGATGTACAAGCGGGAGGAGGACGGCATCGTCCTGGTCGACCAGGACCGCTGCCGCGGCTGGCGGTTCTGCGTGTCGGGGTGCCCGTACAAGAAGGTCTACTTCAACCACCGCACCGGCAAGGCCGAGAAGTGCACCTTCTGCTACCCGCGCATCGAGGCCGGGCAGCCCACCATCTGCTCCGAGACCTGCGTGGGTCGGCTGCGCCACCTCGGCGTCATGCTGTACGACGCCGACGCCGTCCTGAAGGCCGCCTCGGTCAAGGACGACAAGGACTTGTACGAGGCCCAGCTGTCGGTCTTCCTCGACCCCAACGACCCCGAGGTGCAGGCGGCGGCAGAACGTGACGGCATCGCCCACGACTGGGTCCAGGCCGCCCGGCGTTCCCCTGTGTACGCGCTGATCAAGAAACATCGGGTGGCGCTGCCGTTGCACCCGGAGTACCGCACGATGCCCATGGTCTGGTACGTGCCGCCGCTGTCCCCGGTCACGGACGCGGTGCATGCCACCGGCTACCACGACGACGACCCCGACCGGGTGTTCGCCGCCATCGACGCCCTGCGCATCCCCATGGAGTACCTGGCCAACCTCTTCACCGCCGGGGAGACCACCGTGGTGGAGGGCGTGCTGCGCAAACTGACCGCGATGCGCGCCCACATGCGCTCCCAGCAGCTCGGCGACCCGCCCGACCAGGACCTGCTCTCCCAGGTCGACAGCAGCGCCGACGACATCGAGGACCTGTACCGGTTGCTGGCCATCGCCAAGTACGACGACCGCTACGTCATCCCCCGGGTGCACGCCGAGGGCTCCGGCGCCCTGATGGCCCAGCACTGCTCCCTGGACTACCCCGGTGGGGTGGCCGATCTCGCCGCCCACGAGGAGGATCAGTTGGCCGCCGCTCCGCCACCCCTGCCGGGCCTGGCCCCATCGAGCGGCGGCAGCCAGTTCCGCGACGGCGACGGGAAGGTGCGCTTCAACCTCCTCGGCTGGAACGGCACCGGCCCCGCTCCCGGCCTCTTCGGCGACGGGGGCAACCGGTGATCCGCCGCCGCGCCCGCCGTCCGGCGGCCGATACGCCATTGGTGCACCGCATGGCCTCTATCCTCCTGCGCTACCCGGACGAGACGATGCTCGCCTGCCTGGACGACATCACCGCGGTCCTGCCCGCCGTCGACGATCCGGCTGACCGCGCCCGGTTCGCCACCGCCCGCGACCACCTGTGGCGCCTGGCCCCCACCGAGGCCGCCCAGCAGTATGTGGACACCTTCGACCACACCCGCCGCCGCAGCCTGCACCTGACGTACTACCGGCACGGCGACACCCGCGCCCGCGGCATGGCCCTGCTCGCCCTCAAACACACCTACCGACAGGCCGGCCATGAACCGCCCGAGGCGGAGCTGCCCGACTTCCTGCCGCTGGTCCTGGAGTTCGCCGCCCTCGCCGCCGAGCCCGGCCACCGCATCCTGCTGCAGTGTCGGCCAGGACTCGAACTCCTCCGGCAGGCGCTCCACGAGCACTCCACCCCGTACGCCGGCGTGCTCGACACGCTCTGTGGCCGGCTGCCCGAACCGGCCCGCCATGAGCGCGACGCCTGGCGCCGGCCGGCCATCGAAGGGCCCCCGGGTGAACAGGTCGGGCTGGAGCCCTTCGGCCCACCGGAGCAGACCGGACTGGAGCCGTTCGCCCCGCACGGACACCCGACAGCATCCGCATATCCGACGCCAGAAGCGTTCCTGAGCGCAAAGGAGGGCCGGTGAGTTCCTGGGACCTGTGGTGGTGGGTCATCCTGCCCTACCTCGCCCTTGTCACCTTCGTCGTCGGCCACGTCTGGCGCTGGCGCTATGACCAGTTCGGCTGGACCAGCCGCTCCACCCAGCTGCAGGAGCGCCGCTTGCTGAAATGGGGCGGGCCGCTCTTCCACTACGGCACCTTCGCCGCCATCGCCGGCCACGTCATGGGCATCCTCATCCCCGAGTCCTTCACCCGGTGGCTCGGCATCCCCGAGGACACCTATCGCTGGTTCTCCTCCATCGGCGGTACCGTCGCGGCGCTCGCCGTCTTCTTCGGCGTGGTGATCCTCGCCTTCCGCCGCACCACCGTGCCCAAGGTCCGTGCCACCACCAGCCCCGTCGACTGGGTGGCCCTCATCCTGCTCGCTATCGTCATCGTGCTCGGCATCATCCCGACCATGGGCGTCAACCTCCTCGGTGCCGGCTACGACTACCGCCAGAGCGTGGCACTGTGGTTCCGCGGCCTGTTCGCCGGCAACCCCGACGTCGACGCGATCTCGCACGCCCCGCTGATCTACCAGGTCCATGCCACCGCCGCCTGGGCCATCCTCGCCGTGTGGCCCTTCACCCGGCTCATCCACGCCTGGAGCGTCCCGCTGTGGTACCTGTGGCGTCCTTTCGTCCTCTACCGCTCCCGCACCGCGGCCCACCCCACAGAGCCCGGCACCAGTGGACGCCGCTGGCGCCGCATCGGCGTCCGCTACTGACAAGAGAAACGGCACACCCATCCCCATGCAAAAGCTCTCCCTCGACGCCCGCGTCCGCGAACACCTGGAACGGGCCGCCGCATCCTCCACCGGCCGCAGCGCCGAAACCGTCTACGGCGGCCACGAACACACCCTGCGTCAGACACTCATCGCCCTGCGCGCCGGCACCACCCTGGCCGAACACGAAAACCCCGGCGAGGCCACCGTCCTCGTCCTGCGCGGCCGGGTGCGGCTGCACAGCGGCGACGAGGCATGGGAAGGCATGGCCGGAGACCTGCTCCTCGTACCACTCGCCCGCCACAGCCTGGAGGCCCTCGAAGACGCCGCCGCCCTGCTGACCGTCGCCAAGACCGCCTGACCTCGGCGTCTCCTGGTGGACCGGCTCCGGGAACCGGGCCCGCCTCCGGATCGGTTGCCGAAGGTGAGCGGAGGCGTCGGCTACGGCCCGGGCCAGCGGGTCAAGCTCTCCGGTGAAGGCCGAGGTTGGAGTGCGCTGGCCGCTGCGTGACCTTGCCCGTTCCGCGCGGCCAGCCCTCCCTGTACTGCCTGTAGAGGCCCGGCCAGGCGGATTACCGTGCCAGCAGGCTGATCCCCAGCACGGTCAGGGCGATGACCTTGGCGATCTCGAAGGCCACGTAGTACACGTGCCCGTGGGAGCGGGGCAGGTCCTCCCCGGCGAGAACCCGGTCCGACCTGCGGTTCAACCGAGGGCGGACCACCCCCAACTGCACGGCGAGCAGCACCGCCGTGACGACGGTGAGCACCACGACGCCCGCCGGAGAGCCGCCGACGGCCACCGCCGCGACGACGACGGCTGCCAGGACGGACTCGACGAGGTTCAGTGCCCGGAAGACCATGCGGCCGATGCCCAGTCCGATGGAGATGGTCACCCCGGGGGCGCGAAACTTCAGCGGCGCTTCCAGGAAGGAGATCGCCAGGACCATTCCGAGCCAGAGGAAGGTGACCGCGCCCGCGGTCACGGCCGACGTGGTGTTCATCGATGCGTTGCCTCTCTGCCGTGCCCAAGGACGACTGTCGGATGTGTCGGATCAAGCCGGCGGCCAGGACGCGAGCCGGCCCGCGAACTCCGGTGGCGAGGCCACGACCATCAGCGAGGCCGGCTGGTCACCGGGGTTGGCCAGGCTGACGCGCTCCCCGATGGCGATGTGGGCGGCGGCCGTACCTGCCGTCAGCGTCCGGGTCTGGCCGTTGTGGTGCAGTTCGACGGATCCGGCCAGTGGAATGAGCACGATCTGCGAGGCGCCGTGGTCGTGTTCGGGCATGGTGGCACCCGCGGGCAGTTCCACGTGGAGGACGGCAACCTGGTCGGAGGTTTCCGCAGTGGTGAGCCGGGCCGCGGTCGGGCCGCCTGGCACGGGTGCGCGGCGGCGGGGGGACGTGGCGATCTCGGCGATGTGCATGACGTTCCTTCCTCGGATACGGGTAATGCGGCGTGGGGGAATCAGACCGGGCTGGGCGGTCACGGGCGCTTCGGCAAGTCAGGCTGGTGCCGGGCTCCGCGAACGGCCCAGCGCCCGTGATGGCTTCCGGCGCCCTCACTCCCCCTGCGGCGGAAGGGCAGCGATGAGCAGGTGGTCACGCTCGATCAGTCCCAGCTTGGCCGCACCGCCGGGCGACCCGAGCGCGTCGAAGAACTCCACGTTCGCCCGGGTGTACTCCCGCCACTCGGCCGGTACGTCCTCCTCGTAGAAGATCGCCTCGACCGGGCAGACCGGCTCGCACGCCCCGCAGTCCACGCACTCGTCCGGGTGGATGTAAAGCGACCGCTGTCCCTCGTAGATTCAGTCCACCGGGCATTCCTCGACGCACGCCTTGTCCTTCACATCGACGCACGGCTGCGCGATCACGTAGGTCATCGGCGCACCTCCTCCCCTCGGTAGAGGTTTTTCAGCACCAAGTTTCTACGAATAATAACTGTAATAATTAATGTATCTGTTCGGGGCGTGACAGGAGAAGGGCCAGAGGCATGCCGCTGACGTCCGGGGTGTTCATCCAGGCCACCGATACCGACCCGGCCATCCAGGCGCGGGCTGTGATCCGCACCGGCCAGCAGCGGCTGCTCGCCGACCTGCGGCCGAAGGCCACACTGCTGACCGACCTGGAACTGGGCACCGATGCCCGCGAGGCCGCCCTGTCGACCCTGACCGAATTCTGCACCGGCCCGGTACGCCGCCACCTGAACGCCACCGACCAGGCCCTGTACGCCCCCGCTGCAGACTCTCCGGAAACCCGCCTGCTCATCCGGGGCCCTGCGTACTGCCGCGACCGCACTGGACCAGGAGATCGACACTCTCACCCGCACCGATGACGCGCACCGCGCGAAGGCCATCGCCCAGAGCATTGAGGCGCACCTGACCACCTACGTGGCGGTGGAGCAGGCCGCGCTCCTGCCCGCCCTCGCCGCCCTGTTCGACGGTGAACTCACCACCCTGACCGCAGACTTCAGGGCCCTCCTCGACGGCGGTCGCCTCGACCGGCCCGCCGTCCTGGACGTGACCGGCATCCCCCACTGCCGGCGTCACCCTCATGTTTTCGCCCGCTGGGCACGCCTCATCCCCGGTGAAGCCTTCACCCTCGTCAACGACCGCGACCCCGAACCCCTGCGCCATGAGTTCGAAGCCTTGGGACGCTCCTCGGCAACACGGACGTCTTCAGAATTTTTACGAAGTAACATGTAATAATTGTGGCGGTATTCGCAGTACCCCAGCCGGACGAAAGAGGATCACGCATGCCACCTGCTGCAGAGGTGTTCATCCAGGCAACCGACACTGACCCGGATGTCCAGGCCCAGCGCGTCGTCGAGGAAACCCACCGGCAACTGCTGGAACGGCTGGCCGCGCTCACCGAGCCCCACGAGGAACTCACCACCGCGTCCACCGAACAACTCCGCCGCCTCCTGACGGCCACCGAGCAAACGCTGTACGCCGCCGCGTCCGGCGCCGCCGAAACACGGCTGCTGATCCGGGCACTGCGCACCGCGGCCAGCACGATCGGCCGGCACGCCGACTCCCTGACCATAGCAACGGACGGCTCTGAACGCGCCGGAGCAGCCCGCACCCTCGCGGGCATGCTCAGCGTCCATCTCGGCATGGAGCGCGCCGTGCTGCTGCCCGCCCTGCGGGCGCTGCCGGGAGTCGACCTGTCCGCGCTCGTCGGCGACTTCACCACGGTCCTGGCAGGCGGCCGACTGGAAGATCCGGCGGTCGTCGACGTCCGCGGGATCCCGCACGGCCAACGCCACCCGCGCATCTTCACCCGCTTCGCCCGCCTCGCGGACAGGGAGTCCTTCGTCCTGGTCAACAACCACGACCCCAAGCCGCTGCGCCATGAATTCGAGGCCACCCACCTCGGCCGCTTCACCTGGGAGTACGTCGAGTCGGGGCCCGAGCAGTGGCAGATCCGCATCACCCGGGTCGACGGCGATGCCTGAGGCGCGGACCGGCCGGCAGCCGGAGGAGGCGACCGTGGCACGCATGCTGTGCGACGTCCAGGCCCTCACCGGCAGACTCCCCGAGCCCGCCGGTGTCCTGTGGAAACTGGCCGAATCCGGCCGCCAGCTCGATGCCAACCTGATCCGGCTGCCCGCCGGGGAACACATCGGCACCCACTCCGAGCCCGACCTGGACGTCCTGGTCCTCATCGTCACTGGCGACGGCGTAATGAACACCCCCGAAGGAGAACTGCCCCTGACCGAAGGAGCACTCCTGTGGCTGCCACACGGCTCGACACGCAGCCTCACCGCAGGGCCTGGCGGCCTGGTCTACCTGACGGTGCACCGCCGCCGCCCCGGCATGCAGATCCGTCGCCGCTCCGATCTGACCGTTCCTGAGGACTGAGCATGGGTTGCACAGGCTCAGTCGGACGCTCCGGACGGTGTTGGGCGTCCTGGTCTCCCGCGTTCGCGCCGCGTCTGGTCCCAGTGGATCGTGTCCGTGGTCCGGGGATGCGGGGGCGGGTTTCCTCACGGCCTGGGGTGCCGTGTCCGGCCTGGGCGGTCCGATGCCCCACATGATCGCTCTGGTCGTGTGGGGGCGGTGTTGTCCGTCGCCGGATGCGGTGCCCGAGGGCGCGCCTGCCGATCGCGATGCTCGCGGCATCGTGACGGGTGGTCTTGCGGTTCTTGCCGGTGAGGGGCTTGTGCCAGTGCTGGGCGCCCCATCTGCTGGTGTAGGCGGGGTCGACGGCGATGATGGGGATGCCGAGTTCGGCCGCCATGCTGACGAGCCGGGCCCGCAGCTTGGACACGGGCATGCCGGAGATCACCTGCCTGAACCGCTTCTGGCGGCCGTGTTTCTCCCGGGTTTTCTCCGCGGTGAAGTCGAGGTCTTCGATCACGATCGACAGGCCGTGGCGTTGGGCCCAGTGCAGGAGCCGGATCAGTGCGTGCCGTACCTGGGCGTCACGGTGCATCGCGGTGCCGGACAGGTCGTAGACGAACCGGCGCGGTTGGCCGACCGGATTGCCGTGGGCATCGAGCCGCCAGGCGGCCAGATGGTCGGCGTTGGTATCGACACTGATGAGGCCGCGGGTGCGGGCGTGGGACAGGGGACGGTTTTGACTGGTGGGATGGTCCAGGAGGCGGTGAGGTACCAGCGGGAGCGGTCTGTGTCGTAGTGGATGCGGTAGGCCACGGCCCGGTTCGTGGTGATGCGGTCGGCCCACTCCTCGCGCCGGTGGTGGAAGAAGGCAGCGCCGGTGAGCGTATACCGGCCGTGCGGGGCGTTGGCCAGGTGAGCGAGCGGCGCCGGCAGCTTCAGTGACACCTCGCCCTCAGGCGTGACGCGGATGGTCTCATTGCCGTACCGCTTGCCCGATTCCCCGTCAGCCTGGAGGAACCAGCGTGATGCTTCCCAGCGTTGCCGCCACTGGGCCTGCGTGAGCTGGGCGGCCTTGAGGTGGTGCCTGTTGCGCGCGAGCCGCTTCCCGCCGCGCACCACCCGGACCCGGCCCACGGCGTGGTCGGCCTGCTCGGCACTGAGCCGGTCTTCAAGGGCCTGCAGGCGCCGGGTCTTGGCGAACCACTCCCGTGCGCTGCGGTAGCCGCCCGGCGCTCGCCTGCTTCCCTTCTCTCCGATCGGCAGGGACGGGCGGTGCGCGATCGTCCGCACGCCCGCCTGAAGGCTTTGAATGTGCGCGAGTTGGGCACGCCGCGCAAGCGCCCACTGATCATGCGTGGCCTTGGTGATGCTCCCGGCCCAGCGCGACGAAGACTCCCCCGTCAGGGCTCGCTTGCGCCCCGCCCACGTATCAGTGGAGTGCTCCAAGCCATCAGCGCACCGGCGTTTGAGGTCCTTCGAGGCCAGCGAGCCCAGATGCGCGCCCACCAGACGCAACACCTCCTCGTCCGCGGCGCTCAGGTGGCCCAGACGGGTCCGGATCGCCACGCCCGACGGGCCGACGGCCACGAAGCGATCGTGCGCAGCGACCCCTCATACATGGATGTACTCCCTCCCCAACGCTTGATCAGCAACAGGAAGAACGGTACGGGCGGGCACTGACAGTGCCCGCCACGCGACGTGTGCGCGCTGCAACACCACGAACCAGTACATGCTCGTGCACACTCACGCGCGCTCCTGCACATCTGAAAATGAACAGTTCCCAACCCCGCTGACGGCACAGCCTCACAGCCCATGACACCAGCACGGCACACGGGAGAGTGAGCGATGCACCTCACCGACCAGGCGATCGAGGAACTCCAGGAACGCCGGGGCAAGGAAACCATGAGCATGGCCCGGCTCGCCGACCGGCTGCAGTACTTCGTCGACCTGAACCCGCAGTTCGAGATCCCCATCGACCGGCCCTCAACCTGGCTTGCCCGGCTCGACGACCCCGACGACGAATGACGGCTAACGAATGACGAAGCCAGTAACGGGACGCGGGAGACAATTTTTCACTCGTTTCTACAACGCACAGTGGGTAAAATTGGTGAAATGAGTGAGCAGACGTTGCATGATCCAGCCGGCCCTCCCGCCGTGGGCGAGAGCCGGGCCCATGTACTCGACGTACTGCGCGCCACGCCCGAAGCAGTGGGCGTACGGGAGATCGCCGAGCATACGGGCCTGCACTCCAACACGGCCCGGTTCCACCTCGACACGCTGGTCAAGAAGGGGCTCGCCGAGCGCAGTACCGAGGGACGCGGCCGGCCTGGCCGGCCCCGCACCGTCTACCGCGCCGCCGCCTCCCCCGTACCGGCAGGCCGCCGCAGCTACCAGCTGCTCGCCCAGATGCTCACCGGCCTCGTCACCGAAGCACTGCCGCAACCCGCGCAGGCCGCCGTCAACGCCGGAGAGGCATGGGGCCACTACCTCGCCGACACCCCCTCTCCCGCCCAGCGCATCGACACCGACGACGCCATCCGGCGGCTGACCCAAGTGCTCACGGACGTCGGCTTCGCCCCCGGCCCCGCCGAGAACCGGCCAGACCCGGTCATCCCACTGCGCCACTGCCCGTTTAGGGAAGTCGCCGAAGGGCACCGCGACGTGGTGTGCTCCCTGCACCTGGGCCTCATGCGAGGCGCCCTGAAAGAAGTACGCGCCCCCCTGGGCGTCGAGCGGCTGGAGCCCTTCGTCGAGCCCTCGCTCTGCTTGGCCCACCTCACACCCACGGAACAGCACGGGGCAGACCGCACCGCCTGAGCACGCACGACGACGCTGACGACCTACCTCCGTCACCTCGCCATCTTCCCGGCACCGGCCCACTCCCAGGCCCTGGCCGCCCGCGTACACGTGGTCGCCACGCCCCCAGGGCTGCGGCACCGGAGCTACGCCCGCGCCGTGGTCTCCGCACTGCTCGACCACCTCGCCGACGTCGAGGACGTCACGCCTGTCGGCCGCCGGGTTGCTCAACTACGGGACCGAGCGGTGGCACTGGTCGTGCAGCGCCCCCTACTGGGCGCTGCAGACGAAGCAGCCGGCTGCCCTGTATAGGCCCGTCGAACTGCCGGATAGCGCACCACCCCCGTGTCTTTCACGAACGAGGAGGGCTGGCCCATCCTGCGCCGCGAATTCGCCACCGCCGTACGTACCCACACGCCCACCGCACTCGACGCTCAGCGCGGCCTGTATCTGCAAACCCTCATTGAACGAGCCACACAGCAGTGAGCTGACCCGAGCCCAGACACGACGAGCCCCGCCCTTCCACGGGAGGACGAGGACCGCTCATTCTCACCACGTGAGGCCGCCGAGGGTGACCCGCTGCCCCTTCTGCAAGGACAGGTACGCCAGGCCCAGCAGTTGGATGAGCAAGTCATAGTGATCCTGCGGCAGAGTGCGCCGCGCACGTCCGGCACCCAGGCGGTGTCGAGCACCCTCCTCGGCGTGCTCTCACGGCCTTGCCGACCAGCCTTCCTCGGCGTCAGCGGCGGCGGAGACGACGACATCGCCTTGATCGTCGTCCGCCTGTGAGGCCCCAACTCGCCGCACCGCCGCTTTATCTCCGGCCGCTCTGGAAGATCAAAGCGAAGGGCCTGTACCGCGTCCTCATGCCGCAGCAGAGCGTGGCACGGGCCCTGCAGAGCCTAGTGCTGCATCCGCTGGTGGGTGGGATGCCGGTGGCGGAGGGGTGGCGCAGCCTCAGGCTGTTCGCGGAGCGAGTGCTCCCGGCGCTGAAGAATCGAGCAAGGCGATGAGGGTACGGCCGACCCGCTGGAGTTCCTCGTCGTGGTCGACGCTCTGGAACCTGCCGCCACGCCGGGGCAGGGCCAGTTGCTCGCGGAGCAGAGGCAGGGACGGTGCCGCAAGAGGGCCCATGCGGTCCAGACAGGCCACGACGTGGTTGGCCGTCGCGGAGTTCTGGGCCATCGCCTGCAGCAGGGCGTCCAGGACGGCCGGTGCCTCGGCCTCGCCGCCGATCTCCCAAAGCGCGGCCGCACAGTGCACCCGAACCCATTCGTAGCCGTGCGTCAGGAGGTCCCGCAGGCGCGTCAGTGCGACGGAGGCGGGCGGGCCTATCTCGCCGAGCAGATCAGCCGCGTCGCTGATCCGGAACGTGATGTGGTCGTCGAGGAGGCCGAGCAGGAGCGGCATGACCTCGGCCAGGTCACTGCCGACGGACCACAGTGCGGCAACGGCGGCAGGGCGTACGTGCGCGTCGGTGGCGGTGGTCAGCGACCGGATCGTGTCCCGTGCGCCGGTCGCCGCCGGGCCGAACGCCCCCAGCGCCTTCAGGGCCGATCGCGTGACGCGGTCCTGCTCATGGCACACCGCGGCGTCGAGCGTGTCCACAACCGCAGGAACCGCAGCCGGGTCGCCCAGCGCGGCCAGGGCGGAGAGGATCGCGTTGGCGCTCATCTCGGTCCACTGCTGGGAGAGGTCGATCCGGCGCAAGTGGTCGCAGAGCAGGGGCACCAACTGGTCCGCTGCCTGTGGCAGATGACCTGCGACCTGGATCGCACGCCAGGCGTCGACGTCGCTGTCCAGCGCGGCCAGCAGACTCGGCAGCGCGCGTGCGTCACCGAGGCGCGCCAAGGCCCGGACGGCCTCCTGGTGGCTTCTGCGCAGCCGCGCCTGCGGTGCGGCCCATACGTTGGGGCCGTGCGCCGCGCGTTGGGCGTCGATGTGCGCGGCGAGTGCCTCCCGGGCCGGGGCGGCGATCGGGTGGCACGCCTCCAGGACAGCCGCAGCCTCGGCGGCGACCTCCTGGTCGGCCGTGGTGAGCTGGTCGGTGACCAGCAGGAGGAGCCGGGTGTGGTCCCCGCGCCAGGCCCGCATCAGCTCCCCGCTCATACGGACCGCGTCCAGGCGCGAGCCGGGGTCGGGGCTGCTCAGCTGCTCGGCCAGCACCGCGGTGCGCTCGGGCACCCGGGCCCCCAGGGCTTCGTGAAGCGTACGCAGCAGGGCCGTGGTCGGTGCGTACACGCGCGTGTGCCGGTCGAGATCCTCGAAGGCAGAGACGATCTGGGGCACAACTCCCTCCGTGGGTGCCGCCGGGCGGCTCGGGACGGGTGCGATCCGTCGCACGGGTATGGCGCGGTCGGTCTCGCGCAGCAGGCCGACGGCGGCCGGCACGATGTCCTCGCCGATCTCATCCGGGGCGCAGCGGGCCCGCTGGACCAGAGCCGCGAGCCGGGTCGCCGGGCCCTGGGCAGGGTCGGAGGCGAGCCCGGCGAGCCAGTTCATCACCTGTTGCGAGGCCGCCGGCAGGCGCAGTGCCAGGGTGGCCGCCGCCTCCACGATCCGCAGCCGCGCCGCGATGCCGCGCTCGGCGGCCAGCCGCTCGCGCAACACCGCAGCGGCCCGGTCGGCGTCGTCGAGGAAGAGCCCGAGCCCGGGGATCGCGGCCAGGCGCACGTCCGGGTCGGGGTCGCGGGCGAGGTTAGCGAACTCCACACCCCGCTCGCGCAGGAAGGCGACGGCCTGCGCGCAGCCCATCGGTGGGTAGTACTCGATCTCGGTGCCGTCGTCCTCAAAGCCCCGGTCGAGGGACTCCCGGCCGATGCTGACCAACAGCGCGACGACGGCGGCCCGGTCGGGCGTCGCGCCGTCGACAGCCAGCTCAAACAGGAAGGGCAGGCTGGCTGCCGTGGGCGGGTACACGCTGCCCTGGTGGTGGACCGCGCCGTAGAAGCGGTCGAGGGCCTTGTGGCGTTCCTCGGCGTCCGGGGAACGCAGCGCCGTCAGCAGCACCGGTACCTCCTCAGCCGAGCCGTACGCGTGCTCCAACGAGGCCCAGTCGATGTCATGAAGTCCGTCGAACATGATCAGAACCATGCCAGGCGGCACTGACAACAGTGGCGTCCCGGGACGGAGCCGTACGACACCATCGGCACGGGACAACGGGACCGGGCGGACTGCGCTGGAGGGACGTACGGACGGCAACCACCGCGAGCATGGGCTACTCAACGCCGCTCCCAGACCCAAGAGTTCTCAGAGGGCGGTTCGTGAGTTCATGCCCGTTTCGGACATGGCGAAGCACTTCAGTTGGCGAGTGAGCGCGTCGGGGCAGTAGCTTGACTGGAGGAGGCTGGCTGTGGGGCCTCGTGACACGCCCGGCAAAGGTGCGTCACGATGATCACTATGACCGACGGAATTACATGGCTTGCTGCTCCCCAGTCGATCGCCTTCGGTGGCTACAGCGTGGTGCTCGCTCGAGGGTTGGACGCCGAAGAGCTGGTGTCTCGGCTGACCGCGACAGTGTTCGGGCCGACGCGCACGGGCGTAGTCTGGCCCACCTCACCAGCAAGGACCTGATCGATGTCATGGAGGACGGCCCCTGGGACCCCTACCCCGCGATAGGTCTGCGTTATGGAGAGATCGGCGAATGGGTCTTCGTGGTCAAGTACGGTGAATGGCAGGCTGAGTTCGGTCCGCAGCCACCTGTTTCTCGGGGTGGTGCACACGTCTTCCAGCTGGAATTCGAAGAGGAGAACGGCAAGCCGGTACCGCCTCAGTTCTCCTACCTCCATGACGGTCGTCTCATGTGTGCCTTCAATCTCCACCTGGACCGTTCATGGGGATATGACGGCGTGAACGGTGACCGCGAGGTGGCGGTACGCGTCGAGGAGATGCTGGCTGCTGCCGGCCTACCAGAAGCCAACGTGCCTCGCCGCGAAGTGCACCGCACCGCACTAGAGATCATCGAACGATACTTCGGCCTTTCCCTGCCACGCAGGCAAGTCCTGGAGGCCGCGCTTCCCGCTGTGGTCCTGGAGATCGCGTAGCCGGCGAATCCCTCCAACTGAATCGGCTACTGAGATTTTCGGTTCGGGGTGACGTCATGGCGGGGCCGGGATGATTCCGGTCTCGGCGATGAATCCGTCGAGTAGACCGGGCTGGTACTGCATCCGTTTCAGGCGGGAGCGGGCCAGTGCGGCAAGCTCGTCGAGGCTGCACGGGGCCAGGTCAGGGCCTCGGCATAGTCGCCGGACGTCCTGTTCATGACGATCTATCAGGTATGTCCTGGGGACATGACAGGCACGGCTTCCAAGATCATGGAGTTCTCGACGCCCCGTGATCCGAGTGGAAGACCGTGCCTGCCGACGCATCATCGCCGATCCCGCCTGCTCTTGACCAGCTTCGCCGGAAGCCCGCGCCCCGGCCTGAGGAGATCCCGGGCCTGCTGGAACAGCTCGCGGAAGTGCCAGACCCGCGTGATTCGCGCGGTGTGCGCCACGCCCTGGCCGTGGTGCTCGCACTGATCGCGTGCGCGGTTCTGGCCGGGGCGACCTCGCTTCTGGCGGTCGGCGAGTGGATTGACGACGCCCCGGCCCACGTGTTCGACGTCCGCCCCGATCCGGAAGAGGCGGACCCGGCGGACGACTGACCCGACCTCGTCATGGTGCGCTCCGTAGCCGAGGCAGCCGGATGGGCCGAGCCCCTGCAGAGGGCGGTCCGCAGGGCGCTGCGCACCGTCCGTCCCGGCCGGCAGCGACGTGGCCCGTCGGTCTATCACCCGTGGATGCCGGCAGCGCTGGTCCTCGGCGGCTGGCTGATGGCCAGGGCAGGCGCACTCGTCCCAGCGGGCTGGGCCGCCAGGTCCCACACCGCCGCGGCGCTGCGCACGGAGTAGGGCCTCGGCGCCCCAGGCCGGGCCGGGGGGCCTATGACGCGGCAGGTCAGGGGTGACGGCACCCCGAGCCGAAAACCTCAGTAGCCGCCCGCTTTGACCTTGCGCTTCCCGGAGGCGAACGGCTTAGCCGCTTTCGCACGTCACTCTTGCGACGGACAGGCAAACCGCTCGTACGAGGGATCTCGGCGGGTTCGGCGGATGGCACGCTGTGACCAGCGAGAACCGTTGAGGGGAAAGTAATGATCCACCGTTTGGCAATCCGACTGCTCGGTACGGCCACCGCCGCCACGACCGCTGTCGTGCTGCTGTCCGCATGCTCCGCGCTGGCCCCTAACCAGCACCGCGAGGTCAGCTACGGCGTGAGTGCACCGGTGCACAAGCCGGTCATTGAGGGCCACACAGGGGACGTACAGGTGACCGGCGGTGGTTCGACGGTCAGCGTCACCGAGAGGCAAGACTACAAGAGTGCCCCACCGCACACCACACACACCGCCGCCGACGGTACTCTGACCCTGACCTACAACTGTCTTGACTGCGGCGTCGACTACGACGTACGAGTCCCGACCGGTACGATGGTCTACGTTACCGAGGACACCGGTGCCGTGTCGCTCACCGGCATAGGCGGCCCGGTGACGGCCAACACCGACACCGGTACCATCACCGGCACGCAACTCACGGCCGAGCAGGCCCGATTGACCACGCACACCGGCGGTGTCCGGGCGACATTCAGCCGCACCCCGTCCGTCGTCCACGCCACCAGTCAGACCGGCAGTGTCAACATCGCCGTCCCGCGCGGCACGCGGTACGCGGTCCAGGCCGGCGCTCGGACAGGCAAGGTCAATGTCAGTGTCGATCGGGCTGACGACAGCCCGCACGCCATCACCGCGAAGACCGGGACTGGCAACGTTACGGTCGAGGCGGCGTGAGATCGCTTTTCAATGTGAAGCGATGGAGGCGGCGACTGCCCGCTCTTCCCCCGGACGCTGTGGACACTGCCCGCGCGCTACTTACAGTGGTGGACCGATCACGAAAACGACGAAGCCCTGGTGGCAGGGTGGCCATCAGGGCTCTGCGCGATCGGCGCGGAATGATCAGTTGAGTCCGAGGGCGGCCGGTGGCCGGGTCATGTCCCGCCCGTGATGGCGCAGGCCCTCCGCGATGTTGGCCCACCCGGCCAGGCGGAGCGCGCCGATGGCCAGATTCCGCAGGGAGGCCATCGCCCGCGGCGCGCCGCCGGTCCGCACCCGCGAGGCGTCCTCCGTGAACGTCACATCCCTGACGTGGTGCTCACGATTCTCGATAGCCCGATGCCCGCGGACGCGTTCCGCCAGGTCAGCAGCGTTCGCCTGATGCGCTGTCAGATTCGTGATCGCGTAGACGCGCTCGATCGACACCTTCCCGGTGCGCAGGGTGCGCCGTCGGCGGACGATCTGCAGTGCCTGGTCGGCGTGCGGGAATGGCAGTCCTGGCATGGTGGCGGCCTTGAGCCGGCGGATCTCGTCACGGCCGTGAGTGGTGGCCCGGGTGCGGTCCAGTAGCGGAACCTCCTTCCACGGTAGGTCCTTCACCAGTGCGTGCAGGCTCGGATGGTTGCCCTTGAACACGGCGATGTAGTGCGCTCCTTTCTCCTCGACCAGGAACTTCGCGTGGTCGGTCTGGGTCAGCAGCGCGTCGAAGGTCACCACCGCGCCGGTCAGGTCCAGCGGGTCCAGCAGTGGCCGGAAAGCGGTGATCTCGTTGCTCTTGGCGTCGACTTCACGCTGGGCCAGCACGATGCCGTCGTCCCGCAGAGCGGAGATCAGATGGACGCAGCGGCCGTCGGCGCGAATCGCTCCGCGCAGGGACTTGCCGTCCACCGCAACCGCTGCCCGCATCCGGCGGGTCGGCGGGTGTCTGTCCTGGTCGCCGGCGCGGGAGGCGGCGGCACGAGCGGTGAGCCAGCCGCCGATTGCCGTGTCGAACGCGTCGCCGCCGATGCGCTGCAGCACCCGGCGCACGGTCGCCTCGCTGGGCGCCCGGCAGGGCCGGTCCGGGTCACGCAGAGCGGCCCCGCAGCAGAACAGCAGCCGGTCAGAGGCATCGGTAGCCCATCGGCGATCGCGGTGAGGGACTTCGCTCCGGCCAGGACCGCGCAGGCGGCGACCGCCAGGACATACGGCAGCGGGTGACGGCGGCCCCGGCGGCGGCGCGCGTCGGGCAGGCGAGACAGCCGGGCCAGAAGGTCGGGCAGTTCCTCGGGGCAGGCCGGATCGCAGCCCGCGAGTTGGCCCAGCCCGACGGGGATGAGTGACGATGGCGCAGCAGGCACGGTCTTCCGGTGTGGTGATCAGCGAACTCGACACTCCATGATCACCGGAAGCCGTGCCTGAACGCGTATCCGTCGCCCATCACGAACCGCCCACCACCGCCGACTTGAGGCATCGGGCCCATACCTGGGACTCCGAGTCCAACCGCGAGAACGACGGAGCCCTGGGGGCCAGGTTGCCCAGGCTGTTCTTCAGATGTGCCCACACGCCTTCGGCGGGGTTGAGGTCGGGCGTGCAGGCGGGGAAACGGAAGACGGTGAGCCAGCTCCGGGCCTCGATCAGCTCACGCATCGCGGCGTCGACGTGATGGGTGTAGTTGTCCCACACCAGTACGACGGGCCCGCCAAGCCGCTGGTGAGCCGCGTCCAGCAACGCGGCGAAGTCCTTCTCCCGGAACCCCTTCCGCTCGCCCTTGCGGCCGTGATGCACCAGCATCCGGAAGATGAGCTGGGTTGGCCGGCCCGGCCTGCGGCACACCACACCTGCCAGTGAGATACGTCCCGAGCCTCCGCCCCGGACGGTGACCCGGGGCGTGTGGCCACACCGGGACCAGGTCCGTGCTTTCGGCGGCCGCAGCACCTGGCCCGACTCGTCGGCGAAGCACAGCCATGCGTCCTGGTCCCTCACCGTCTTTCCACGCGGGGCCAGGTCTCCCTGATCCAGGTGGCCACCACGTCCTCGTCACGCTCGGCGGCCCGGCGCTGCGGGACCTGCACGGTGAAGCCCATCTGGTGCAGGATGCGCCAGGTCTGCGCCGGGCTGAACCGGACGTGGAAGCGCCGCGCGATCACTGTGGCCACCCGGGCCAGCGTCCAGCGTTGATCGTCCACCCGGCCGTGCGCGGCCGGCCCCTTCTCCAGCTCGGTGGCCAGCCAGGCCCGCCAGTTGGGCGTCATCCGCGACGGCCGCCCCAACGCCCCCTTGGACCGAAGGGCCTGCACGCCGCCCTCCCGCCAGCGAGCGTGCCAGGCATACGCGGACTTCCGGGAGACCCGTAATCGCCGCGCGACCCGCGGCGGCGTCACACCTTGCGCGAACAACTCGGCGGCCTCGAACCGCACTTGCTCCCGTTGAGCCCGCTGCTTCGCGGTCAGACCGCCCCCATCGGGATATCGCATGACACCGGGATACACCCACCAGCGAGATCACCGTCACCCTAGGCCGAAACCCTCAGTAGTGCTGGACCCCGAGGCGTTGCGGCAGAACTTCAACCGGCGGCCGGCCTCGGCGCCGCTGTGGCAGCCGCCAGAGCAGGCATCTGGCAGTCACTGAACACCGCGACGGGGGCGCGAGCGGCAGGGGCTGCGGAAGACGGCGCGCCAGAGTGTTCGGATCTCCGTCAAAGTGCAAGGCCTGCATGCCGAGTTGGGACGCGACAGCGCAGTTGTCGTGCCGGTCGTCCACGAAGAGGGTCTTCTCCGGCCGGGGCGATCCGGCGGCCGCGAGCGCTGCCTCGAATGCGCGCGGTGATGGCTTATTTATGCCGATGCGCGCGGAAAAGAGGGCCTTGGACATCAAGTGCTGCACCACGGCGTGCGGTCGAGCGCGTCGGAAAGTGGGTGGGGGGCGTTCGAGAGGAGTAGCAGGCGTGTCCCGGCGGCATGGGTTGCTCTGGGTACGGACACGACCGCGGGGTCGGTGTGGGTCCACATGTCGGTGTCCGTCTGACGCAGGGTGTCGAGCAGGGCGCTTCCGGGAGAGGCGATCAGGCCGCCACGCAGGAGGCCGCTCCAGAAGGCGTGGGTCGTGATTTCTCCTGCGTCGTAGGGCTCGCGGCGCGCCCAGAACGCATTCTCAAAGTCCCAGGTCTGGTCGGCCGGCCATCCGACGAGGGCGGCCAGGCGGTCCCACATCTGGGGGGTGGGCTGTCGGCCTATGACGCCGTTGCTAGGTAGAACTCGCTGTCTCAACGCCGCACGTATCGCAGGCGGCACATCACCCGCACGTGTATGCCAGCCTGATTCCGGCTTCGGGATCAACGGAGCCTTGGTTGGCACTGAGATTGGCCGTCGCGGTCGTTCGTGCTCCTAGGACTGCGAGGGTGACGGCAAGAACCAGTGACATCGAGAAGGCGGCAGGTCTGCTGCGCGCTGGCGGTCTGGTGGCCTTCCCGACCGAGACCGTCAAGGGTCTGGGCGCCAACGCCGAGGACTCCGCCGCCGTCGCCGGCATCTTCCAGTCCCAGGGGACGTCCGCCCTCCCACGCTGATCGTCCACATCGGCGGCGCGGAGCATCTGGACGACTGGGTCCAGGAAGGACGTGCCTGCAACGGCGCGCCTGTTGGCCGAACGCTTCTGGCCGGGGCCGCTCACGCTGGTCCTGTGGCGCGGTTTCCGCGTGCCCCTCGAAGCGACCGGTGGTTTGGAGACGGTGGCCGTGCGCGTGCCCGACCACCCCGTCGCCCTCGCGCTGCCGTCGGCCTTGGGCGGCGGTGTCACGGCGCCGTCCGCTAACCGCTCGGCTCGGTCAGCCCCACGACGGCGGACCATGTCCGTTCCGAGCTCGGCAATGCTGTCGACTTCGTACTGGACGGCGGCACTTGCGAGGTCGGCGTCGAATCGACCATTGTCGACGCCACGGGTAGACCCCGAGCATCTTGCGGCCAGGCGGGGTGACGCGCGAGGACCTCGAAGCGGTGCTGAGACACCCGCTTGCGGTCCCCGCCACCAGCCGCATTCGGGTGCCCGGTCAGCATCCCTCCCACTACACGCCGCGCGCGGGTCGTCCTCGTCGAACCGGAGAAGGTCGTCTCCGAAGCGAAGCGTGCGCAGGAGCTGGGGCAGCAGGTGGGCGTGTTTTTCCCGTCCTTCGCCGACGCTGCGCTCAAGGCGCACGCCGTGGTGGCAGTCCCCGCATCGATGGCCGCCTACGCGCGCGGCTGTACGGGTTCCTGCGCGAACTCGACCAGCAGGGGTGCGACCTCATCGTGGCCTCCTTGCCGGTGGAGGAGGGGCTAGGACTGGCGATTGCCAACCGGCTCCGCCGCAGGGTCCCGGCCCAGCGCGTGACCAGCACCGACGCCGTGCCTTCAAGAAGCTGTTTCCCGACCGCGGCTGCGTACGGCCGAAAGGTGCAGGAGATATCTGCCTGGGAAGTTGCGTGATTGACAGGGTGCGGGCGGGACGGCGTCGGCCAGGGGTTCCAGCTCTCTGTACACGGCGGCGTGGAGTGCGGCGGCGAGTTCGCTTCTTCGCTCTCCAGGCCGTGCATCATGAAGTACACCGGTCCCGGGTAGGCGTCCAGATCAACCTCGTGGGTTTGGATCAGACGGGTGATCGAGGCCCGGATGGCATCGTTGACGGCGTCGGCGACCGTGTGGCCTGCGGTGGCGAGGGCCTCCATCCCGCCTTCCCGCCAGGCACGCCGCCAGCGTTCACCGACCGCTCGCTGACCTGCAGATCCTTCGCGATCACCACGTTCTTCTCGTCGCGTGTGAACCGTTCGCTCGCCTCGTACCGGTTCCGCTCCCGAAACTGTCGCCGCTCGGCGGTCAATCGGCCGCCCTGCGCATGCCGCATGCCACCGGCCTACCGAAGGGATCAGCACCCGACAACAACCCGAAAAGATCAGTAACTCCCCATCCCTCACACCAACGCGGAGGCGAGGTCCCGGGGTAGGCCTCGGTGATGTCGCGTCTCGCCGCTTCCCTCAGGCTGCCACCACAGGGAGCTATCCGCTCGTCCACCCGTTCGGCAACACGCCGCGCCTGCGGGCCGGGCCACCCCTAGCATGCTGACTGTGCGACCCATTCTCCCGAAGATCGAGGGCGGCCGGCTACAGGGCCTCCTGCAGCTCATCGAGGACGGCATCCACCTCGTCGTCGCGGCGCTCCTCGTACTGCTCGCGGGGCTCCTGACCGTCGGGGTCGTCCACGACGTCATCAGGTCGATCCAGGGGCCGTACCGCGAAGAGACGGTCGTTCTCTCCGCCCTGGACAACGGCCTTGTGCTGTTCATCGTGGCCGAGCTGCTCCACACCGTCCGCCTCACCATCAGGAACCAGACCCTCGACGCGGAGCCGTTCCTCGTCGTCGGCCTGATTGCCGGCATCCGCAGGGTGCTCATCGTGACGGCCGAGGCGGAGAAGTCCTTCCGGTGGAATGTCGAGGGGATCGAACTGCTCATCCTGGCGGGGCTGATCCTCGTGATGGCGACAGCGGTGTACGTGTGGCGGCGCTCGACGCGGCCGGAAGACTACTTCCCGCTCCAGGAGGCGCGGCGCTCCCCGTCGCCGACTTCGTCACCCACCCCGGTGCGCGGGTCCTGATCCGTCACCTTCCGCCGCCGCGGCCGCCCGCACTCGCTGCTCCTCGCGAGTAGAGCCGACGTCCCGTTCCAGGGCGGTGCGGCTCACGGCCGTCGCGAGGTCCTCCAAGGCTTGCGTCTGCAGTTCCGCCTCGCGCCGCACGACCGGGCTCCGGTCCCCGGCGGCGCCCTCCCACGCGTGGAGCGCCTCCTCCACGCGCCCCCAGTCCGGATTCCTGTGCTCGCGCACGTCGACTGCCGCCTGCGCGGTGTCCTCCTCCAGGGCCTCGGCGAACCGCTCCGCCTCGGGGACGACACGGCTGTCGGCCCGCGGGACGTGGCTCTCCATGAGCATCGCCGCGCGGCCGAACCCCTTGAGCGCCTCCTGCGCCTCCTGCGCCTCGCGCGACGTCAGCCCCCTGGGGCGGACCGGTTCCTGCCTTGCCCGGTCGTATGCCTCCTGCCAGGCGGCACGTGCCTCCCTGCTCGCCAGCAGTGCCCTGCGCATGTCGGCGTGATGCTCCCGGGTCGGTTCGGCGTAGTTGCGGAGCACCGCGGCCGCATAGCGGCCGTTGGCTGCGAGCCAGTCCGCAAGCCGGCCCGGCAGCCGGGGTGTCTCCCATGCGGGGAACACCACGTACGCCAGCATTGCCAGGGCCCCGCCGAGCAGGGTGAGCACCACCCGCTCCGGGACCGTCTGCTCCCACGCCTGGCCGCCCATGCCGAGCAGAAAGACGACGTACGCGGCGGTGAAGCACTGGGAGTAGGCGTAGCCGGTACGGATCAGCGTGTACGACAGGCCCGCCGAGACCACCGCCAGCGCGCCGAACACATGGGCATCCGGTCCCAGGGCCCGCACCATCAGGGTGGCGAGCGCGACCCCCGCCAGGGTCCCGGCGAGACGGGCCACCGCACGTGCGTACGTCCGGTGGAAGTCCGGCCGCATCACCATCACGGAGGCGATGGGCGCCCAGTAGCCGTGGCCCAGGGGTAGCCGGGCGGCGATCAGATAGCCGAGCGTGGCCACCGCCGCCAGGCGGACGGCGTGCCGGAACACGGGCGAGTCCGGGCGGAGCTCACGGCGGACCGCCCGGATGACGACCGGGACCAGCCGGAGCATTGTCGGGCGTACCAGGAACTGGGCGCCCGCGGGGCCGGGCGGCGTGGGCGTCCTCCCGCGCGCGCTGCCGCTCCCGGCGATCTCCAACGCCTCGCCGAGCAGTTCCACGAGCCGCTCGGCGGCCTGCCTCGCGGGGCCCTCCAGTACCTCGTGCTCCTCGTCGACGCGCAGGACGTCCGTGCTCCCGGGCGGCACCTCGGCGGGAGTGCCGCGGCGGATCGAACGGGCGACCGCATCCAGAACGTCGGCGGCCGCGTTGAGCAACTCCCGCGCGCGGTCCCGCCCGGGTCCCTCCGCCGGGGCGCCGATGTCCGGGTCGGCGAGCGCGGCGACGACCGGCCGGATGCGCTCGGCGAGTCCTCGGGGGCCGTGGAGGGCGGGGGGACGGGTGCGGGCCTGTGACGGCGTCACGGCGGCCGCGTCCCGGGCCGTCATCAACGGCTCCGGGTCGAACGGGGCGGTCGGGTCGTGCCGCAGCCGGCGGGCGTAGTCCGCCACGGCGGCCAAGGCGTCGGCGAGCGCGTCACGATGTGCCCCCCAACGGCGGATCGGGAACAGCAGGATCAGCACGGCCTGCGTCACGCCTCCGAGCGCGATGACCCCGGCGTGCTCCAGGGCTCGCCCGACGCTCGTGGGCAGGGTGATGGTCACCAGCATGCTGCCGACGGTCGTCGCTGCGACGATCCCAGCGGTCGATCCGACGGCCCACGCCATTCCCGCGGCAAAGGCCCATACGGCCAGCAGTGGGAGGAACGTCACGAGTCGCCCCGCCGCCAGGTAGCCCGCGAAGGTGCTGAGCGCCAGACCCGCGCCCGCGCCGAGCGCGATCACCTTGCGTGGACGCCAGGTGCGCTGGAAGGTGGCCCCACCTGCGGAGTAGGCACCGAGGGCGGCGGACGCGGCATACGCAGGGGAGACCAGCCACAGTGCCGACCCGATGACGATCGCCACCCCAGCGGCCGTGCGCAGCGCGAGCAGAGGCTCCAGCCGCGTCTCCTCGATCGTGAGCCCGGATCGCACGACCTCCCCGAAGGCCCGCAGCCACGTCACGGGTGTGAGCCTAGCCGGAACGCCCTGCCGGGTCGCGTCGGCCGCGCCGCCGCCTCCTGGCGGCGCCGCGCTCGGCGGACGCGCGATCCCGGGCCGACCTACACTCACAAACCGGCACCCTCGCGTACAGGGCGATCGATGACCACACCCCCGGCGCCAGCTGTCAGCCCCAGCGGCCGCGGCTCGACGTCGTCCTCGTGGCCGATCCGGGATGGCCAACGGAGGTCGCGAAGCGACTGAAGAACGGACCTGCCCTACCAGGACAACACCCGCCTCGTCATCGCCATGATCAGCCCGCCGGAGCACATCGCGCTGCTGTCGCTGCCCATGCTCAGCCTGATGCGCGCCGCCCACCGGCTGGGGGGAGCGGCCCTCGGCGTGATCGGAGCGCTGATCTCAGAGTCCGGCAACGCCCTGCCACCCGGGAGCTCCAGTACACCAGCGAGGCACCGCACGTCCGCGGGCGGTTGCGGCTGCTAGGCAGGATGGTCCGCGTCAACCGGCCCTGGCTGTGCTGTTCACCGGCCTCTCCCGAGCGCTCCCTGGCGTGTTCGCCACCACCGCGTTCGGCCTCATGAGCAGCGACATCTGGGGTCACCCTTGACGTGGGGCCGCTCCGCAACACGGTGTTCGCCCTGCTGTCGATCCGCACGCCCGTCCGACTACCCGGGCAGTCGGACGCCTGGGCCTGGCAGGGCAATACAGGGAGGCTAATTGGGCCCGACATGCGCATGCGTTCGCGCGCCCCGTCGGCCAGGCTGAATGGGAAGCCCAGGGGCCGGGAGCCACCCCGGCGCCCGCAGCCGGAGGTTGCCGTCATGACCGTGATGTCCATCGCCAGGTTCGAAAGGTTCTTCCGCGCGGCCGCGGGGCTGGACGTCGACAAGAACGATCTCAAGCGCTACAGCGACTTCGTCGACGCCAAGCTCTACGATCTGCTGACCGTCGCCCAGGCCACTGCCAAGGCCAACGGGCGCGACATCATCCGGACCTGTGACCTACCGATCACGAAAGGCCTGCAGGAGAGCATTCACCGCTTCCGGAAGATTGACCAGGAAGTAGAACTCAAACCGATCCTGGAAGAGCTCGCCACCCACCCCGCTCTGGACCGCACGCCCGACGAGGAGACCGAGGCGGCCTATCCGGACATCATCGGCGGACTCAGCCTGGCCCTTGCTCAGTGCTTCAAGATCCTCCACCCCGAGCTGAAGAACCCCCAGACCCAGCACTGGGACGAGGCCCGAGCCGTCTTCGACCTCCTGCTGTGAGTGGCGACCGGACCAGGCGGTGCAGACCACGGCCAAACAGCGTCAGCGCGCTCTGCTTCCTCGGCTGCCGCAACGATCTGCTGGCTCGCCGCAGGCTCTCGTCCACGTCCAAGGTGCTGCCGAAAGCGGTCCTGGTCGGTGAGCTGGCCGAGACCGCGGGCGGGCACCCGCCGGCTGCTGGAGCAGACCGCTGTGCGGCTTGCGGGGATCCGCACGATCCCGTATCGGCTGGTGTCGTAAGTCGGTCCCGAAGCCCGACCGATCCGCGAGGGCAAGTCCCAGCACTCCAGGCTGATCGGCCCACATCTCGGGTGTCGGAGAACTCAGATTGTGGCGGCTCGACCTCGCAGGGATCATCGAAGGCGTGGACAGGAACATGTCCGTCGGGTTCGGGGAGCGGCTGCTGGAGGAACTGGTCAGAGCAGCCCAGCTGGCATCACCTGCGGAACTGCCCGTGGTCCTGAACCGGTATGCCGAGGCCATGGGTCTGGGCAGGGCCGTTATCTATCTGGTCGACATCCAGCAAAGACTGCTGGTGCCGCTTGTCGAAAGCGAGCCGGAACTGGAGCTCGACACTTCGCTGGCCGGATGGGCCTACCGCACCGACTCTCTCCGAGTGGAAGAAGGCCCCTCCGGCGGTCTGCACGTATGGCTGCCCCTGGCCGACGGGGCGGAGCGGCTGGGTGTCGTAGAGCTGAACATGAGCACCCTGGACGGGCTCAAGCTACGGCGCTGTCGAACGGCGGCGCTGCTCCTCGCACTGATCATCGCATCCAAGCGCACCTACAGCGACACCATCGCACAGCGCATGCGTACCAGGCCGATGCACTTGCCCACGGAGATGGTGAGGGCTTTTCTCCCTCCCCGGTCGATCGGCACCGGGCGGGTCGTTTCGACGGCGGTTCTGGAGCCTGCGTACGAACTGGGCGGCGATGCTTTCGACCATGCGTTCACCGAGGACGTTCTGCACGCCACAATCCTTGACGGCATGGGGCACAACCTGGCGTCCGGACTTGCCACCTCTGTCGCCATGGCAGGCTGCCGTAACGCCCGGCGCAGCGGGGCAGACCTGAACGAACTCGTGGGCACCGTGGACGAGGCGCTGGCGAAGTGGCTTCCGGAGCAGTTCTGCACGGGTGTCTTCACCCAGTTGCACATGCCCACCGGCGTCCTGCGCTGGTGCAACTGCGGCCACCCGCCTCCGTTGCTCATCCGTCGCCACCGCCTGCTCCACAATGCCTTGGAGCGGCCACCTGAGCCTCCTTTGGGTCTGCCCGCCAGTCTCGCCGGGACCGTCCGCCAGGTGCACGAGGTCAGCCTCGAACCCGGTGACCGAATACTGCTCTACTCAGACGGCGTCGTAGAGTCACGCGACGAGGCAGGCGAAGAGTTCGGCCTGGAACGCTTCACCGACTACATCATCCGGTCGACCGCAGCAGGGCAGAGCGCCCCGGAAGCGCTGCGCCTGCTCATCCACGCCATCCTCGAGCATCGGCACAACAAACTCAGCGACGACGCCACGATCTTGATGTTCGAGTGGCAGCCCCCTGATCCGTGACCGCAAGAGCCGGAGAGCGCAGCCGTGGCGCCGGCTTTCGTTCTGGGCGCCTCACGAGCTCAGTCCGCGAGGTCGGCCTTGCCGAACAGGACCGCGTAACTGGAGGGGAGTTGGCTAATGATCTGATTCAGCTCTCCGCCGGTGACAGCGTCGGCAACGGTGGTCAGGACCGCGCTGGCGTCCCACTGCGCCGTACGCGGCCGGGCATGGGTGCGCTCGGCGACCCGGCGGTAGAACTCTTCGATCCCGAAGCTTCGCGCATGCTGCGGCGTGGCATGGTCCAGAACTTGTCCCAGCGGGCCGGGCAGCTGGGATGCGAGGTCCTTGACCTCTCCGGGGCTGATCCGTTGGGCCAGCACTTCCAGCACGGCGTTGGTGACGTCCGCGGCTTCGGCCTGGTCGTTGTATTCGCCTCGCTCGCGCACACGGGCGAGGAATCCGTCGTATTTCATAGCTGCCCTCCTTCTGCCCCGGTCACCGCTGGTCATGAGGGTCGCCCGGTGCGCTGTCGCGCAGGGCGGCAACCGCCCCGACGATCGTCACTTCGAGTCCGTCCAGAATCCAGACGGCTCCCAAACCGATGACGATCCGCCAATGGAATCGGGACCACGCAGCCGGTCGGCCGGGCGGGGACCTTGGTCGTGACGACGCCGAACTCGAAAGTGGTGGTCATGCCACGCCTCCTCGTTCAGGGCCATGGGCTGCTGCCTGGAGAGGGACAGAACAGGCCGGAATGGACAGGTCTGCATAGCGTGGTCTTCTGTGCTGCGCTGCCACCTTCTGGGACACCGTTTTCGCTTTCTCCATCAGGGCGACACGATGCTCCGGCACTGCGCGCGTGGGTGCGGAGCGGAGGGCAGCAAGCGATATCCGTCGGCCCAGGACGCCGAGCGTTACGCACGGGCATTCGACCGCGAGGACCAGGCGGACATGGGCCGGCGAGCAGCGCTGGGTCTGCTCCCCCTTCGGCTGCTGCGCGCCTGGCGTCTGCGGCGCCGAAAGGAAGCCGGTGGGAAGCCGCGTGCCGAGTCTCCGCCGCCGTGAGGGGTTATGACACGGGACGTCATCCATGAGTCACCCGGGTGTCGAGCGTCGCCGGCCCGGCCGCGGCGCCGGACGTGTGTCCGGAACCGCGGCGTTCGCGTCTCAGCCGCTGCTCTCGGTGCTTTCACTCGTCTCGCTGATCTCGACGTGCCGCGGCTTTGCGACCTCGGCCTTGGGGACGGTGATGGTGAGCACCCCGTCCGACATCTGAGCATTGATCTTTTCGGTGTCGACCTCTCCGGGCAGCCGCAGCCGGTACTCGAAGGCTCCGGTGCGGCGGGTGCTCCGGCGCAGGACGCCTTTGCGTTCCTTCTCCTTGATCTCTCCGGTGACCACCAACTCCTGGCCGTTGGCTTCGACGTCGATGTCCTTGCTCTTGACGCCGGGGAGTTCGATCTCGACGTGAAAGGCGTCGTCGGACTCCGTGACATCCGCCAGGGGTGTCCACGCGACTGCGGGCGCCACGCCTCCCACCGTGGATTCGATCAGTCCGCTCATCTCGCCGAGCAGTTGGTCGAACTCCGTCAGCGGATCGCGTGCCCAGCCCAGGGGCCTGTCCTGCACTGCGCCACCGCGGTGGCGCCGGACGGGCATGGTCATTCCCATCGCCTCCTTCTCGTGATCTCCTCGCCCGCTGGGCGTCATGCGAGCCAGGCGGACTCCTTCGGACGGGTATATGGGGAGCTGTCGGTGCCGCCGGGCGCGGCCGTGTGGCCCAGGTAGCGGTGCACGAAGTGAATACTCATCGCGCCTTCGCCGACCGCGGAGGCCACACGCTTCACCGAGCCGCTGCGGACGTCGCCGGCGGCGAAGACGCCAGGCAGGCTGGTCTCCAACGTCAGGCAGTCGCGGCCCTGGCTCTGCCACAGTTCGGGAACGGAGCACGCCTGCGCCTCCGCGCCGGTGAGCACGTAGCCGCGCGCGTCGAGGGCGAGCGCGCCGGACAGCCACTCGGTGTGAGGGTCTGCGCCGGTGAAGACGAACAGGGCCCGCACCGCGAGGTGGCGGTGCTCGCCCGTACGGTGGTCGACCACGGTGACCGCCTCCAGCGCCTTGTCGCCGAGTGCCTCGGTCATCTCGGTGTGCAGCATCACGCGCACCCGCGGGTGGCGCTCGATCTGATCGATCAGGTAGCGGGACATGTGCGCCTCGAGGTTCGGCCCACGGACGAGCAGATACACCTGCGGTGCGTACCCGGCCAGGAAGAGCACGGCCTGGCCTGCGGAGTTGCCGCCGCCGACCACCGCCACCGGGTCGGTACGGCACTGCTGGGCCTCGTAGACGCTCGCCGAGTAGTGGACGCTCGTTCCCTCCAGGCGTTCGATGCCGGGCACCTGGAGCCGGCGGTAACGGGCACCCGTGGCCAGGACGACGGCGCGGGCGGCGATCTCGCTGCCGTCGGCGAACGCCACCACGTAGTGGTCCTCGTCCTTGGGATGGAGACCGGTCGCCTCCACCGGAATGCTGATCCTGGCACCGAACTTGTCGGCCTGGAGCACGGCGCGTTCGGCGAGTTCGGCGCCGGAGATGCCGGAGGGGAAGCCAAGCAGATTCTCGATGCGGGACGACGTGCCGGCCTGGCCGCCGGTGGCCATCGCCTCCACCACCGTGGTGCTCAGGCCCTCGGAGGCGGCGTACACCGCGGCAGCGAGGCCGGCGGGTCCGGAGCCGACGATCAGGACGTCGCCGTGACGGCTTCCGGCAGGCAGTGACGGCAGACCGATGAGACCGGCCAGTTCCGCGTTGCTGGGGTTGCGCAACAGGGTGGTGTCCCGCCAGATGACGAGCGGTGTCTCCTCCGGGCCGACGCCGAAGCGGCGCAACAGCTCCTCGGCCTCCTCGTCGGTCTCCAGGTCGATCCACCGGTGCGGCAGCCGGTTGCGGACGGCGAACTCGCGCAGCCGCCTGGTGTCGGGCGAGTAGCGCGAGCCGACGATGCGGAAGCCGGCGCCCTGTCCGACGAGCAGCGCGCGACGGCCCAGACAGGCGCGCAGCACGACGTCCCCGATGCTGGAGTCCTGGGACACCAGGTGGCGCAACTGGTCCAAGGAGACGACGAGGACCTCGCCCGGCTCCCTGGCGACAGCGGTGTAGAAGGCCACCTGTCCGTGCAGCAGCCCGAGTTCGCCGATGAAGCGACCGGGGCCGTGCACGCGCAGCACGTGCTCCTCGGGAGTGCCGTAGTCCTCGACGACGGCGAGGGAACCGCTGAGGACGACGAAGAACGTCTCGCAGCGCTCCCCCTCCCGGATCAGCACCTCGTTCGGAGCCATGCTCCGGCGTTGCCCGTGCTCCGCCAGACGTGCTATCTGGTCCTCCGTAAGACGCGGATACGCGCCGTAGATGTCCGGGGTCTCCCAGAAGACGGCCTCGTCCGCTTCCTCCGGCACCGGTTCTTCGCCCGGCAGCGACTGGTCGCCGGACATCAGACGAACGCCTCGTGAACGTAGCACCAGCGCCAGTCCTCGCCGGGCTGGAACGACTGCACGATCGGATGGGCGTCGGCAGCTGCGTGCCTACGCGCGTGCTTTTTCGGCGAGGAGTCGCAGCAGCCGACGTGCCCGCAGGTCAGGCAGAGCCTCAGGTGGACCCACGGGGAGCCGAGCATCAGACACTCCTGACACCCTTGTGGGGTCAGCGGCTTGACCGGCCGGACAAGCGCGAGGTGGGGGTCTGCGTGCAGGGTCATCCGGATCACCCTTTCCGGGCGGTGATTGACTGTTCCACCCACTGGCGCAGAGCGGGGGCGGGCGCCGCCCCCGCCTGCCGGGCGATGGTCTGTCCTTTGTCGAGGACGAGCAGTGTCGGTACCGCCTGGACCTCGAACCGCCGCGCCAGACGCGGGTTCTTGTCGATGTCGACCTTGACCAGCTTGATCTTTCCCGCGAGATCGGCGGCGACCTTCTCCAGCGCGGGGCTCACCATGCGGCAAGGGCCGCACCAGGTGGCCCACAGGTCAACAACGACGGGCACGGTGGCCTGCTCGACGACCTCGGTGAAGTCGTCGTCGCCCGCGTCGGCCATCCACGGCAGAGGCTGCTTGCAGTTGCCGCACCTGGGGCGGCCCTCGGCGGCCACGGGTACCCGGTTGGTGCGCCCGCAGTGCGGACAGGTGACGTTGGTGGCTTGCACGGGACTCATGCCGCCCTTGCTCCCTTCACGTCCTCGGGCTGGTCGTAGGTGACCACCAGTTCGCCTTCCTGGGCGTCGACGCGGACCTTCGCGCCGTCCTGGACGTCGCCGCGCAGCAGGGACCGTCCGACGAGGGTTTCGACCTCGTGGGATATGTAGCGGCGCAGCGGTCGGGCCCCGTAGACCGGGTCGTAGCCCTGGTGGGCGATCAACTCCCGTGCCGCGTCGGTCAGTTCGACGGTGATGCGGCGTTCGGCGAGGCGGCGGCGCAGTTCGTCGAACTGGAGCTCCACGATCCGCTCGATCTGGCGCTCACCGAGCGGCTTGAACAGCACGATGTCGTCGACGCGGTTGAGGAACTCCGGGCGGAAGTGCCCGCGCAGCTCGCCCATCACCAGGGCGCGGGCGTCCGGCTTGATCTCGCCCTCGGCGGTGGCGCCGTCGAGGAGGTGCTCGGAGCCGATGTTGGACGTCATGATGATCACGGTGTTGCGGAAGTTGACGGTGCGGCCCTGAGCATCGGTGATGCGGCCGTCGTCGAGGATCTGCAGCAGGGTGTTGAAGACATCGGTGTGCGCCTTCTCGATCTCGTCGAACAGCACAACCGAGTACGGCTTGCGGCGTACGGCCTCGGTGAGCTGGCCGCCTTCCTCGTAGCCGACGTATCCGGGAGGTGCGCCCATGAGCCGGCTGACGGTGTGCCGCTCCTGGTACTCACTCATGTCGAGGCGGACCATGTTCTCCTCGGAGTCGAACAGGGCCGCCGCGAGGGTCTTGGCCAGCTCCGTCTTCCCGACGCCGGTGGGGCCGAGGAAGATGAACGAGCCGATGGGGCGGCGAGGGTCGCGGATGCCGGAGCGGGCGCGGATGATGGCGTCGGCGACGAGTTTGACGGCCTCGTCCTGGCCGATGACGCGCTCGCGCAGGATCTCGTCGAGGCGCAGCAGTTTCTCGCGTTCGCCCTCCTGGAGGCGGGCGACGGGGATGCCGGTCCAGGCGGCGACGATCTCGGCGATCTCCTCCTCGGTGACGACCTCGCGCAGCAGCCGGTTCTGCCCTTGTTTTGCGGCCAGTTGCTCCTCCTCTGCGGCGAGTCGGCGCTCCAGGTCCTGGAGGCGGCCGTAGCGGAGTTCGGCGGCGCGGTTGAGGTCGTAGGCGCGTTCGGCCTCCTCCGCCTCGTGGCGGACCTGCTCCAGTTCCTGGCGCAGTTCCTGCACGCGGCGGATCGCCTGCCGTTCGGCCTCCCACTGGGCGTGTTTGGCGTCGGCCTCGCCGCGCAGGTCGGCCAGTTCCTTGCGCAGTTCCTCCAGGCGGGTTTTGCTGGCGGCGTCGGTCTCCTTGGACAGGGCCGCCTCCTCGATCTCCAGGCGGGTGACGCGGCGGGTGATCTCGTCGAGTTCGGCGGGCATCGAGTCGATCTCGGTACGCAGCCGGGCGCACGCCTCGTCGACGAGGTCGATGGCCTTGTCGGGCAGGAACCGGTCGGTGATGTAGCGGTGGCTGAGGATGGCCGCGGAGACCAGCGCGGTGTCCTGGATCTTCACGCCGTGGAAGACCTCCAGACGTTCGCGCAGTCCGCGCAGGATGGAGATGGTGTCCTCCACGCTCGGCTCGTCGACCAGGACCTGCTGGAAGCGGCGTTCGAGGGCGGCGTCCTTCTCGATGTGCTTGCGGTACTCGTCGAGGGTGGTGGCGCCGATCATGTGGAGTTCGCCGCGGGCGAGCATCGGCTTGAACATGTTGCCCGCGTCCATGGCTCCCTCGGCGGCGCCCGCGCCGACGACGGTGTGGAGTTCGTCGACGAAGAGCAGGATGCGTCCCTGGGCGGCCTTCACCTCGGACAGCACGGCCTTGAGGCGTTCCTCGAACTCGCCCCGGTACTTGGCGCCGGCGACCAGGGAGCCCATGTCGAGGGCGAACACCGTCTTGTCGCGCAGGCCCTCGGGGACGTCGCCGCGGACGATGCGCTGGGCCAGGCCCTCGACGATGGCGGTCTTGCCGACGCCGGGATCGCCGATGAGGACGGGGTTGTTCTTGGTCTTGCGGCTGAGGATCTGGGTGACGCGGCGGATCTCCGCATCACGGCCGATGACCGGGTCCAGCCGCCCGGACCGAGCCTCGAGGACCAGGTCGCGGCCGTACTTCTCCAGAGCCTCATAGGCCACTTCAGGGTTGGCGGAGGTGACGCGCTGGTGGCCGCGGACCTGGGTCAGCGCGCTCAGGAACGAATCCCGGGTCACGCCGTGCTCCTTGAGCAGGCGTCCGGCGGCGGTCGCCGAGCCCTCCTCGGCCAGGGCGAGCAGGAGGTGCTCCACGGACACGTACTCGTCCTTGAGGCGTTTGGCCTCCCGCTCGGCCGCGTCGAGCAGGCGGGACAGGCGCTGAGTGACGAAGACCTGGCCGGGTGCCGCGCCCGGACCGGTGACCTTCGGGCGGCGGGAGAGTTCCTCGCGCACGGCCGCGCGCAGCTCCTTCGGCTCGGTGCCGGCCTGTTGCAGCAACCGCGGGATCAGACCGTCCTCCTGATCGAGAAGCGCGAGCAGCAGGTGTTCCCCGTCGACCTCGGTCTGCCCCATGCCGACGGCCGCGCTCTGGGCCTCCTGGAGGGCTTCCTGGGACTTCTGGGTGAGACGGTTCATGTCCATGGGGGTGTTTCACTCCTCGTACCGGCGCGGCGCAGAGCGGCTTCGAGCATGCTGATGCGGTCCAGCAGGTCGAGCACCAGGCCGATGGATGCGTAGTTGAGGCACAGCCCGGTGCGCAGCCGCTGGACGCGGGCGAGGGCGGCCGGTGCCGTGGGTTCGAACACCAGCCCTCCGGAGGCGTCGCGCTCGGCCTCGACCAGGCCCAGAGCGACGAACCGGCGGATGAGGTCGGGATGGACGCCGGAGCGGCGGGCCACGGTCTGCAGAGAGAGCCTGGGCACCGGCACGATCGCGTACCGGACGCGTGCCGGCGCTGGAGCTGTCAGCCGAGACGCCTGGCGCGCCCCGACGCGTGGGTCACTCATCGTGTCCTCCTGGGGTCGAACGAGGAGACGGCGGCGAGCTCCTCGAAGAGTGCGCGCTCCCGGTCGCTGAGCCTGGACGGCACCATGATCCGGAGCTCGGCGTAGAGGTTGCCGTTCGTGCCGCGCGGGTTCGGCATGCCCTCACCGCGCAGCCGCAGCCGCCGGCCGCTGGACGAGCCCGCGGGCACGCTCACCTTCGCCGTCGCCCCGCTCGGCGTGGGCACCGGAACTGTGGCACCCAGCGCGGCCTCCCAGGGTGTGACCGGAAGCTGCACGTACACGTCCCGGCCGTCGAGGCGGAAACGGGGGTGCGGCTGGATCCGCACCCGCAGGTACAGGTCCCCCGCGGGGGCGTCACCGTTGCCGCGGCCGCCCTCGCCCGCCAGCCGGATACGCTGCCCGTCGGTGACACCCGGTGGCACGTCGACCTCGTACCGCCGCGGCTGCCCGGTGGGACCGGCGAGCGTGACGGTGCGACGACCTCCCCGGTACGCCTCCTCGACGGTGAGCGGCAGTTCGGCCTCCTGGTCGGCTCCGGGGACACGTACCCGTCCGGCGCCCCCGAAGAACGAGCCGAACAGGTCGTCGACGTCGACGCCCTCCGCGCCGAAGCCGCTGGTGGCGTACCGGACCCGGGGCCCGTCCCCGGTGGACCAGCGGAAGCCGCCGCCGGGTCCCGCGCCGGCACCGACCCGCTCCTCCCAGTCTTCGGGAACCTTCCGGAAGTCCTCGCCGAAGCGGTCGTAACGGGCCCGCTGGTCGGGGTCGGACAGGGCACTGAAGGCCTCGTTGATCTCCTTGAACCGCTCCTCCGCCGTGGGGTCCTTATTGACGTCCGGGTGGTACCTGCGGGCCAGTTTGCGATACGCCCGCTGGATCTCGTCCTTGTCGGCGTCTCGCGGGACCCCGAGAACCTCGTAGAAGTCGCGTGCCATGGCCGCTCACTCCCGCTTGGCGACGGTCACGGCGGCCGGCCTCAGTTGCCGCTCGGCCTCGCCGTAGCCGGGGCGCAGCACCTGCGCCACGGTGTTCGGTTCGGCGTCGGGGTCCTGGACCACGCCGACGACCTCGTGCCGGGAGGGGTCGAACGGGACGCCGGTCTCGGCGTGACGCTCGTAACCAAGGCGTTCAAGGATGGACACGGCCTGGTCGCGCACGGCGCGAACCCCCTCGACGATCGCCCTGGGGTCGGAGCCCGCGTGGTTCAGGGCCAGTTCGAGGTTGTCGATGACGGGAAGGAAGGCCGCCGCCGTGCGGGCGCGTTCGACCGCGCGCTCCCGGTCCAGTTCCCTGGCGTGTCGCTTGCGCAGGTTGTCCAGATCGGCGAGAGCACGCCGCCAGCGGTCCTCGACCTCTTTCAGCGCGGCCGCGTACTCGTCCTCGACCCCGGCCGGACCGGTGGCCGCGTCGGGCCCCGGTTCGGCCTGCGTGGTCGGCGGCGCGGGCTCGGGCAGGTGGCCCTGCGGCGGTTGTGCGGCGCCTTCGGGCGGTAGGTCGGACGATCGGTCCTGGGGAGGGATCGGCATGGCGGGTACCTCAGCCCTTGTCGAACTCGGCGTCGATCACGTCTTCGTCGGCGCCGGCACCGCCCTGCCCGGAGCCGTCCGGCCCGGTGGTGTCCGACGGACCACTCGCCGCCGCGGCTTCGGCCTGGTGGGCGGCGAGCCCGGCGTAGACCTGCTGGAGTTCGGAGATCAGCGGCCTGACCTTGTCCACTCCGGCCTCGTTCTTGACCGCGTCGCGGGCCTCTGCCACCAGCATCTCGCCTCGCGCCTTTTCGTGCGCGGGCGCGGCCTCGCCCAGTTCGTTCAGACGCTTTTCGACCTGGTAGGCGATCGCGTCGAGTTCGTTGCGGGCGTCGACGGCCTCACGCAGTGCCTGGTCCTGGCCCCGGTTGCTTTCGGCCTCCTGGACCATGCGTTCGACCTCGCTCCGGTCCAGGTTGGAGCTCTCGCTGATGGTGATGCCCTGTTCCTTGCCGGTGTCCTTGTCGCGCGCGCTGACGTTGAGGATGCCGTTGGCGTCGATGTCGAAGGTGACCTCGATCTGCGGTTCGCCCCGCGGCGCCGGCCGGATGTCGGTGAGCTGGAACCGGCCGAGGACCCGGTTGTCGGCGGCCCGCTCGCGCTCGCCCTGGAGGACGACGATGTCGACGGCCGGCTGGTTGTCCTCGGCGGTGGAGAAGGTCTCGCTGCGGCGCACCGGGATGGTGGTGTTCCGCTCGATGATCTTCGTCATCACTCCGCCGCGCGTCTCCACGCCCAGCGACAGGGGGGTGACGTCGAGCAGCAGGACGTCCTTGACCTCGCCCTTGAGCACCCCGGCCTGTATCGCGGCGCCCAGCGCCACGACCTCATCGGGGTTGACGCTCATGTTGGGGTCCTTGCCGCCGGTCAGCCGGCGCACCAGGGCCTGTACGGCGGGGATGCGGGTGGAACCGCCGACGAGGATGACCTCGTCGATGTCGCTCTCGCCGACCTTGGCGTCGGCCATGGCCTGCTGGACCGGACCGAGGCAGCGCTCCACCAGGTCGCCGGTGATCTGCTCGAACGTGGACCGCATGATCGAGTCGGTGAGGTGCTTGGGCCCGGAGGCGTCGGCGGTGATGAACGGCAGGCTGACCTGGGTCTGGGTGACGGAGCTGAGCTCGGTCTTGGCCTTCTCCGCCGCCTCGAACAGTCGTTGCAGCGCCTGCGGGTCCTTGCGCAGGTCGATGCCGTTCTCCTTCTGGAAGTCGTCCGCGAGGTAGTCCACCAGACGCCGGTCGAAGTCGTCGCCGCCCAGATGGCTGTCACCCGCCGTGGAACGCACCTCCACCACGCCGTCGCCGACGTCGAGGATGCTCACGTCGAAGGTGCCGCCGCCCAGGTCGAAGACGAGGACGGTCTCGTGCTGCTTCTTGTCCATGCCGTACGCGAGGGCGGCCGCCGTCGGCTCGTTGATGATCCGCAGCACTTCCAGTCCCGCGATCCGTCCGGCATCACGGGTCGCGGTGCGCTGGGCGTCGTTGAAGTAGGCGGGCACCGTGATGACCGCCTCCGTGACCCGCTCCCCCAGCTGCTTGGAGGCGTCGTCGGCGAGTTTGCGCAGCACCAGGGCGCTGATCTCCTCAGGCGCGTACAGCTTGTCGCGCACCTTGAAGCGGGCCTCGCCGTTGTCTCCAGGGACGACGTCGTAGGCGACGGCCTTGGCCTCGTCGGGGATCTCGTCGAAGTGTCGGCCGATGAACCGCTTGGCCGAGTAGATGGTGCCCTTGGGGTTGAGGATCGCCTGGCGCCGGGCCAGCTGGCCCACCAGACGTTCCCCGGTGTCGGTGAAGGCCACCACGGACGGTGTCGTGCGGTTGCCCTCGCTGTTGGGCACGACGGACGGCTCGCCGCCCTCCCACACGGCGATCACCGAGTTGGTGGTGCCCAGGTCGATGCCCACTGCCTTGGCCATGAGGAACTCCTTCCGCGGCGGTCGACGTCCGTCGGCGACCGTTCATCCTCCGGGCCCTGTCCGCCCGGCTTCGAAACTCGTTCAGCTGGGGGCGGGGTCGCTGCGCGGGCGCCGGCCCCTGGAGGAGGCGCTCTCCGTGTTCGCGCCGGCCCTGCTGTCCAGCCCGGCGACCAGCCGGACGGCCTCATCGGCGACGTCCTCGTCCGCCACGACGTCGTACCGGCTGGGCTCCGTCCAGCGAATCGAGGCGAAGTCCCGGCGGCGGCCGCCCTGGGCCGCGTGCAACAGCACGCCGAGCAGCGCACCGACGACCGCTCCGAAGATCAGCCCGTACAGGGCGAGGAGCAGACCGGAGACGACCGGAGCCGACCGGATTCAGCCAGTTCAGCAGCCCGAAGATCCAGCCGACGAGTACGCCGGGCAGCGCTCCGGTGGCTGCGCCGTGGAGGGCGGCCTCGCCGTACCCCATTCGACCGATCACCTGTTCGACCAGGCGCATGTCCCGGCCGATGATCGCCACCTTCTGAACGGGAAAGCACTGGTCGGCGAGGTGATCGACGGCACGTTCGGCTTCCTGGTACGTCGAGTACGAGGCAACGGCCCTGCGGGCCTGCTCGGTCATGGCCGCTCCTTCCGCCGACAGACCGCCGAGCGGTCCCGACAGGCCCCAGAGTGGCTGTTCGCCCGGTCACCCCGCCTGCGCCCAGCGGGTCGAAAAGTGGCACCGGCGGTCGGTCTGCGAGGACAGGAGGCGGAACGACGATTCGGGCTCGCGGCTCGCGGCGGGGTACCTCAGGGTTCGGCCCGGCATGAGGTAGCGGGGCTCACGGATGTTCCGACGCAAGGGGACAGCTCGCCGCCGTCGAACGCTCTCGACGCCGAACGGGCCGAACGGGCCGGCCGGAAACGCGACGGCGGGAAAGCCGACCGCGCCCACAGGCACGGCGCCCTGACGCACATCCGGCAGACCGGCGTCGGTGTCCCCTTTGCCGTGGCGGAGGCCGTCTGCACTTGTGCTCGGAGGTCTATGGAGCCCGCCGCTTTTCCGCCCGCCGGGAGCAGGCAGGGTGTGGCCCACATCCGGAGCATAGAAATGGCCTCTGCTGAGGCGCATGCACCATGACGCGCATCAGCCCGCCACCCCCACACGCACCCTTCGGTGGCTGTCTCAGGTCCCAAGCCAGGCAGTTGCAAAGCTTCAGAAAAGGACGGCTCATGGACTACAACACCTTCCTCGACACCATCACCCGGCGCGCCCCTGTCCCCCCGGAGAAGGCGGAGCCCCTCACCCGTGCCACCCTGGAAACCCTGGCCGAGCGGCTCACCAGGGGTGAGGCGGAGGACCTCGCGTCCGAACTGCCCAAGCCGCTGAAGGAACCGCTGGTCTCTCCCACTCCGGAGGCCGAGCCCTTCGGACTCGACGAGTTCATCAATCGGGTGAGCAGGCGAGCAGGGGTGAGCCCGGACGAGGCCCGCGAGGGCGTACGGGCGGAGCTGAGCACCCTGAGGGACGCGGTCAGTGATGGCGAGTTCCGCCACGTAATATCCCAGCTGCCCCGGGACTTCGAGGCTCTCGTCGGCGCCCCGGGCTAGAAGGAGCCATGACCGACGAGGTCGGCGCCATCCTCGAGGAGACGGAACCGGCTGTACTCACGACGGCCACCGTCACCCTGGCCGAGGGGCGGACGTTCTGCGTCTCGTGCCCCTCGGGCGACATGGAGGCCGAGGTGCCGCAGGGGCTGTTCGTCCGCGACGTGCGGGTCATCTCCGACTGGCAGATCCGGGTGGACGGCCACCGGCCTCACCACCTCACCGTGCTTTCCCAGGACGCCTACAGCACCACGCTCGTCTCCCTCGTCCCGACACACGGCGCGCAGAGCGAACTCCTGTTGGAACGTCGGCGCTACGTCGGCGAGGGAATGCGCGAGGACCTCCGGTTGCGCAACCTCAGCACGCGTCTGATGCGTCCGGACTCGGCATGAAATCGCCGGAGGATCGCATGACACAATCGACAGTTCCTTCAGTCGGCGCACCCGTGGACGTCGAAGGCGGGGCGCAGCGGCCGTTCTCCGAGCACGCGGCCATGGCCAGGGCGTATCCCGGCGGCAGGATGACCGTTGGCGCCATCACGCCCCTGGAGGGCTTCGAAGGGCCCGTGCCGTCCCTGGCCGGGCACATCGAGCGGATCCAGCAGGCCGAGCGGGCCGGCTTCGCCTCGGTGTGGGTCCGTGACGTGCCGCTGCTGGACCCGAGCTTCGGGGACGCCGGGCAGGTCTTCGACCCGTGGGTGTACCTGGGGCAGCTCAGTGCCCGCACCACCTCGATCACACTGGGGACCGCCAGCATCGTCATGCCGCTGCGGCATCCATTGCACACCGCCAAGGCGGCCGCCTCGGTGGACCAGCTGTCAGGCGGACGGCTCCTGCTCGGGGTGGCCACCGGTGACCGGCCCGTGGAGTTCCCGGCCTTCGGTCAGGACCTGGGTGGCCGGGCCGAGAGGTTCCGGCAGTCGCTGGAGTACTTCCGTGTCGTCCTCGAGCACCGTTTCCCGCACGTGGAGTCGCCGCTCGGCCGGATGCGCGGCACCGATCTGCTGCCCAAGCCGGTGTACCGGCGGATCCCCGTACTGATGACGGGACGCGGCAGGCAGGACGTCCGGTGGATCGCCGACAACACGGACGGCTGGCTGTACTACACCCCGCCGCTCCAGCAGCAGGCCGAGAACATCCAGCGGTGGCGGGAGCTGACCGAGGGCGATGGCGGTGGGTTCAAGCCGTACGCGCAGGCCACCTATCTGGATTTGACCGAGGACCCGCTGGCCCTGCCCCGGCGCATCCACCAGGGCTTCTCGGTGGGCCGGGTGTCGTTCCTGGCGATGATGCGGGCCTGGCAGGACATCGGCATCGACCAGCTGATGATCAACTTCAAGCACAGCCGCCGTCCGGTCGCCGAAGTGATCGACGAACTGGCCGAACACGTGCTGCCGCACTTCCCGCCCGGGCGCTTCGGGGCGCGCGGCGAGCACCGGCGGCCCGTGGAGCGGACCGGGCCCTGAGGAAGCACGACCCCCGGCGCCCCTGCCTGACAGGGCCGGGCTCAGTCCCGGACGGCACCGGACGGCCGCTCCTGCGCGTAGTCGCACGTGCCCTCCGCCCGGAACTGCAGCGCCGCCCTGGTCACCTCCGCGCCGAGGCCGCGCAATTGGTCCGCGACCGCCTGGTCGGTGAGGCGTCCGTCGCCGTCGAAGACCCGGGAGGACCGCGGGACCGCGAACACCAGCGGCACGGCCCAGCCGCGCAGCGACCGCACGATGAACTCCATCGCGTTGATCGCCTGCAGGCCCTGCACTCCACCGGCGGTCGTCAGCATCCCCACGGGTTTGTTGCTGAGGTAGGGCGGGTCGTGGTCGGCCAGGAGGGCGAGCCAGTCCACCGCGTTCTTGAACGCGCCGCTGACCGACCCGTGGTATGTCGGGCTGCTCCACAGCAGGGCGTCGGCGGCCTGAACGGTGTCCGCAAGCCGGCGGGCGGACGCAGGGATCCCGTGCTCGGACGTGTAGAACGGAAGAGCCAGCCGCTTGAGGTCGATCACCAGGGTGCCGGCGCCCGCATCGGCCGCCCCCTCGACCGCCACACACAGTGCGGTGAGGCTGGTCGACGGGGTGCGCAGCGAACCTCCCATTCCGACGACGAGCGGGCGCGCCATCCTGTCAACTCCTTCAGAGGATCTCCAGGGGCGTGGGCCCGCTGGGCGGCGGGAACGCCTCGTCGAGGGCGTCGAGCGCCTCGGCGGGAAGGTGGAGGTCCACTGCGCCGCGGTTCTCCCGAACGTGGTCGGGTGATCCGGAACGCGGGATCGCGGCCACCCCCTGTTCCAGCACCCAGGCGAGCGCCACCTGGGCCGGCGTGGCTCCGACGGCCCGGGCCACGGCACCCAGTGCCTCGACCTTCAGGAGCCGCCCCTGCTCGATCGGGGAGTAGGCCATGACCGTCACCCCGGCTTTGCGGCACCAGGGGAGCAGATCCCACTCGATGCCGCGCCGGGAGAGGTTGTAGAGCACCTGGTCGACGGCCGCGGCGGCGCCACCGGGGAGGGTGGTCAGCTCGGCCATGTCGGCGACGTCCAGATTGCTCACGCCCCAGTAACGGATCTTCTCCGCCTCCATCAGGTCGGTGAATCCCGCAAGGGTCTCCTCGAGGGGCCACCGTCCCCGCCAGTGCAGCAGGTACAGGTCCAGCCGTTCCGTACGGAGCCGCCGCAGGCTGCCCTCGCAGGCGGCGACGGTGCCCTTCCGGTCGGCGTGGCCGGGCAGCACCTTGCTGACGAGGAAGACCTCCTCCCGGCGCCCCCGGAGGGCCTCCCCGACGAGCTCCTCGGCTGCGCCGTCGCCGTACATCTCCGCCGTGTCGACGATGGTCATGCCCAGGTCCACGCCCAGCCGCAGCGCGGCGATCTCCTGTTCACGCCGGGCCGGGTCCTCGCCCAGGTACCAGGTGCCCTGCCCGAGCGCCGCGATCTCCTCACCGGAGGGGAGCGCCGTCGTTCTGGCCGATTCCGCAGACATCTCGGGCCTCCCGTCTGCCGCGGATCCGTGTCACGCGCACCCGCACCGAGTGCCCAGGTCCGCGCCTCCCAGACAACCGGTGTCGCATGCGCCGCAGGGAGGTCAGGAGGGGCGAGCGGACTGCGCCGAGAGCTCGCCGGGACCGGGTGCGCGATCGCGCAACGCGACGGCGACCGACACAACGGCGCCGCAGGAGAGGACCGCCGCGAAGCCGATCATCGCGGTCTGCACGGCGAAGTGCCGCAGGGCGATGCTGAACAGGACGGAGGGCAGGCCCATTCCGAGGTACGCGACGACGAAGAACACGGCGAGGACTCCCGCGCGTGAGGCGGGCTCGGCCACTGAACCGGCACGTTCGACTCCTCCCTTGAACAGCAGCCCGGAGCCGGCTCCCGAGAGGGACACGGCGACCAGGTAGAGCCAGAGCGCCGGGTGGTAGAGGGCGACGGCGCACAGGACCAGGCCGACCGGAAAGACCACTGCCCCCACGGTCAGGACCCGGGGCAGCGGGAGGCGTCCCAGCACCAGCTGGGCGGCCGCCGCGGAACCGAACATGAGGAAGGCCGCCAGGCCGACCACGAGGTGCGAGTCGGTGTGCAGGGTGCCGTGGAGCACGCTCGCCCCGAGGGAGGAGATCAGGCCGAGGATCGCGAAGGCGAAGGCGCCCAGCGCGCCGGCCGCGCCGAACGCCCGCCGGCCGCCGCGGCGCAGGACGAACCTGCTGGGCGGTTGGGCCGCGGGCAGCTCCAGGTCCACGGTCTCCGGGGTGCACAGCACCAGCGCCAGACACACTGCCATGGCGAGCGTGAAGATCGCCTGGGCGGTGATCAGGGGCGTGGGAAGCCACTCGGCGGCGGCTCCGGCGACCAGGGGCCCTGAGGCCAGGCCGCCGAGGTTGGCGGCGGTGGCCACGATGCCGGGCAGCACCGAACCCGTCCGTTCCGGACGGACCTCGTGGTGGAGGTCGTGCAGATACGTCGTCGCGGTCGAGGCCATCAGCCCCAGTCCGACACCGTTCAGGATCCTGCCCGCGATCAGCCCCGGCAGGTCCCGCCACACGATCAGTACGACCGACGCGACGATGCCGACCAGCAGCGCCGGGACGATGATGCGCCGCCGCCCGAGCCGGTCCGACAGGTGTCCCAGTCCTAGGAAGGCGGCCGCTGCGCCCACGACCATCGAGGCGTACGCCACCGTGACCGTGGTCGCGCCGAAGTGGTCCCGGGCCTCGTACAGCGGCCACAGCGGGGTCGGCGCGGTGCCGAAGGCCATCAGCACGGTGAAGGCCACCGCCACGAACCAGAAGCCGGTCGTGTGCGAGGCACGGCGCCGGGCGGAGGCGCGGGGCGGCAGGTCGGCGGGAGCGGGTGCTGGGATCCGGTGGGTCGGGTCGTCGGGAGCGTCGGCTGTGGGACGGCTCAGCGGCGTCGGAACGGCAGGCAGGGGTACCCCTCCTCGGGCGGAAGCGGATGGCACTTTCCATCCTCCTCACCAGCCAGAATCAGTGCCAACGAATGTTTTTGCTGGGCTCCAGCAATGCGAGTGATACTTCTCGTGTGGAGCTACGTCAGCTGGAGCACTTCATCGCGGTCGCCGAGGAGCTGAGTTTCACGCGTGCCGCCCGTCGGCTGCACGTGGTGCAGTCGGGGGTGTCCGCCGCGATCCGCTCCCTGGAGCGCGAGCTTGGCTGCGCGCTGTTCGAGCGCACGTCGCAGCAGGTCCGGCTCACCGGGGCGGGCGCGGCGCTGCTGCCGGAGGCTCGGGCCACCCTGCACGCCGCCCAGGCCGCCCAGGACGCCGTGCGCGCCGCGCAGGACACGCTGCGCGGCACGGTGAACGTGGGCGCCATGGCCTCGGTCGAGGTGGTGGACCTGCCTGCGCTCCTCGGGCAGCTGCACGCGCGGCATCCGGCGATCGACGTCCGGCTGCGGCTGGCGACGGCCGGCTCGGCGGGACTGGCGCACGCGCTGCTCAGCGGGGACCTTGACGTGGCCTTCCTGTCGCTGCCCGAACGCAAGCCCGCCGGGATCGACGCACGGGAGCTGGCCACCGTGCCGCTCGTCCTGGTGGTGAGCGCCGTCCATCCGCTCGCGCAGCGGGGAAAGGTGGCACTTTCGGACCTCGCGGGGGAGCCCTTCGTGGACTTCCCGCCGGGCTACGGCAACCGCGAGGTGGTCGACCGGGCGTTCGCGGCGGCGGGCGTCGTACGCCGGGTGGCACTGGAAGTGCCCGACATCGACATGGGGGCGGCACTGGTCCGGCACGGTCTGGGCATCGCCTTCCTGCCCGCGTTCGCTGTTGCCCGCACCCCCGGCCTGCACGTCCTGGACGTCCACGGCACCATGCTCCGCTGGAGTATGCATCTCGGCACGTCGTCGACCCGGCGGCCCAGCTCGGCCCTGGGGGCGCTGCTCGACCTGGTCGACCTCCACGTCATCGCCCTGTGACGCCCGGGCCGCGGCCCGGGCGTCGCCCGTCGGTGGTGTCCGGCCCCCTGCGTCCGCCTCGCTCCGGCCGCGACATCTGCCGCAGCATCCGCTGACGCTCACGCTGCCGTCGTCCATAGGCGGCGTCGGACACCTTCTCGTCCCCTTCGAGGCTGGTGCCGAAGGCCCCGCCGATCATCGCGATGGCGGTGATGAACCAGGCCAGGAAGAGGTAGTCGCCGACGCCGACCTGCCGTCCGATGAACTTGCGCAGGACGGACGCGTCCAGCAGCAGGAAGGAGACGGCGACCAGAGTCACGAACAGGGCCGTGGCCAGCACCACCACCGCGAGCGCGATGGTGACCAGGGTGACCAGGTTGTAGGGGTACAGGGGGTGGTGCCGTGCAGGGAGGTGGGTGCTGCGCTCCCAGAGCTGGTGGTCGACGATGATCCACAGAGTGAGAGCGACGGCGGACACAGCGGTGATGACGGCATGCTGCACGGCGCCGAGTGCGGTGGCGAGGTTCCAGGTGGCGCTGTTGATGAACAGGACCGTAGCCGTGGCGAACACGCCCGCCAGGGCCCGGGAGAGGGAGCCGAACAGCCGCCAGGGGCGGTTGGCGTACACCATGCCGGCGACGAGTCGGGCGTGGCCGCGCAGGCCGGGCACGACGTAGCGCCGGGGCTGCTCGGGGCCGGGACGGGTGTCCGGTACCGGTTCCCGCGGCGGGCGGCCGATCACCTCCGGGTGCGTGGGCGTCTCCTCGTGCGCGACCAGCTCTCGGACGACGTCCACGACGGCCTGCCGCACCCGGCGCCGAAGGCGGCGGACCCCAAGGGCGGGAAGGGAGATGAGCGCGGCACGGAGCGCGGTGTCGACCTCGACGCTGATCGGGTAGAGCCGGGCCCGCCGCGGAAGGTCGGTGAGAAAGATCGCCACGTCCCATTCGGCACCGTCCAGGTGGTTTCTGACGGCCTCGGCGATGTCGGAGACGTCGGCCTGTTCGCTCCCGCTGAGCGGGGCGGTCATCGCGTCGACCTGCCATCCGACCCGAGCACGGACTGCCCGGCGGAGATGGTCGGGCAACCGGGGGGCGAGAGCCCGGGCGATCTCCGACGGCAGACCGGGGTCGGCCACCAGTACGACGCGCACGGACCTGCCGGGGGACGTCTCGGGCACGTCAGCCGTCATGACCACACCTTCGTGTGCGCGCCTCGCGCCATGGCGGCCGCGCGGGCCAGCGGTCCGCGGGTGTCACCCACCGTGCCCCGGCGCACACGCAGCGTCCGGGCCGCTGGCGCCGTGACGCGGGCGCCATGCCGAAGGCTCCGGGGTCACCCGGGGGATTCGAGGGCCTGGGAGAAGTCCGTTCCAAGCTGCGACATCAGGTCGTTGAACTCCTTCTCGCTGATCGCCTCCCGGAGCACGGCCAGTACGGTCCGCACACCCCGGTCGGCTTCCTCCTCCTTGAGCATGGTGCGTTCGGCCACGCGCCGCACGCTGTCGTATTGGCCGAAGCGCTCGATGCGGTCGGTGGTGCCCCGGCGCACCGCCTCCGCGAGGCCCTCGGGGAGCTCGGTGATCAGGTCCCTGGCCTCCCCGGGGCTCAGCCTGTGGGCCAGCGTCTCGAGCGTGGCCCAGGTCAGGTCCGCCGCCTCCTGCCGGCTCAGTCCGGTGCGCTCGGCGACGGTACGGACGAATTCCTGCTCATCCATGCGTCGTCCTCCTTCGCTGCTGTGTTGCGACGAACGGCGCGGACCTCCTGCAAGCCTGCCACGCCGACCAGGCCCGCGCCCGCGCACGGACGGCGGTGACCACGACCACCCACAGCTTGACGCCTCCGTGCACCGTGGTTTGCAGGGCCTCGCCGTCCAGGTTGAGTCCGTCGTGTCCGTCGTGTTGCACATAGGTGAAGAGCCACACCATGAGAGCGCCGACGTAGCCGAACTCGGGCCGCGACCGATGGGGCAGCCCCAGCTGCGGGCCCTGGACCGAGTACAAGGCCATGAAGAAGGTGCCGATCATGGTGCCCGCCATGATGGCGATGAGGGACCAGACGAGTCGCCGCCCTCAAGTGAGGCCGATCAGTCCCACTGCCGGTGTGGCGCTCTGCGCGTTCGACGTGAACCACAGAGGACCCGGGTGCCACAGCTTGCCGTGGCATGGGACGAATCAGCACGTGTGAGCGGGTCCGGGCATGGAAACCCGAGGGGTCCCGACTCCAGGGAGGCGTCATGGACACCCATGCCATTGCCCAGGGAAGCCCCATCGCCACGGTCAACCCGTACACCGGTGAAAGGGTTCGTGAGTTCCCGGCGCTGAGCGCGGAGGACGTAGAGCGTGCGATCGACAGGGCGCACCGCAGCTTTCCAAACTGGCGTGCCCGGTCGACGGCCGACCGGGGGGCCCTCGTGCAACGCGCCGGCCGGCTCATGAGGGAGCGCAAGGAGGAACTGGCCCACCTCCTGACCCTTGAGGTCGGCAAGCTGATCAACTCGAGCCGAGCAGAGGTCGACCTCGCGTCCGACATCCTCACCTACTACGGCGAGCACGGCCCCGAGCTGCTGGAAGAACGACCCCTGCCGGTGCCCGAGGGCACGGCCGTGCTGGTGAACGAGCCGCTCGGCGTCCTTCTCGGCGTGATGCCGTGGAACTTCCCGCTGTACCAGGTGGTCCGATTCGCGGGTCCGAACCTCGTCCTCGGCAACACGATCCTGCTCAAGCACGCGAGTAGCTGCCCCCAGTCCGCACTGGCACTCGAGCAGCTGTTCACGGATGCGGGTGTGCCGAGCGGGGTCTACACCAATCTCTTTGTGCGGGGCAGAGACGTTGGCAAGATCATCGATGACTCTCGAGTGCAGGGAGCGTCACTGACCGGAAGCGAGCGGGCAGGCGTGAGCTTGGGCGAGATCGCCGGCCGTAATGTCAAAAAGTCCGTCCTCGAGCTGGGTGGCAGTGATCCCTTCGTCGTGCTGGACGGTCACAACCTCGAGCGCACCGTGTACGCCGCGTTCCTCGGCCGGATGGGCAACACCGGGCAGTGTTGCGTGGCGGCCAAGCGCTTCATCGCCCTTGCCGACGTCTACGACGCCTTCCTCACCGGGCTGCGTGACCGGATGAGCGAGGTGCAACCGGGAGATCCGGTCGACCCCGCCACCACGCTCGGCCCGCTGTCCTCCGAGGCCGCGGCCGAACTTCTGATGGAGCAGGTTCGTGACGCGGTGGACAAGGGAGCCACGGTGGTGCTGGGCGGCGGGCGGCCCGACCTGCCGGGCGCCTTCGTCGAGCCGACCCTTCTCACCGACGTCACACCGGACATGCGGGCCTACCGGGAAGAGCTCTTCGGCCCCGTCGCCACGGTCTACCGGGTCGCCGACGAGGATGAGGCCGTGGCACTGGCCAACATTTCCCCCTACGGCCTGGGAGGCGCGGTCTTCGCCGCCGACCCGGAACGTGCTCGCGGGGTCGCGGACCGACTGGAGGCGGGCATGGTGTGGATCAACCACCCGACCGCGTCCCGACCGGAGCTGCCCTTCGGCGGCATCAAGCGCTCCGGCTACGGGCGCGAACTCGGCGACGTGGGCATCGTGGAATTCGCGAACCGCAAGCTCGTGCGCTACGTGGACGCCGACGCCCCGATCGAAGAAGTGCTGGGCTGACCTACGAGCCGGTCGACCGCGCTCTCCATGGCGAGCTGGTGGTGTGGGAGCGGGACAGGCTGCGTTCGAGCGGCTACAGCAGCGGCTCGCCGGACGCGGGACGACTGCCCCCAGGCACCGCGGGAGTGGCGACGCACTTCGCGGCCTTCGACCTGGTCCACCGAGGCGACGACCTGACCGGCTGGCCGTACGCGCGGCGTCGGGCGGCGCTGGAGGCGTCGTTCGCGGACCGCGGCCTGGCGGCGCCGTTCACGTTGACGCGGGATTGGCTGGCGTGGACGGCGGCCGGGGTGGAGGGGCTGTGCTTCAAGCGGCTGAGGAGTGGACACGGTCCCCAGCACAATCCGGGGCATCTCGTCAACACCATCATCCGGTTCGCCGAAAACGTCCTCCCGGTATCTGGAGCGGGCTCTCGCGGTGCCTCACCAGGCCGGTGCGCACCAGTAGCGCGCCACCGTGGGCACCTGGTGCGTGCCGCGCGACAGTCGGTCCACACCACCGCCGTGCAGTGCGCACCGATGCGGTGCGCATCGACGGTGGATACGCGGTATCCCCGGTGCCGATACGGCGAATCGTCGGTGCTCGCCGCACGCCCTCACGGGCGCGCAACGGTACTCTGGCCAAGGCCGGGCTGGTGCGGTTGGCTCGCGCCCTGGTCGTCCCGCTCTGTCCGCTGGGAGCGGCGCACCGAACTCCACGACGCCTGCATCACCGCCGTCTGCAGCCTTGTCTGCTGGAGACGCATCAAGAAGGCCAACACATGAGCCCGGTTCTTGCAGCCTGGGGCTTCGAGCGCCGCGGCCACGCCTGGACCTCCGCCTGCCGCCCGAGCACGGACTTGAAGACCTACACCAGCGTTCCCTCCGCCAGCCAGAGCACGGATGCGGGTAAGAAGATCGTGGGCCACAAGCGACGCGTCGTGACCGACCTATCGGCCTCCTCCTGGCGGTGCTGGTCACCGCGGCCGGTATCCAGGACTCCGCAGCCGGCACCCGGCTGCTCGACCAGGTCGCCGCCGGCAGTCCCGGCATCCGCAGGGCGGCCCAGATGCTCCTCCGCCGCCCGACCCACCCACTGCAGCGCTGCTGACACCACTCCCACAGGAGTTCCAGCGAGGCGTCAGCCGGGCCCGCCCAGCACGATCTTCCACACTCGGGTGGCCACCTGGAGGTTCAACCGGTCCTCGACGTTCGCGAGGTCGTTGCCGCTGATGTCGCGGATGCGCTGGAGCCGATAGCGCAGCGTGCTGCGGTGGATCGCGAGGGATTCGGCGGTCTCGTCGTAGTTGCCGCCGCAGTCGAAGTACCGGGACAGGGTCTCCACCAAGGTCGCGTGGTGCCGGGAGTCGTAGTCGATGAGCTGCCCGAGCCACTCCTGTACGAACGTCTCCAGTTCCCGGTAATCGCTGCCAGGTCCCAGGATGCGGTAGAGGCCAAGCTCGTCGAAGAACGTCGTGCCGTAGCGCTCGCGGGAGTGGCGGCGCACTTCCAGGGCGCGCTGCGCCTCCTGGTAGTGGTGGGGGATGTCTTTCAGCGAGTCGGAAGGGGCGCTCACCCCGATCGTCCCGGACCGTGTCCCGGTCTCCCGGGCGAGCGCCTCGTACAGCGCGCGGGCGTGCGGCCTGTCGTCGGCGACCAGGACGACGTGGTCGGAACGTCGGGTCAGCAGCGAGCGCATGCCCACGGCAGAGGCCGCCCGCCCCACGGTCTGCGCGAAGGAATCGTCGGCGGTCCGGTTCGACCACTGCACCACGACGACGTAGTGGCTGCGGTGCAGGTCGTGTCCGACTGCCTCGGACCGGGCGTAGGCGCTGGCCTCGTCCGTCCCTGCCAGGAGATCGTCGACCAGCTCGCGGTGCAGCCTCAGCTCCACTTCGGCCAGATTGCGCAGGTGTGTCAGCTCCGGGGCGAGTGACGCGGCAGCGTGTTCCAGCGCGAGCACGGTGTGCTCGGCGGCCTCATTCCGGGCATCGACCAGGGCCAGCACGCCGAGGATCTCGCCGTGCGGGCGGATCAGGGTGATCAGCCGGTCCCTTATCCGCACCGGCCCGGCCTGACGGGCGACGGCGTGCAGCATTTCGTCCTGGCGCACGGGGTCCGGTTCGGGATAGGGGACGGGGCGGCTGGGGCCGGTCCAGGACCTCAGCCGACCGAAGCGGTCCTCGAGCAGCGCAGGAAGTCCAGTGAGCCCGTGCAGTGCGCGGGTGACAGCTTCCTCGCCGCCACCCGAGGCAGCGACGCCGGCCATGAGCGCGTGAACGGCTCGCTCGTAGCTCAGCTCAGCCACCACAGAGATCAGCTGCCGCTGGAGGGCTGTGCGTTCGTCCCTCAGCCGGTGCAGCTCCAGCGCGTCCTCGCGTCGGCGGCGATGTGCGAAAGCGACTGACAGTGCAGCAGCGGTGTGCTGGACGAGCATGGCGAGCAGGGATCGCTCGGCCTCGGTGGGCCGGGAGCGGGACGTCACCACGAGGTAGCCGTGGAGTCCCTCAAGTCCGCGTAGCCCCAGGGCCCGGCCCCAGGGCATGCCGGCTACGGTCACGTTGCCGTCCTGCCCGGCCAGCTCCCGCACCCTCCGGCCCACGGCCAAGGGAGGCATCTGCCCGTCCCTTGGACTGGGGACCAGGTCGCCGCCCACCTTGAGGTATCCGGCCTCGGCACTGTATGGCCCGGCGGCGGCTATGTGGTCCATGGCCAGGCGCAGGATCTCGCCTTCGTCCAGAGTGCCGAACAGGGCACGGGAGAGCGCGACCAGTCCGTGGAGGGCATGGTCGGCTGGGGTGCGAGCGGGCGGGCGGGGCCCTCCGCGCGCGGCCGTGGGGTGCCGCCCGGCGCTGCCCCGCGGGGGGCCGCCCTTCAGGTGGGACAGGCTGCGCGCCCGACTGCCGACCATGGGATCACTCCGTCCCTCGAAGCCTTCAGAGAACCGAGCGGCATGTCGCGTACCCGCTCACTGGCCGGTTTACCCGAGATGCGTGGATCCTTTCTCTCGTACTCGTGGGGCGACCGGACCTGTGCATTCCTGACTCGCCAGACGCAGGCGTGGAGCCACCCGGTTCGTCACCCTGGGAGTGCTCGAGACTCTCCGTGCGCACCGGTAGGAACCCGGCGTGGGCCACCGGGTGCGGCTCTTGCTGCATGGTCAGCCCCGCCCCCTCGGACAGGTCGCCCGCGACCTCGCCGGAAGGATCAAGGTCGTCGAGGTCGACATCAACAGAATCCACGGGTCAGTCGGCGGCTTCGACGTGCAGGCGGTGCCGACCCTCCTCGTCGTTTGGACCAGGGCGAGACGCTCGCCGTCAAGGCCGGCGCGGCACCCGCGCACGTCCTGCGTTCGCGGGTCGAGCAGGCGATGGCGGGCCGGCGAACCACTGCAGGAGGGTGAACACGATGGACCACCGCGGAAGCCCCCGGAAGCGCAGAACAGAACTGCATGTTCCCAGGTGCGAACCATGAGCTCCTCTACCGAAGCAGAACCTTCGCCCGGCCGGTCCGCCGCGCCGGGTGAAGAAGGCGGTCTGCCGCGAACCCACGAGAAGACGGAGATGAAGGGCGATGGCCATGGCCCGGCGGAGCCACCGCAATGGCGGAACAACGGAGCGGCGCCTCGGGTGGGCCCGCAATCCGCTGACTGAATTCGACGAACTGCTCACTCAGATGAGCGGATTGCTCGAGGCCACGGTGGGCGGCGCCGCGTCCGCAGCCGCGTGGGCCCCACTCGCGGACGTCACAGAGACCGACGACGCCTTCGAGGTCGAGATCTAACTCCCTGGTGTCAAGAGAAGGACATCGACGTCGAGGCCAACGGACGGGACCTGGTGGTCACCGGAGAGATCAAGGAAATGGAGCGCAAGGGCGTCCTGCGCCGTGGCACCCGCCGGACCGGTGCCGGCAACCGACGAAATGAGTCTCAACAGGTGACGGAACGCGGCATTGGGCGCCGCCTCTCGTGAGAGAGACGGTCCCCATGAGTCGGATCGTCGCACTGTTCGGAGAAAAAGCCATCTCGGAGTGCCGGACGCCGCAGATCGCGGAGGAGCGTGCCGCTGCACTCGTACGCAACACCAGTGCAGGGCCATCGGCGGGTACTGGGAGGACTACGCGCGCCTGGTATTGCGGTGCTATCTGCTGGCGGCGGCACTCTCCGGTGCTGACTCGGCGCAGGTCATCGCCTGGGCGAAGCGGCCTGAAGACCCTAGCGCCGCACAGGTACTGAAGGGTCACCCAAAAGATGTTCCCGAGCGCTGGGTTGAGACGTTGGAGTCGGGGCTGCCACCTGCTGGGATGGAGCGCTCCGCGGTTCTCGGCACCGTGCTCCATGCGATGCACCCAGACACCGTTCCGGATCCAGGGGAACCGACGGAACTCGCTGACCTGCGCAATCGTGGCTCCCGTTGTGTGTAGTTCCCGTGCTGGGATATGCGCGTTCCCGGTGGACTTCCGTCCGTCGTTGTCAGTCCGGGTGGTTCAGTGCGCAGGTGAGGGGCGGTCAGGTAGATGGAGTTGCCTCCGGGTCACGAGCCGTCGATGCGATCGAATAGCGCCAGGGCCTCGGCGGTGCGGCGGTGGTCCGGGCCGAAGGCAGCCAGACAGGCATGGTGGGCGGTCGCGGCGAGGGCGCGGGCCTCGGTACTGCGGCCCAGCCCCAGCAGGGCGGTGGCCAGAGCCAGCCCGACGGCGCCACTCTCCGGGCGGCACTCCTGCTCGGGCAGGCTGCGGCGCAGCTCGTCGGCGTGCTCCGCCTCGGCGAGAGCCTCCTCATGGCGACCCTGGCCATTGAGACTGCGGGCCAAGCCGAGCCGCAGGACCAAGACGAACCGGCCCGCCAGGCGATGAGCGGCAAGAACCTCGCGGGCAAGCACCTCGGCCTCAGAGTGGCGGCCCTGACCGTTGAGAGCGTAGATCAGTCCGTTCCGGGCGGCCGCCGCCAGGATCCGCATCTGCAGCCCCCTGCCGCGGGCCGTGACCCGGGCAAGGGCCACGCACTCCGCCTCGCATTCGGCGTGCCGACCGAGCGCGGTCAGCGTCCGGGCGCGGTTCGAGCGCAGCGCCAGGGTCTCCGCATAGCTGGCGCCGAAGAGCCCTTCGAAAACCGGCAGCAGTTCGTCATACGTGGCGAGCGCCTCGCCGTAGCGGCCCTGGGCGTCCATCGCCGCCGCGGCAATGCCCAGAGCCCGCGGTGCCTCCTCGCGCGACCAGGACCGGGCCGAGGCCATGGCGCGGGCCACGGCTTCCGCCTCCGCATAGCGCCCGGCTTCATACAGGGCCATAGCCTGAGCCAAGGTCGGTCTCGTCATCTGCCCGTCGTCATTTCGGCCACGCGACCCGAAGAGCTTCATGCCCGGAGCATACGAAGCCGCGCACACTCGTCCGAAGCCGGGTGAAAGCCGGCTGGCCGGCCCCGCACCACTGTCGGGTGGGCCATACGAACCCGCACGGCACCGGCGCGAAGCAAAGCGTTGATCCACAAACCGAGGGCCAGAGTGGCCAACTGAACGACACCGTGGCCAAGTAGCGTGCTCACCCACAACGCGAGCCGACCGCCCGGCCCGCTGACGCAACCAGCATTCCATCACCTAACGAGCCTCATTTCGTCGGTAATCCATCCAAGCCGATAGAGGAGCGCCAAGTCCCCGGCCTACCCATGTAGGCCGGGGACTTGGCGGCATCCCACTGTCGATCATGCTGTCCGCGACAGCTCTCCCCCGATCGTCCTCACCTACGCGGCCGCGGCCTTCTTGGCGGGCGCCTTTGCCCGGGCGGCCTTCTTCGTTCCCTTGGGGGTCGCACCCCCGGCCTGGAGGCTGCCCTTGGGCGCCTTCTTCACTGCGATCCCACCCCCGCGCGGGAGCTTCTTCGTGCCGCTGACCAAGTCCTTGAATCCTTGGCCGGCGCGGAATCGCGGCACCGACGTCTTCCTGACGCGCACCCGCTCACCTGTCTGAGGATTGCGGGCATAGCGGGCCGGCCGCTCCACCCTCTCGAACGAACCGAATCCGGTGACGGACACCCGGTCCCCTGCAACGACTGCACGAACGATCGCGTCCAGGACCGCATCCACGGCATCAACTGCCTGCTGACGTCCGCCCATCTTGTCGGCAATCGCCTCAACGAGTTGCGCCTTGTTCATACCGAGAAATCCTCTCTCCCTGGATTGCTGCACAGTGCCGCCGCCCCCCTCTCCATCGGTCGGTCGGCGGGGGTGGCAACATCAAGGACCTTGCGGGACGGGCGAGTTAGCTCCGCAACCCGTTGACCACCCCGGTCCGGCGTCCGGGACCACAGCCCCGGCCGGGGCCGGTGGCGACTAGAAGGGCGGCTCGTCAACAGAGCAAGAGCCAGGGCATGACTCGTCTGCGCTGGCGCTGTCCCATGGATTGCGAGCCGTCGTGCAGTCGACAGGCGCGTGCCGTGCGCGCCTACGGCGCCACCACCACACCAACACCCGGTCGACCGTGCCCACTGGCCACAGAGGCAGCCAAGGAACCAGCACCCGGAGCTTCGGACAGTGCGGGCACGGCTCCGACACGTTCGGGTTGTCGTCGGTGCCGCGCTCCCACCGCGTCAGATAGCCGTTGCCGTGGCAGGTAGGGCACGACTTCTTCGGGCCTCGCGACAATTTCAACGCCTTCAGGCTCACGATGTAGATCAACTCGAGATGGCCGCACCGCCACGCCCACTCGAAGGGCTCTTTCGGATCGTCGTAGGGATGCGCGGGCTGCGCCAGCCACATGTCTGGGCTCCTGTTCGGATCGGACCGGATGCCGAGGTGCATCCAGCTCACCGACCGTGCCCCGCCGCCCGCCAACCCTCGCAACCTCCGCATAGACGCGCTAGCCCAACGGCCCGCCCGCGGCCCGTCGGAGAGCGGTGATGGGTACCCTGCGGACGAGTGGGCCGGGACTTGGGGGTGTTGTGCGGTCGGGCGAGCAGGTGGCAGGGAAATACAACCTGGTGGAGCAAATCGGCTGGGGAGGCATGGGGGAGGTTTGGAAGGCCCACGACCTGCAGTCGGGTGCGTTCGTGGCCGTGAAGCTGTTGCTGGGCGACGTGGGGAACGAGGAGGCTGTTGCCCGATTCCGTCGCGAGGCCCGCATCGGTGCGCGAATCCGGCACCCGGGAGTCGTCCCCGTGTACGACGCGGGACAGGACGAGGGGCAGCCGTTCATCGTCATGGAACTCCTGGAGGGCTCGGACCTGGGTGCGCTGCTCGACCGCACGCCTGGGGGCCTGCCGCTGCGCGAGGCCGTGGACTTGGCCTTGGAGGTCTCCGAAGTGCTCGCCGCCGCGCACGAGGAAGGCGTCGTGCACCGGGACCTCAAGCCCGCGAACGTCTTCCTCGAGGCCGAAGGGCGTGTGAGGATCTGCGACTTCGGCATCGCCCGTACGGCCGACGCGACCCGCGGCCTGACGGTGACGGGACAGGCTTTCGGCTCTCCGGCGTATATGGCTCCCGAACAGTGGCGCGGCGCCCACGTCGATGCCCGCTGCGACCTGTACGCCTTCGGGTGCGTGCTGTACGAGCTGCTCACCGGGTCCCCGCCCTTCAGCGGTGACCTGCTCCGCCTGATGTACCGGCACTGCGAAGACACGGCACCTCCGCTGCGGAGCCGGCGCGCCGACGTCCCCTTCGAACTGGACCGGCTCGTAGCCGCGCTGCTGCAGAAGGACCCGGCCCGGCGCCCGGATTCGGCGCGCGAGGCGTCGGCGGTGCTGTCACGGATCCGGAATCTGCCCGGCGGGACCCTTCGTCTGGCCCAAGCGCCCGGCGGCCAACCGGTTGAGGGTCAAGTCGTGGCCGAGCTCCTGGAACGGGCCAGGACCTCGACGGACGGCTGGTGCCTCGCCCAGGCGGCCGATCTTGCGGCCAGGGTGAGTCCCGCGCTCGCCCTGGAGCTGGTAGAGGCCGCCGAGGCACGGATGTGGGAGCTGGAATCCGATCCAGCACGGTTCATGGACGCGCTCTACCAGTTGTGCCTGTGCTGGGACACTTTGGCGCCACGACGGGTGCCGAGCTTGGTGGCTGCGGCGACAGCGCGGTTCGGTCATACCGAGGTCGCGCGCAAGCTCCCCGAGTCGCTGCGGTTCGACCTGCACCGCGAGCTAGTGAAAGTCCGGCGTCTGCCACCCGGGAAGAAGGCGGACCAGGCGTGGGCCTCTTTGATGATCTTTACCCGGGACAACAGGCTGTCCATGTCCTGGCTGAGCAGCATCTCCGATCCGTTCGAACGCGAGCAGGCACTGATCCTGATCGCGGAGAACGCGTCGGACAGGGATATGGGCGAGGCAATGAGGATCCTCTCCATGCTCTCCTTCCAGTGGGCCTTCATCCAGGGCCTGGCCGCCATTTCGCTCCGCCGGGGAACACATTGGCACGATCCGGCCGGGGCCGGACACTTCCTGGAACGGGCCCGCAAGGAAGAGGCCGCTTACCTCCCTGAGCGCGAGCCCGACCAGGAAAAAGGCCGGACCCTCATGTCCAGTGCCATCGACCGTGCCGACCGGTGGATCCGCGTACGTGGAGGAGTCAGCAGGTCCCTGCGGGCCCCTCTCGACGGAACGACCGCGCGTGCCCGGGCAGCAGCGATCCCCGACCCTCCAGACAGCTACGAGGTGCTGCTCGATCTGACCCGGAAATGCCTCGGAATGCCCCTCCCAGGCCCGTTCGGCACCGAGCTGATCAACGCCGTGAGCACACGTGCACCCATTCCACCGGAGCTCTTGGACACCACCACCGCATAACTTCCCGAAACGTCGAGGGTGTGCAGGCCCTCGCTTCGACCACCAACACGCGAGCAATACAGCGGGGTTTCTCAGATCCGAGGCCGATTGGCCAGCGAGTACCCATCGGCCGTGAGACTCGGCCACGGCATCTGAGATCCCACAGATGGTGTATGACCTCGCGGCTCATGTCATGAGACAGCCGGCTGACCTGGTGCTCTGCGAGCTGTCTCACCGTGTGGCATAGAAGATCCGTCTCACGAGGGTGGCCATTTCCTCCGCGCAGGCGGCAGACTCCGCCGGTAACCTCGGATTCCCCTCGCCCCGCCACTCCCGCCGACCCTGAACTCTATCCGGATCTTGCGGCTGCTGGCGGTCTGGCCGCGGCCCTGGAACTGCCTGCTGCCGAGCAGGGGCTCGACCTGGATGCGGTGCTGAGCGACGATTCGGACCCGCTGCGGACAGCCGGGGTCACAGCACAACCCCTGACCGGGAACCCTGCTGGATCTTCATCGGGTCCGAGAGCCGCTGGCTCAACATCCTTGGCCTGCGTCAAGGCGTTCAACTGCCGCACTCGCCGACCTACTCGAAACCCGCACCGACTAACGACCAGTTCAAGAGACCGCACCGCGCACTCGACCTCAACCCGCCCGACGGCCGAAACCCGACGCTACTGTCAGAGCCCAATCGTCTGCAGCGTGGTGATCTGCTGGGCGGACTCATCCACGAATACAACCCCGCGTGAGTTCGCGAACCCTACGGCTCGTGGCGCGCCGAGGACGAGGCGCCAGCGGAGTCCTCCCGCACCTCGAGCAGCAGACGATCGCAGGAGCCGGCGCAAAAAGCGGCGAGCTCGTAGCAGCCGGTCTCGTCGAAGCCGGCTATCAGCCAGGGAAGCGTCGAATACGCGAGCGATGCTCGGTCGACGGGGCTCGGCTCGGCGCGGCCCGCCGTGTGGCTGTGGACGATGGCGACAACCTCGCGCGCGAGCTCCGCGGCGACGCCGCGCGCACGTCGCAGCTCTGCGTCGGCAATCGAGAAGCGCGACGGCCGGGTATCGCTGTTCCGCAGCCGGACGATGTCGATTGCTGAGATCAGATCCCCGTCGCGATCCCCGATCACCACTCCGCAGAACTCGCAGGGCTGCGCCGCGCGCGCGGCCTCCTCGATTGCGGCTACGGCTGTGGCGGAAATCTCGATTCGCTTCATGCGGCGACGGGACGGTTCTGCGCGGTCAGATTCGTCAGCTCGCCCTTTATGAGGCGCGAGGCCGCCGCGAGCCCGACCTCGCACTCCCTACGCAGGGACGCCGAGTTGAGGGCGTCATAGCGGAACCCGGCCGCGCGCCCGGCGAGTGAGGCGGCGTAGGCTCCGGCACCGGTCGCCGCGTTCATGCGTGCCGTACTGTCGCTTGGAAATCGGTCAGCGCGCCATCCACGAGGACCGTTCCGAGCGCGACGCTCGTCGAACCACCCTGCGTCATGGATTTCTTACCCACGACCATGAACAGGGCGATAATTGACATCCAGTATAGGATCTTCGCGATCACGCAGCCCGTCGGACCGGTGTTGAGGTTATGGAAATCGGTGAACGGCGGACAGTAGATCGCACTAAGGATTCCGCCGGCGAGGAACAACACGAGCGAGGCAATGCCGAGCACGGTGACCACTGTCCCAGGATCGGCGCCGGAGTATGTCTCGAGACCCGTGTCCTCGAGCTTTCGCAGGTGCCGCACGCCCTCGCGCGCCGCACCGAGCGCGCCGACGAGCACGACGTCCTCGGCATGCATCTCGTCGTCACGGAGCGGCATGCCGTACAGGTAGGCGGGCTCGCCACGGCCGAGCGCCGCCGAGAGCGCATCGAAACGGCCGCGCGCGAACAGGTCGGAGACGCTCGTCGCCTGTGGAGACCTCGGCGTTGTCAGAAGCATTGCCTGCACGGGACTGCCGGCGACGGTGCCGCTCAACACGATCCGGCCATCCTGCGCGCTCAGATGTGCGTCGACGGCTGCCATCGTCTCGTCGAGCGCTGCGAAGAGCGCGTCGTCGACGCCGGCACCGCGGATGAGGTCGCGCCTTGACGACGTGCCGGCTGCTCGCCGCCAGAGATCGGCGAGTGTGATCTCACCGGCGGCGGCCACCGCGGCATGCCAACCCAGTACGAGCTGGTCGAGTTCGCCCCCTGCGCTCCCAGGTCAAGAGCTACCTCCGACACCGCTGAACTGGGCACGCTGCGGGGAATCGCGTGAGGGGAAATCGTCCTCGCGGCCCCCGCGGCCAACCGGGCGAACTCGGGCGACCAGCTGTCCACCGAGCTGCTGCCCACGCCCATGACCACACCGACTCGCGGGGCGTCCCAACTCATCGGGTCCAAACCCGCGTCGGCGATGGCTTCCCGCGCCGCGAGGACAGCGAATGTGGCGAACCGGTCCAGTCGGCGCGCGGTCTGCCTGCTGCCCAGGTGGGTGGGTGCGTCGAAGTGCGGGACGCGGCAGGAGATGCGGACACGCAGTCCGTCAATCTTGGCGAAAGCCTCATCGACGGTTGCTGTTGAGAGCCCGCGGCACAGGGCGCGCCAGGTGGCGTCTGCGCCGATTCCGCCCGGCGAGAGGACGCCGATCCCGGTGACGGCCACAGGGCGAGTTGGCATCAGGCACTCGCCCTTCCCAGTGGTCGGAGTTCCTCGCGGTGTGTGCGCCGCTGCCGGCGCTGTTCGATCCTGTCGTCTTGCCGCACCACCGCGTCGTCGCGCGTGCTCAGGAAGGACGCCAACTCGTCCCTTGCGCGCTGTCCTTCGGGTCCCAGGTCCGTCCGGTGCAGGGCGTCGACGGATCGCAGCAGGGGCCGGAGCACGTCGTCACGGTGGATGCGCAGGTTGTAGATCCCGGCGTAGGCGATGGCCAGGCTCATCCGGTCGAAGCCAGGGATGGCGTGACCAGGCATGCGGAAGCTGGTGACGGTGTCGGTCAGGGCCCGCATGGTCTGATCCGGCCATGTCTCGAACGATGCGCCCAGGAGCCCGCGGTAGAAGACCATGTGCAGGTTCTCGTCGGTGGCGATGCGGGCCATCATGCGATCGCAGACGGGATCGCCGGATTGGTGACCGGTGTTGCGGTGGCTGACCCGGGTGGCCAGCTCCTGTAGGGCGACGTAGGCGATGGTGTGGAGCCCGTGGGGCTGGTCGGTGGAGAAGCCGGTGCCGACCAGGCTCATTCGCATGCGCTCGAGTGCGACAGGGTCGACAGCTCGAGTGCTGTGGAGGTAGGCCCGGATGGCGGCACTGTGGCGGTCTTCCTCGGCGGTCCATCGGTGTACCCAGGTGCCCCATGCTCCGTCGCGGCCGAATGTGGTTGCGATCTCGTGGTGGTAGCTGGGGAGGTTGTCCTCGGTGAGCAGGTTGACGATCAGTGACGCCCGTGCGGCAGGTGGCAGGGCCGATTGGCTGGGATCCCAGGCCTGTCCTCCCAGTGGGCCGTCGAAGTCGGTGCCCTGGCTCCACGGCACGTAGCTGTGAGGGAACCATTCGTGGGCGCGCTCTAGCCTCGCCGTTTCGGTTGGGGCAGAGTCAAGCGGTGGCCGGGAACGCGAAAGTGCCTTCTGAACTGGGACGATGAACCTTGTCGAGGGGTTCTATCGGTCCAAGTGGAAGGCACTTTCTGCGTGAAGGCTATCGGTTCGCGTCCCCGGGTTCATGTCTCCGCTGACGGAACGGGGGTGGTCGGGCATGCCGGAGCACGTCTGCTGGCCGATCTCGCCGATGCAACCGGGTTGACGAGTGCGTACTCCACCGTGCTGGGTCCGCTGCGGCCGCGTGGGACCGGCCATGATCCCGGCCGGGTCGCCGTCGATCTGGCGGTGCCGCTCGCCAACGGCGGCGAGACCATCACGGACGTGGCCGTGCTGCGGGACCAGGGCGAGGTGTTCGGACCGGTGGCTTCCACGCCCACCGCGTGGCGACTGCTCGCCGACGCCGACGAGAGGGTGCTGGCCCGGCTGCGATCGGCACGTTCTCGTGCCCGGGAGACCGCGTGGCTGCAGGCCGCCGAGACGAGCGGGGGCATACCCACCGCACGGGCTGGAGGACGCGAACTGCCCGGTCTGGTCCTGGACCTCGACGCCACGCTGATCACCTGCCACTCCGAAAAGGAGCAGGCCGCGCCGACCTACAAGGGCGGCTTCGGCTACCACCCGCTGCTGTGCTTCCTGGCCAACACCGGCGAAGCCCTGGCGGGGCGACTCCGGCCCGGGAACGCCGGAGCGAGCACCGCCAGTGATCACATAGCGGTCCTGGACGATGCCCTCGCCCAGGTCCCCGACGCCTACCGGTACGGCACCGACCTCCTCATCCGCGCGGACAGCGCCGGATGCGCCAAGGCCTTCCTCGCCCACGTCCGCAGCCTGCGCGATAGAGGAATGAGAACGTACTTCTCTGTCGGTTACGCGATTACCGAACCGGTCCGCCGCGCGATCCGGGCCATCCCCGACCGGCTCTGGCACCCGGCCCTCGACCAGGACGGCAGTCTGCGGGCAGGGGCCGAGGTCGCCGAGCTGATCGGCATGGTCGACCTGCCGGGCTACCCGACGGGCACCCGCATGATCGTGCGACGCGAGCGCCCGCATCCCGGCGCTCAGCTGTCCCTGTTCGACCAGGACGAGGGCCTGCGTCACCAGGTCCTCCTCACCGACACCCCGTTCTCCGGCGGTGGCTCGGCCCAGTTCCTGGAAGTCCGCCACCGCGGACACGCCACCGTCGAGGACCACATTCGGACAGGGAAGACCACCGGCTTCGACCGCTTCCCTTCTCGTCGCTTCCAGATCAACGCCGCCTGGCTGGAACTGTCGCTGACCGCGATCGACCTGCTCGCCTGGACGAGGATCCTGCTGCTGGACGGTGAACTGGCCAGCGCCGAGCCCAGGAAACTGCGCTACCGGATCCTGCATGTCGCAGCTCGCCTCACCCGCGGCGGCCGCCGCCTACGACTGCGCATCTCCGCGACCTGGCCCTGGAGACACGAACTGACCACGGCCTTCCACCGGCTCGCCGCCCTGCCCCGCCCAGCCGGCTGACGGCTACCCGTCCCATCCGCCCACGACCTCAAGGACCACGGAGAAGCCGACCACCGCGCCGGGACTTCGCCATGCCCAAGAGACAGAAGACGTCTCGAACATCCAGCAGTTGATGATCAGAGACGTCTCGTCATCGCAACCGAAACAGCGAGGCTAGGGCCCGAGCAGCACCGGAATGCCCACGGAAGGAACGGGCGCACCGGCACGGTCCGCGCCGATCACGAACAGGAGGTACGGGCCCGGGGCAGAGAATGCCGCCGCCCTCGCTCCGCGCGCCGGTCAGGGACCTGTCGCAGTCTGCTGAACAGCGCAGACTCCACTGCCGCAGGGTCGGCGGCGAGCTCGGCCTCCCACAGCGCGAGGTCGGTGAGCCGGCCAAGGACAGGGCTGATCAGAGAGGATGCGGACACGAGCGCGGCTCCTGAGACGATCTTCTGGCGTAGGAACCTGAAAGATCATCAGAAGCCGTGCTTGCCTTGCAACTTGCCACCTCACTCCACGGACAAACAACCCAAAACCCATCAAAGATCAACTACGCCGGGGCCGTGCAGCTGCCGTGGCTGAACAGCTACGCTCACGCAGACCGACCGGCCGCTATCAAAACTCCACGTACTGACAACACACATCCACGTCGAAAAATAAATACCGAAAAACCGATACAGCTCAACAGGTCAACGCGGGCGGGCGCCCTGAACAGAGGGGCGGGCCGGGAAGCCCACGGTGCCCGGACGCGATGCTATCGCTTCCGCCTCTCCCTATGAAGATTTGCTGCCCGGGGTCCGTGTCTGGGATCTTGTCCGGGGCGGCTACCTCAAGCGGCGCGCCCAGCCGCCTGCACCACTCGCCCCGGGGTCACCACTAGACCGACTGGTGGGGCCGTGACCGAGCCACGAGCAGCGGCTCTCCGAACTGTCCGTGGCCATAAGAAGAAGGGGAAATAGCGTGAACACCGAAAAGGTTATGGCTCGACGTCTTACGACCGAGGAGGTTTCAGAATTGGGCCTCCAGGAGGATATCTTCGTCTCGGCAGAGATGGACGATCTTCCTCTCGACTGCTATGCCCCGGCTTTCCTTACGAAGCCGGGTAAATATTTCGATGGAGGATCCTTCACGGCAAGGACGATCTTCGGTAAGGAAATTCATATCCTTCCGGACAATGCCGAAGAGCGGGGGATCTGGGTTGCCGACGAGGCAGGGGAAGAAATCGAGGTTCTCCAGAGTGCTGGCGTCCTCCTGAATCTCGCCCTCTTCGTGCCCAACGGGAACAAGGAATCTCTGGAGTCGCTCTACACCGCCGCAAGAGAAGCGTTCGGCGCCGGACTCGTTCAGCGCTGGAACGAGGAAGTCGTCGCGGTCCCGGACGTCAAGGTCGACCTCTTCGAAGAGCCGACCCGCGGGCGGAAGAACACGAACAGCCAGACCCGCGACCGCCGCGCCCTGGACATCTACCCCACCCGAGTGCGGTTCATGGAGCCCAGCGCTGGCTGGAGGTTCATCGTCGAACCGCACGAGGAGACCATCGACAGCACACCGACGATCTGAGCTGACAGCAGCCCAGAGAAGGTACGCCAGCCGATCGGATGCGATCTCTCACAGGCCGATTCCAGCACGCAACATGAGCCGATCGGCTCGGAACGGGGCGCTGGTGGCCGGCGCCCCGCCCTGCGTCACCCACATAGGTTGCGGAGCACGGCCCTGGCGTTGTTCCGTTACGCCCGACTTCGTAGTAGTTGATCAGATGCCGTAGACGGCGAAGGCGTCGTTGTGGTTGAGGAGATCGCGGCGGGCGTGGGCGATGTTGGCTCGTCCGGCGAGGCGGAACGTGCTGATGCCCAGGTTGCGGAAGCTGGCCAGGGCTCGGGCAACCGGCGCATCACCGTCGGCAGCCACGTCCGCCCGCTCGACGACCTCACCCACCGAGCGGTCCTGGACTGGCTCGACCACCGCCGCAACCGCTGGCCGAACACGGCCAACCCCCACCCGCTGATCACCCATAAGACCGCCGTCGAACTCGGCCCGGCCGGCAAGCTCTGGACCACCAGGGCCACCCGCAACCTCACCGCCACCCTCGAACGGCTCCGCGTCGACGTCAGCTCGAAGAGGCGCTCACCCACGGCGCCGACCCGCTCCCCCTCGCCCTCGTTTTCGGCATCGACGAGAAGACCGCCATCCGCTACGCGGACTCAGCACGCGCGCTTCTGGGAGAAGCTGCCGAGCAGGCATCGCAATGAAACCCACTCGACCCGCTCAACCCACTGACGAGATCATGGACAGATGCCGTCGACCGAACCAGCAGCCCGCGAGCTTCAGGACCGTGCCGTCCTCTGGCGGATGGGCGAGATCCGCGCAACCGACGTCGTCACTGCTGCCTGTGATGCACTCGTTGCCGGCCTCGACAGTCCTGCCCTGCGGATCTTGGCCGCGTGCACACGCGCGGAGGCGGATTACGATGTCCCCGACCTCCTTCCCCCGGCACTCGACGAACTGGGTCTCACCTTCTACTCAGTGGGCAGCGTTGCCGGACAGGAAGCCGCCGCACGAGCACTTGCCGCCCGGATGCTGGCCGGCGAGCTGACGCCACGCGAGCTGGCCTTCAGGATCCATCAGTGCTTCGGGCACGAGCTGCCTCTGGCCGAGCGACTTGCCGAACTGGACGACGACTACGACGTCCTCGAATACGGCGACAGAACACCGGCACAGACAGCCCCGAGCTTGCCCGCTGATCATGCTGGCGCACCGGGAAACTCCAAGATCCCCGACAGAGTCAAGCCAAGCCCAGGCCTGCGGAAGACGAGAGGGAGCTGGAACGCGGCGGACGCGGTGCGTCCGACACCCCTCAGGATGTCTCTTCCGCCGGGACGGCCGGTTCGATCCCGGCCTGCATGACGCTGACGGCCAGCGCCGTGCGCGAGGCCACTCCATGTTTGCGCATGGCGGACTTCAGCTGGACGGCGACGGTTTTGGGCGAGCGGGCCAGGGTGCGTGCGATCTCTGGGTTGGTCAACCCGGCGAGCATCAACCGCACCACCTCCAGCTCCCGGGGGGAAAGCTGGTCGCCGTAACCGAGCGGACCACGCCGCCCATTGCGCGAACCGCTTGTCGGACCCGCCGAGTTCAGGGCGCCGACCAGTCGCTCCGCGTCGTGCCCGGCGCCCAGCTCGCACAGTCCGTCCCGAGCCGCCACCAGCAGTGCGAGAGCCCCGTCGCCCTCACCGGCGGCAGCGAGACAGCGCGCCTGCGCCTCCCGGGCGAGCAGTCCCTCGTACGGCCTGGGCAGGGCCTCCCAGGCGGTGGCGGCTGCAGCCCAGGCGGCAGCGGCTCGTGCGGGTTTCCGTGGGGCATCGATCATGTGGGCCCGGCAGGTGGCCAGGGACGCCTTGAGGATGGGAGCGGTGCAGCCGCGCGCGCCACGTGCGAACGCGGACACCAGCTCAACCGCGTCCGCCTGCTGCCCCGCCGCGACCAGTACCTGCACGCGGATCGGGGCGATGTCGGCCGCGGCCAGCCAGACGCCCTTGCGCAGCACGGCGTGCCAGCCTTCCTCCGTCACCCTCAGCGCCTCGTCCAGGTGCCCCTGCGCCAACCGCACACGGGCGAGAGCGGCGGCGGCCTCCAGCGATATGTCGAGGAGGCCCCGTGTGCGGCTGTCGACCAGCACGTGCGTGAGCCGGTCCGCGGCCGCGTCCAGGTCGCCGGCGGCCGCGGTCACATGACCGGTGACGAGCGAGGTGTCGAGTTGGATCAGCGGCTCGTCCCCGGCGTCGGCGGCCACAGCGGCGGCCCGCTCGCCGAGTCCTTCCCAGGCCCCCGTGTGCCAATCAAGGTGGATCAGGGTCGCGGCCGCCAGGTCGCGCATCCGGAGAAACCCCCGTTCCACGGCCGCACGGTGGCTGATGGTCAGGCGTTGTCTGGCTTCGCCGTAATGGCCCCAGCGTATGGCCTCGTCACCGATGTTCAGGTCTGCGCGGGTCAACTCGACCGCGTCCCGGGCGGAGGAGACGGTTGCGGGTATCTGCCGCGCGGCCTTCCATCCGGCGGGATCACCCATGCCCAGCATCGCGGTGACCCGCTCGACCAGCATCCTCAGACGGTACTCCGCCGGCAGAACTGTCCGCGCCAACTCGGTGACCCGGTCCAACCAGTCGCGTTGCTCTGCCACCGACAGCCACGGCGCAGACGGCTGGGCCAATGCGCTCATCGCGCTCACCGCTTCCAACGGACGGTCGGCGAGTTCGGAGATCCCGCACTCCAACTCGGCGGCACCCGCGCCGTACTGGCCCGTGAGGACCAACATGCGGCCCAACTGCAGGCGTATCCGCCCTCGTTCGACGACATCCAGGGCCGCATCGTCGATCAGGGAGCGCAGCGTGCGGATCAGGTCCGTCCCGCCCAGGTATCCCGTGCAGGCGAAGACGGGGAACTTTTGGCACCACCGCACCACGCCCTCGGTCGGCAACTCGCCCTCGGCCAGGAGCATCTGCATCATCGCGACCGCGTTCTGGTAATCGCCGGAGGCCAGGGCCAGGTCACCGGCCCGTTCGGCGTAGTGGCACCACCGCTCCCTGGCGCCCGCCTCGCGGAAGTGGTGTACCAGCCGGGCCAGCGGGGCGGGCTTAGTCTGCTCCAGGGCTTGGGCGGCCCGTAGGTGCAGGGCCCGGCGGGTATGCAGCGGAATATCGTCGTGGACGGCGCGAGCGGCCAGGATGTGCCGGAACCCCAGCCGACCCGGAGCCTGTTCGATGAGGGTCCCGCTGCGCAGGGCCGCGGCCGCCGCGGCCACGGCGCGCCGTGCGGGCAGGGCGCTGATGTGAGCGATCAGGGACTCCTCGGCCGGCTCGGTAAGGACGGCCGCGGCACGGACCACCTGCCGCACGTCCGGGGGTTGGCGGGCGAAACGCTCCAGGACGGCGTCACGGATGGTCGGCGGCACACTGATCTCCTCCAGAGCGCGGCGGACCCACTCACCGTGGGAGCGCACCAGGTCGCGGCGGTCCCCCAGCAGCCGGACGGATTCCTCCAGGGCGAGTGGCAGGCCCTCGGTGCGCCGGTGCAGGAGACAGGCGAAGGCGTCGGAGACGTGCTCGTCGTCAAGCATGGAGGAGACCAACTCGGCGCTGTGGGACACCGACAGCGGGGCGAGGCGAACGCGCACATGCCCGGCCCCGGCGGTCGACCGCGCGGCCAGCGAACGCAGTGCGGAGCCGGCCGGCACCTCCTCGGGGCGATAGGTGAGCACCAGACTGACGCGCCGAGTGTGCTCAGCGGCAAGAAACAGCAGGAAGCCGAGCGTCGCGTCATCCGCCCAGTGGAGGTCCTCGATGACCAGGATCTCGATACCCAGCCCTTCCAGCAGCTCACCCAGCGCGCGGAACAGCCGGTGCCGCGCGGCGCCGGCGTCGCCGAGGGGACCCGGATCCGGCGGCAACTCGTGAGCCCACTCCGGGAACAGCGGCCGTAGCGCCCCGGCCAGGGCGGTGAACTCGATCCCCGCCGGCCCTGTGCGGGCCTGGCGTACCGCGTCCACGACTGGTTGCAGGGTGAGCGCTTCCTTGAAGGGCAGGCACATGGCAACCAGGGGGCCGCGCGCCTCTACGGCGTGGGTGTGCAGCGCCTCCCGGAGCAGGCGGCTCTTGCCCACGCCCGCCTCGCCCTCGATCAGCACCGTGACCGCAGCGCCGGTCAGCGCCTGGATGATCGACTCCAACTCGGCGCGGCGGCCGACCAGGCGTGGAGGTCGCGCGGGCACGCATTCCGGTGCAGCGTCCTGCGCCCCTCGTCCCACTGAAACCCCTCCCTATGGTGTCGCCGAGACAACGGTCCACACTCCCACGCGCGCTGCTTGGCGTCGCCCCACGGCGCCGTCTTACCAACAACGTCGCGATCTCGCCCGTTCCTCGCGATACCAGGTGTGAGGTCGCACTTGTTCAGTTCGGTCGGCGTCCGAGCCCAAGGGGACCGCGGAGTGGGGCCGGGCGCGTAGCGCTCGGCCCCACCATCGGTTCAGTCGTGGTCGACGTAGACCGACCGTGGCTGTGTTTACGTCAGGTTGAAGTTGATGGTCACCTTCTTGCCCGCATGCAGCGGCATCCTCTCGGTTGCCGGCTGGTAGCCGTTCTTGGTCACGGTGATCGTGACGGGACTGTCCGTGGCGTCCGGCCACAGGTCGTACTGGCCGTTGGCCTGGGTCGTGAGCCTGCAGGGGCTTGTCCGGCCGTTGATCTGGACTGTGGCCCCCGCGGCGTGAGGTTACCGGCGTGTGTCGCGGGCGCTCGCCGTGCCGGTGATCTCCATCCGGGCCGTCGGCGCCTGTACCGTCATGGCGCCTGTACCGTCATGGAGACCGGAATGGTGGCGTTGGGGTATTGGGAGTTGGTCTCCATCATGAGGGTCGCGGTCTCGGTTCCCGGCCGCGTCAGCGCGGCGTCACGCGCGTTCAGCTGCACGCGTACGGTTGCGTGATGGCCGGGCTGGATGGTCAGTGTCGTTCGGCTCTCCGACAGCCATGGCACGTTGACCGGGCTGACCTGGTCGTAGCCGGACAGCACCGAGCCAGCCGCCATGTCCGACTGCCAGCCTCCGATCGAGTAGAAACCGAGCGCGCCGACCGCATCGAGAGACGCCGTGGGCGCATTGGGCAGCGGTGTCCACCAGTTCATCGCCGGGTCGTAGGCGTAACCCGCGTTGGTCATCCGCGTCCCGTCGCCGAGCGAGCCGCCGGAGATGAGCAGTCGTCCGTCGGCTGTGCTGTACGCCGCCGTGTCCAGGCCGAGGGGCATGTCGGCGACGCGTTGCCAGGTGTCGCTGGACGGGTTGTAGACGTAGGCGTCTGTAGTGACGGGTGTAGTGATGCCGTTGTCGCCAGCGCCGTTGTCGCCACCAGCGCAGTAGAGCTTGCCTGCGATGGCGCCGCACGACTCACCCTCGATCGATTCGGGGTAGGAGTGGGCCGTGCTCCAGGTGTCGGTCTTCGGATCGTAGACCTTGACGGCGGAGACAGTGGTGAGAGTAGTACCGGTACTGGTGATTCCGCCGACGACGTACAACTTTCCGTCCAGTACAGCGGCGCCACTGTCGACCGTCGGGCTGGGGTTGTCAGCTGCCGTGCTCCAGCTGTTGGTCGCGGGGTCGTAGACCTGCGTCTTGGCGGTGAACCTGACGCTCGCGTCCATGCCGCCGGTGACGTAGAACTTGCCGCCGATGAAGTTGCCCTGCCCCCATTCCGCGGCGTAAGGTGCGCTGGCCTTTTGGCGCCAGGCTTTCGCGGCCGGGTCGTAGGCATAGAACGTTTGGTTCGTGTCCCAGCTCGCGCCCTTGGCGCCCAGCCCCGCGTACAGCGTGCCCTGGTAGCTGCCGGCCACCATGGCCCAGCCACCGGAGGGCAGGTCGGCGATTGATGTCCAGTCCGGCCCCGAGGTCGTCGCTGCGCCGCTGGTCTCGTTGGTCTTCGCGTTCGTCCGCGCAGGGGTGCGGTTCACGACAGACGTGGGGATCGGCAGGCCGTGCGTCTTGAGGCTGTTCCTGTTGATCGGCACACGCTCGAGCGCCGGGCCCTGCGTTTGAGCGGGCGTCGTCGAACCGCTGAACTCATCGAGTTTGACCGTCAAAGGACCGTCACCGGTGTTGGTGAGCGTCAGGTCGCGGGTCGCCGAACCCTGCCACGGCACGGTCGCGCTGATCGGGCTGCTGCTGGTTACCAGTCGGCCGGCGTGCTGCGTCAGGTCGACCCCGGTGACTTTGTTGGCGTCCAGCTTCACCTTCGCGGAGGCGGGGTCGTGGCCGTACGCCGTGGCGGTGACCGTCTGGCGGCCGGTCAGTGAGGAGAAGAACCAGTAGAACCCGTCGCTCCGGCCTGCGAGGCCCGCCATGGGCGCGCTGAGCGCGGACTGCTGCGGCCGGCCCGCGACGGACACCCTCGCGCCGTCCAACGGCTTGGAGGCCATGCCGTCGGTGATGTTACCGACGATGAGGTCGCCGGTCTGCGGGGTCACCCAGGCGCCGCCCAGGTGGACGTTGTCGATCTCCGAACCAAGGCCGAACGGGGAGCTTGGGGTGTTGGCCTGATAACGGAACCTGACGCGCGCCGAGACCGTTTTGCCGCTGGCGGGCAGCTCAACCGTCTGGAGTCCGAGCTTGTCCGCGATGTCCTGCCTCTCGGTCGTCCAGGTCTTGCCGCCGTCCGCGCTGTAGTCGAGGTCCATAACGCCACCGATGCTGACAGTGTCGAAGGACACGAACGGTGTCTCGGAGGCGGGTACCGTCACCACGGAAGTGAGCAGCGCCGAGTCAGTCGGAACAGGCTTGAGGTTCTGATCCATAGCCAGGACCATGGCGAGATTGCCGGTGCCTCCCGTAGGGTTGTCCCCCAGATTTGTATATATCTGCCAGGGTTGTCCCTCGGTGGCGTCGGCACTCCATCCTGCCGGCAGCGTAGTGCCGTCGAAGGTCTCGGTATTGCCCGAGGCGTGCTCGGTGTAGCCGGGCGCGGAACCGTGCGCCGACAGTAGCTCGGCGGTGAGCCCGATGTTGTGGACCACGCTCGTGGTCTTCGTCGTCACGCTGGTGTCACGCGCGGTGTAGCCGGGGTAGTTGGAGGTGGTGTGCAGCGTGTAGCTGCCGTTCTCCGGCAGCTGGACGGAGTACGTGCCGGTGACCGGGTTGCTGTAGAGCGTGCCGTAGGGTGTGCCGTCGATCTTGATGGCGGCGTAGAGCGGCCAGCCATGCCCGGAAGCGTCGGTGACGGTACCGCTGACGGTCACCGTCGGCACCTTGGTTAGCGTCATATTGGCCGTGCTGGTGTTGTCTGCGGTGACGACAATGGTGTCCGTCGGCTTGCCTGTGTAGTCGAAGGCGGCCACAGTGACGTCATAGGAGCCAGGCGCCAGCCTCAACTGGTAGGTGCCGTCAGCACCCGTGGCCGTGGTTTCCGGAGACGGTCCGGACACGCTGACCTTCGCCCCGGAGACCGGCTTGCCGGTCGATGCATCCGTGACGGTGCCGCTGAGCGTACCGACCGGCCCGCCACTGAACGCGGCGGTCCCGTTCGGCGTGCCCAATCCGGTGGGACCGTCGTAGCCCGGTCCCGCGGTGCACAGATACGCAGGGGTGCAGGTGCCGTTGGAACCCGACGTCACGTCGTTGAGAGTGTCGGTGTGCGCGTACGGGTAGCTGTTGGGATACGTGCCCTTGGCTACCGGCCCGGCATCCGCGTAGGTCGAGGCGATGATCGGGGAGGAGGCGCTGGTGCCGCCGGCTTGCAGCCAGCCGGTCTCGCCGTAGGTGTCGTACATCGCGACGCCGGTGGCCGGGTCGGCGACCGCCGAGACATCGGCGACGGTGCGATTGGTGCAGCCGGTGTCCTTCTGGAACGCCGGCTTCGGCTCGATGGTCGAGCAGCCGGAACCAGGACCGTAATTCCGGCCGTCGGACCCGCGGCTGTTCCAGGCCGTCTCGCTCCAACCGCGTGCCGTGGACGGATCCTTGACCAGCGAGGTGCCGCCGACGGAGGTGACATAGGGCGAGGACGCGGGAAATGAGACGCCGTATTCCTCGTCACCACTGGAGGCGACGACCGCGACACCGGGATGGTCGTAGTACTCCTTCGACGCCTGCAGGTCTGCCGCCGACTCGCCGCTGCCGGGTGTGGAGCTGTACCCGGACCCGTAGCTGTTCGACACGTAGCCCGCGCCCAGCGCGACGGCCTCGTTCACGCTGGCACCGAGGTCGGGTGTGATGGCGTTGTTGGCCTCGACGAGGATGATGTTGGCCTTGGGCGCGACAGCAGAGACCATGTCGAGGTCGAGTGAGATCTCACCCGCCCAGCCGCTGTCGGCCCGCGGGTAGTTGCTTTGAAGGCCTTCTTGGTTGACCTTGATGAACTGGCCCGGGTTCAACGGCGGCAGGCCGTACTGCTGCCGGTACACGGCCAGGTCGGAGGCCGCGTTCGGATCATCAAAGGCGTCGACGATCGCGATCGTCGCGCCGGCGCCCCCGTCCTTCGGCAGATTGTAGGCGCTGACCAGGTCACTGGGCCCCAGACCGGAAGGCGGGGTGGCGGCAGCCCTAAGGCCCTTACCGCCGTTGACGGCATTGACCCGCATCGCGAAACACCGCGCCACAAACTTCGACGTCGGGGTCGCGCACATCGATGTCACACCACCTGCAGCCGCAGCTGACGCATGCGATGCCTGAGGTGCCGGAGCGGGGGACGTTGCCGCCAGCAGGGAGGCCTCGGCCCGCGTGGCGGGCGACCCCGTGGAGTGCTGCATGACGGTTGGCTGAGCCGCAGCCGCCGGAACGGCGGCGATGGCGGGGGTCTGAGCCGCGGCGAACACGCCGAGGCTCGTGGCTATAAGGACCGAAACAGGAGCGCGCAAGCGCCCACGTCTCTTCATGGACTGAGAACCCTTCAGTCGGGGTTAGAGGGTGGAGTCAGAGCGGAACGTAGGCGGAAGGCTCCTTCGAGTCAGTACGTTCTTCTTCTGCGTACTCGGGCTCGTCGCGATCGCCGTGGAGTTCGCGCCCGCACGCACCCGTCTCCTCGGCTGCGTACTCGGGCTCGTCGCGATCGCCCTGGAATTCGCGCCCGCACGCACCCGTCTCCTCGGCACTGCTCATAAGCAATCCATTTCGTCGATGCGTCCCGGCGGGACGCAGTCCGCTCAGGGAGTATGGGACCGGTCATCGGGCGTTATCCATTGGGCAGATGGGCTAAAAGAATGCATGGGCGCACACGGGAACATCGGACTTTTCGGACGATTCCCGCCCGCATCAGAGTCACTGCCAGTACAGTCCTGGATGTCACCCCGTGCTTGCGCATGGCCGACTTCAACTGCGTCGCAACTGTGTTGCAGGACTCGACGGCTCGACGGCGACCTGGCGATTCGTTCAAGCCCGCCCAGGAGAGCCGGTCACCGAGCTCGCGTAGGTGCTCGCCGACGTAGGCGGCATCGCCGACACGTGCACGGTCCGGTCACGGCCGGCCTGCTCCGCTACAGCGGCCCCGCCTACCAGTGTCGCCGACAAGCGGCCCCGCCTACCAGTTCCGCCATCGTGAACTCCAGCAATGGCTCACCCTGTGCGCCACGCCCATCCACCGCTACGGCCCCCGAAGCCCCAAAGCATGCCCCACCTGCCGCACCACCACCCACCACCCGCAGAACACGCCGCCTATACCAGCGATCACTGAACCTGATCGCCGGTCACCACAACTGACACCACCCGATCACCCGGCCCACCAACTGACAAAACCGCAGGCCAGGACCCACACATCAAGACGCCATCCACACTCGCACCCGGCCACACCAGCACATCAAACTGATAAGCCCAGGTAAAACCACCAGACACTGATCAGAAACACCGCTCCTGGACAACGCGCTGCGGGAGCTGGGCATGGAGTGGGCGTAGCCCGGCATGGCGCAGGGCGGCCTGCCGGCGGGCCGCCCCTGTCCGTCGGCGTGCGCCTCTACTGGGTGCTCTGATGTTGTGTTTCGGCGTGCTGCGCGAGTGCTCTGAGGGCGTCACCGGTCAGAGTGAGGACCTGCACGAACTGCTCATCGGGTCTCAGCCCGTCCAGGCCAGCTCGCGTCAGAGTGGCGTGCCAGTCCTTGCCGCGCAGATGGGCAGGTCCGGTGGAGCGGAGGCCTTGCAGGAGGCGCAACGGCCGGATCAAGGTGTCGCTGTCCTCTCCGCTGGAAATGACCCATGCTTCGAGACAGTTGATGCCCAGCGCCTTGGGGTCGGTCACCCCGGGGAGGCGTCGGAGAGCCTTGACGTTCAGGTAGTCGATCACGCCTTTGGCGAGCAGCAGGATGAGGGTGTCGGCCTCATGCTGCTCGCTGCTGGTAGGCATGTGCAGGCCCTCGAAGGCAATCTGGTCGGCGGGATGCCATGTCTTGTAGACCGCTTGTCCAAGGAGCGTGATCAGGGCTGTGCTGAAGTGCTCCCGTGCGGCAAACAGTCGGCGTAGCGGGTCGGGTGGCCCATCGGTCCACTGGCCGAGGATGTCTCGGCTGAAGCGGCCCTCGTCACGGCCTCCGCTGGGAGGGACGTTGAAACTGAGCCAGTGGTCGCGCTCTTCCGCTGGAAGGTCGCGTCCGAGGTCTCCGAGGTAGACCTCAGTGAGGCCTTCGGGGTTGGTGCCGATGGAGATGCCCCACAGGCCCAGGCAGCTCAGTCGGCCGGCTTCTATGCGGTAGCGGGACGGCTGGGAGGTGTACCGGTTGAGGACTTCGCGCCGGAAGTACACCCGCGTCAGGTAGTGCGGGGTACCGCGGTCGGTGAAGTAGTTGCTCAGCTTGTCGGGATCGCACGTGGAGGTGATGCGCTCCCCGGTGCTGGGGTCGACGCCGACCGTGTAATCCGGAAACCGGCGTTCGGAGGTGTGTGGGCGAGCCAGGTCAGCTGGCGCTGCGTCGATGGGCAGCACGATCTGCTTTCCGACCAGCCGTACAAAGCCTGGGCGGTCCACGGAGTGGATGTCTCCGCTGTGGAAGGCGAAGTGCCGCAGGTCGGAGCGCTCCACCGCGTCGATCTCCGGATCGGGCACGTGATCGAGTCGAGTGATCCGGTCATGCTGAATCACCAGCAGGCGGCTGCGTACCGCGAAGTAGCGGCGCAGAGGCAGGGCCGCGATGTCGATACGCAATTCGGTGTCAGTGCGGCGAGTGCGCACCAGTTCGTGGTCGCGGCCGGCGTCGTCGAGGTAGTACCAGGAGCCGTCGTTCCTGGGGATGGCGTCGAAGTACCACAGGAACGAGGGGGTGAACTCCAGCGTCGGTTCGGCGAGCCCATGGTGGGTGCGGCGCTGTACGAAAAACTCCGCGCGCTCGTCTTTGTCTCGCAGTCCCTCTTCGAAGACGGTGCGCATCTCGGGGTAGAAGGTGCTGATCCCGGCGGAGCCAATCATCGCCCGGGTCCCGGTGTACTCCTTCAGGGCGTACGACCGTGCCTCAGGGCGGGTGAGGTGGCTGCTGATCCCCCAGTCAAAGCGGTCATGGACGGGCGTTCCGAGGACCGTGACCCATTCGGTGGGCGTGGCGGTGAGCGGGGCCAGGTAGCCATCCGGCCTCGCGTGTTCGGGAAGGTCATCGCAGCTTCCGCTGCTGTAGATCAACGCCACGGCCACGAGTTTAGGAAAGACGAGGTCGACCTGGCGCACGGTTTTCGCCATCACCTATAGGCCAGCAGGCCCGTTCTCATTGTCGGTGGTCTGGTCGGGGCCCGCTGCTGCCGTGACCGGTAGATGCGGCGCCGGACAGGACGGCGCCGCACCGGACGGGAAGCGAGCAAACCCGTGATGATCGGCTTGGACGCGGGCAGAGGGGACCGGATAGCGCTGGCCGTGCTGGCGCGGTGCCAGATGGCCACCACCCAGCAGATGCACCGGGTGATCGCCCCCGAGGTGCGCATCGAGCAGACCCGGCAGCGGCCGGCCAGACTGCGCACCGAGGGGCTGATCGCGCGGGCTGCCCGGTCACAGGCCCAGGTGCGGGTGCGGGTGCGGGTGGAGGCGACCGCCGCCCCGAATCGCCCTGGTCATCCTGCGAACCTGCTGGAGGTGTCGCCCTCAGTGCGTCCCCTGCTGAGAACGGCTTCGCTCAGGTCGTTCGGCTGTGCGGGAAAGGTGCTGGCCCCACGGCGGACAAAGTACTCGGGCTTGTCGCGTGCGTCGGGCGTGGACAGCCCGTAGGGCGGGCTAGTGCCCGGCGATACCTCAAGGACCAGGATCAGCTTGTCATCGATCCTGTAGTCTCGGGCTTCCACGTGGGGCATCGGAATCACGGTGCCCCGTACCAGGTCGACCAGGTGGTCGCGCAGCTTGGTGGGCGGCTTGTCCTCGCTCAAGCCGGTGACCGTGACCTCGTCACGGTTGATCCCGAAAACCATGGTTCCGCCGTCCCCGTTGGCGAATGCCGCGACGGTCTTCAAAGTCCGCCGGCTCTGCTTGGTCGGTAGGCACTCCTTGAATTCGACATGGGGTCCCTCGCCGGAAGCGATGAGGGCCTCGATGCGGACCTGCGGCTCGACTGGCACCTCGATCTCCACGCCTGCCCGGTCCAGATCGCCCGTCCAGCCGGACCTGGGATCGATCGAGCGGTAGTCGAGCCACATGGTGCCTCGCTTCAGCCACAGCCACGCGTGCGCAGGCAGGCCATGCGCGAGCGGGAACGTGGCCTCGCCCGCCGCTTCGAGCCGACGGCTGCTGCGCTCGGACTCCCCGAACAGCTCGAGTTCCGCATCGTTCACACGGCTGCCTTCCACGGCAACGACCATCTGCGTCGGAGTCACGTGCACTCGGCCGAGCCAGGCGCCGCCCTCAGCGAAACGCAACCGGGCCAGGTCGTCGGGCGGGCCCTGCGCGCCGATGAGTGAGTAGTCGCCCTCGAAGAAGGCGCGCCAAGCGCTGTTGGGTTCCGGGAATGACGGAACGCCCTCGCCCACCAGGATCGTCTGCGGCACGTTGCGCGATCCTCGGTCTGCTGGTGAGATCGTGACGTCTGCTGCCGGGACCGGCAACGGAGCACGTTCATGTCGGGCGTAGCTAGGGTGCCGGTTTTTGTGTGCGGGTCTCGGCGACGGGTGAAAACGGACCGCTGATCGGCGGATGAACGGTGACCCACTTCGCGATCTTCTGATCATCCTGATCTTCTTCGAGGGTCAGGAGGAGAGGGTGATTCATGTGGAGGACTGGGCTGAGATCCGTCGGCTGCACCGGGCCGAGCAGATGCCGATCCGGGCGATTGCCCGGCATC